>NZ_JBSFDW010000003.1:106954-303391 GCF_053594115.1 Streptomyces sp. NPDC001970 | reverse complement strand
CGGACAGGGGCATCAGGCCGACGTCCGCGATCAGGTTCGGCTCGTCGAACGCGGCCGAGACCACGGCGGAGCAGCGCGCAGATTGGTTCCCGGCTGCACCGCTCGGTCCGCCGGACAGGGGCATCAGGCCGACGTCCGCGATCAGGTTCGGCTCGTCGAACGCGGCCGAGACCACGGCGGAGCAGCGCGCAGATTGGTTCCCGGCTGACATCCACAGGTGACATCAACAGCACCGGACAAGGGCGCTCATGCTCGGCTCGGCACGTTCAACCCGACCACGCCGTGACGTCGCCGGAACGGCCTCGGATCGAACTTGCAAGGCGGCTGTCTCCCCCAACGCACGAGCGCCCTTCCGGGCCGTCCTGGGGCCGTGGAAGGGCGCTCAACGATGACCGACGTCGACAGCTGCCGACAGCTCAGCAGCAGGTCAGGGCGATGATCGATGAGGAGGCCGCAGCTCACGGCCGCCGATGATCAGTTGTGGCTGTGCAGAACCTCGTTGAGCCCGCCCCACACCGCGTTGTTCGGGCGGGCCTCGACGGCGCCGGTCACCGAGTTGCGGCGGAAGAGGATGTTGGACGCGCCGGAGAGCTCACGGGCCTTGACGATCTGGCCGTCGGGCAGCGTGACGCGGGTGCCTGCGGTGACGTACAGACCGGCCTCGACGACGCACTCGTCGCCGAGTGCGATGCCGACGCCCGCCTCGGCGCCGACCAGGCAGCGCTCACCGATGGAGATGACCACGTTGCCGCCACCGGAGAGCGTGCCCATGGTGGAGGCGCCGCCGCCGATGTCGGAGCCGTTGCCGACGACGACGCCCGCGGAGATGCGGCCCTCGACCATGGAGGTGCCCAGCGTGCCGGCGTTGAAGTTGACGAAGCCCTCGTGCATCACGGTGGTGCCCTCGGCGAGGTGCGCGCCGAGCCGGACGCGGTCGGCGTCGGCGATCCGGACGCCCTTGGGGGCGACGTAGTCCGTCATCCGCGGGAACTTGTCGATCGAGGTCACCTGCAGGTGCAGGCCCTCGGCACGGGCGTTCAGGCGCACCGTCTCGACGTCGTCGACGGCGACCGGGCCGAGCGAGGTCCAGGCGACGTTGGAGAGTAGCCCGAAGAGACCGTCGAGGCTCTGGCCGTGGGGCCTCACGAGGCGGTGCGAGAGCAGGTGCAGGCGCAGGTAGGCGTCGTGCGCGTCCAGCGGCTTGTCGTCGAGCGAGGCGATGACCGTACGGACGGCGACGACCTCGACCCTGCGCCGGGCGTCCACACCGACGGCCTTGGCGGCGCCCTCGCCGAGCAGGTTCACGGCCTGGTCGGGGGTGAGGCGCTCGGTGCCGGCGGGACCGGGCTCGGCGGAGAGCTCGGGGGCGGGGAACCAGGTGTCGAGAACGGTGCCATCGCCGGCGATGGTGGCAAGGCCGGCGGCGACGGCGCCGATGGTGCGAGGAGCAGTGGTGTCGGTCATGAGGAGAACCTAACCGGCCGGGGCGCGCACGGGCGAACCGGTCTCATGTGCCGGGCCCCGGACCGCCGACCGCCGGACCGCCGGCCCCACGCCGGGACCGCCTCCGTCACCTCAGCATCCGCCGCAGCATCTCGCGCGCGTACTCCTCGTCGTACGCCGTGTCCGTCAGCAGTACCTGCAGGCAGATGCCGTCCATCAGTGCCACCACCGCCCGTGCCGTGACGGGGTCCGTTCTGCGGGAGAGGGCCTCGACGACGCCGTCGGTCCACTCCGTCGCGACCGGGCGCAGGGCGGGACGGCGCAGGGCAGCCAGATAGAGCTCGCACTCGAGCTCCACACCGGTGCGTTCGCCGCCGATCCACTCCCCCATCAGCCGGGCGAGCTCCTCGGCGAGATCGGCGTCCGGGTCGCCGAGGGCGCCGCTCTCCCGAAGGGCCCTGCCCAGGCCCTCGTTCGCCTGCCGGAGCGCGGCGACGAGCAGCTCGTCCAGGGAGGCGAAGTGGTACGTCGTCGAGCCGAGCGGCACATCGGCCTCCGCGGCGACGGACCGATGGCTGAGCCCCGCGATGCCGGTGCGGCCGACCACGCGGATCGCGGCGTCGATGATGCGCTGGCGCCGCTCGGGGTCGTATCTGCGTGCGCGGCCCATCAGTGCGCCCCGCCGAGGTTGAGAACGACGACTCCCAGGACGACGAGTGCGATGCCCGCGACCTTCACGAGGCTCGTGGACTCGTTCATGAAGACCATGCCGATCGCGGCCACGGCGGCGGTGCCGACGCCGGCCCAGATCGCGTAGGCCGTGCCCACCGAGAGTGTCTTCAGCGTCTGCGCGAGCAGGCTGAAGGCCAGCACATAGCCCACCACCGTGATCAGTGACGGCCACAGCCTGGTGAAGCCCTCGCTGTACTTCATGGCCGTGGTGCCGGCCACCTCCGCCGCGATCGCCGCGGCCAGCAGTCCGTATCCCATGCGTACGAGTGTACGCAACGATGCGTACGGCCGTACACAGCACCTGCACGTCGTGGGCATGCCCCTGCCCGCTACCGTGTTCCGATCAGACGGGGACGGGAACAGGACAGGCGGGGAGCGGGGAATGTCGGACAACGTGGGGTGGGGCCCGTACGGCAGTCCGTACGGGGGCGTGCCCGGAGGGCCCGCAGCACCGGGCTGGGGCGGCTGGGCGCCGCCACCGCCGCCGAAGCCGGGAGTGATCCCGCTGCGGCCGCTCACCGTCGGCGACATCCTGAGCGGCGCTCTCGCAACCGTCGGGGGCTACAAGAAGGCGGTCATCGGCATACCGGCAGCCGTCTTCGGGGCCTACACCCTGGTGATGGTCGGCACCCTGCTCATCGCCTTCTCCGCCGTCAGCGACACGTTCTACGAGCTGATCGATCTCCCCTACGGCCAGGACCCTGACTGGGACCAGATCCAGCCGCTCGTCGTCGCCTTCGTGTCCATCGGGCTCGTCGCCGTGATCGGCTACCTCCTCGCCATCGCGCTCGTGCAGGCGACAATGCTCGCCGTCCTCCAGGACGCGGTCCTGGGGCGCCCGGCCGGCTTCGGCTCCGTCTGGCGGCAGGCCATGCCCCGAGTGCCTGCCGTGATCGGCGCCAGCCTGCTCAGCGGGCTGATCGCCATGGTCCCGGTCGCTCTGGCAATGGCCGGCTTCGCGACCGCCATGATCGGTGCGTCGCTGCTCGCCTCCGGCGAGGACGGCGACGCGGAGGCGGGCGCCCTTGTGGGGTTCGGCGTGCTCGGCGCCCTGGTGACCGCCGTGCCGGCGGTCTGGCTCTGGGTGAAGTTCAGCCTCGCCCCCGCGGCCGTGGTGTTCGAGAAGCAGGGCCCCATCCGGGCGATGCGCCGCTCCTCGGAGCTGGTGCGCGGCCGCTGGTGGCCGGTCTTCGGCATCTCCCTGCTGGTCTGCGTGATCGCCGCGGTCATCGCCTATGTCATCCAGCAGGCGATCACCTTGATCGGGCTCATCCCCGCCATGGCGGGCGCGGCGAGCCTCGGTTCCGAGCCGGGGCTGTCGGAGGTGCTGTCGGCCTTCGCCCTCTACATCGTGGCCGCCCTCGTGGCCCAGCTGATCGGGTACGTCATCCAGACCACCTTCCCGCCCCTGGCGACCGGCCTGCTCTACGTCGACCAGCGCATCCGCAAGGAGAACCTGGCCCCGGTCCTGGCCGAGGCGGCCGGTATGCCCGCACCGCCGGGTCCGCCCGGTGGCCCGGTTCCGCCCGCACCGCCCGGTGGCCCGGTCCCACCCGCACCGCCCGGTGGCCCGGTCCCACCCGCACCGCCCGTCAGTCCGTGAGCGACTTCTTCGGCCGCAGCACGCAGAACTCGTTGCCCTCGGGATCGGCGAGCGCCACCCAGCTCACCTCGCCCCCCTGCCCGACATCGGCCCGCCGGGCCCCGAGCGCGAGGATCCTCTCGACCTCGGCGGCCTGATCGTCGGGCGTGAGATCGATGTGCAGCCGGTTCTTGACCTTCTTCTTCTCCGGCACGGGTACGAAGCACATGCCCGGCATCGCGAACTCATCGGCACCGATGACGACTTCGTCCTCGGCCTCGAAGAGCACCCGCCAGTCCAGCACCTGACACCAGAACCGGGCCAGGGCGGGCAGATCGTGGGCGTCGACGACGAGGTGGTACATGCGAACGGCCATGCCCGCCAGTGTGCCTGGCGGGCATGGCCGTTGACGCTCCCCGACGCGTGTCGGACGCGAGTCAGACGTTGAAGCCGAGCGCGCGCAGCTGCTCACGCCCGTCGTCAGTGATCTTGTCCGGACCCCACGGCGGCATCCAGACCCAGTTGATCTTCAGCTCATTGACGATGCCGTCCGTCGCCGACTTCGCCTGGTCCTCGATCACATCGGTCAGCGGGCAGGCCGCGGACGTCAGCGTCATGTCCAGCGTGGCCACGTTGGAGTCGTCGATGTGGATGCCGTAGATCAGCCCGAGGTTGACCACGTCGATGCCCAGCTCGGGGTCGACGACGTCGTACAGCGCCTCGCGGATCTCCTCCTCGGAGGCCGGCTTCATCGTGACTTCGGCGTTCTCACTCATGCGGTCTTCCCTTCGGACAGCGCCTGGGCCGTCGCGTCCTTCCATGCCATCCAGCTCAGGAGGGCGCACTTCACGCGCGCCGGGTACTTCGAGACACCGGCGAACGCGACCGCGTCCTCCAGCACCTCCTCCATCGCGTCGTCCGGCTCGATCTGGCCCTTGGACTGCATCAGTTCAAGGAACGTTGCCTGGATCTTCTGCGCCTCGGCGAGCTCCTTGCCGACGAGCAGCTCGTTCAGCACGGAGGCGGAGGCCTGGCTGATGGAGCAGCCCTGGCCCTCGTACGAGACGTCCGCGATGAGCGTGCCGTCGTACTTCACGCGCAGGGTGATCTCGTCGCCACAGGTGGGGTTGACGTGGTGCACCTCGGCGTCACCGTCACGCAAGCCCCGCCCGTGGGGGTGCTTGTAGTGGTCCAGGATGACGTCCTGGTACATCGAATCCAGCTTCACGCGTCAGTCCTCACGGTAGGCGCCCTCATCCGAAGAAGTTGCGGACGTGCTCCAGCCCGTCGACCAGGGCGTCCACCTCGGCCGGCGTGGAGTACAGATAGAACGACGCCCGCGTGGTCGCAGGAATTCCGTACCGGAGGCACACGGGCCGCGCGCAGTGGTGGCCGACACGGACCGCGATGCCCTGCTCGTCGAGGACCTGGCCCACGTCGTGCGGGTGGATGTCGCCGAGCACGAAGGAGATCGCCGCGCCGCGGTCCTCGGCCGTGACCGGGCCGATGATGCGCAGGTCGGGGACTTCCTGGAGGCGGCGGACCGCGTACTCGGTGATCGCGTGCTCATGCTGCGCGATCTTGTCCATGCCGATCGCGGTGAGGTAGTCCACGGCCGCACCGAGGCCGACGGCCTGGGCGATCGGGGGCGTACCCGCCTCGAACTTGTGCGGGGCCGGGGCGTACGTCGACGAGTGCATCGTGACGGTCTCGATCATCTCGCCGCCGCCCAGGAACGGCGGGAGGTCCTCCAGCAGCTCCTGGCGGCCCCACAGAACGCCGATACCGGTCGGGCCGCACATCTTGTGACCGGTGAAGGCCACGAAGTCGGCGCCCAGGGCCTGGACGTCGAGCGGCATGTGCGGGGCGGCCTGCGAGGCGTCGACGAGGACGAGCGCACCGACGTCCTGCGCCCGGCGGACGATCTGGTCGACCGGGTTGATCGTGCCCAGGATGTTGGAGACCAGCGTGAAGGAGACGATCTTCGTCTTCTCCGTGATGATCTCTTCGATGTTGGAGAGGTCGAGACGGCCGTCGTCGGTGAGACCGAACCACTTCAGCTTCGCGCCGGTGCGCTGCGCCAGCAGCTGCCACGGAACGATGTTGGAGTGGTGCTCCATCTCCGTGATGACTATCTCGGTCTCACGGTCCACGCGGTAGGGCTCGTCGGCCCAGCCCAGCATGTTGGCGACGAGGTTGAGCGACTCCGACGCGTTCTTGGTGAAGATCACCTCGTCGCGGCTCGGCGCGTTGATGAAGGCGGCAACCTTGTCGCGGGCGCCTTCGTACTCCGCCGTGGCCTCCTCGGCAAGGACGTGCACGCCGCGGTGGACGTTGGCGTTGTACCGCTCGTAGTAGGTGTTGAGGACATCGAGGACCTGGCGCGGTTTCTGCGAGGTCGCCGCATTGTCCAGGTACACGAGCTTCTTACCGTCGTGGACCAGGCGGTCCAGGATGGGGAAGTCCTTGCGGATCGCCTCGGTGTCGAGGAGGCCCGGCAGCTGTGTCACGCGGATACGCCACCCTTCGTGTATGCCTCGTAGCCCTCGGCCTCGAGCTTGTCGGCGAGCTCCGGGCCGCCGGACTCGGCGATCCGTCCGTTCGCGAAGACGTGGACGAAGTCGGGCTTGATGTAGCGGAGGATCCGCGTGTAGTGCGTGATCAGCATGGTGCCGACCTCACCGCTCTCGCGGACCCGGTTGACGCCCTCGGAGACGACGCGCAGCGCGTCGACGTCGAGGCCGGAGTCGGTCTCGTCGAGGATCGCGATCTTCGGCTTGAGCAGCTCCAGCTGGAGGATCTCGTGGCGCTTCTTCTCACCGCCGGAGAAGCCCTCGTTGACGTTGCGCTCGGCGAAGGCCGGGTCCATGGACAGACGCTCCATGGTCTCCTTGACCTCCTTCACCCAGGTGCGCAGCTTGGGGGCCTCGCCGCGGATGGCGGTGGCGGAGGTGCGCAGGAAGTTGGAGACCGAGACACCGGGGACCTCGACCGGGTACTGCATGGCGAGGAAGAGGCCGGCGCGGGCGCGCTCGTCGACGGACATCTCCAGGACGTTCTCGCCGTCCAGGGTCACGGTGCCACTGGTGATCGTGTACTTGGGGTGGCCCGCGAGGGAGTAGGCGAGGGTCGACTTGCCGGAGCCGTTGGGGCCCATGATGGCGTGGGTCTCGCCCTGCTTCACGGTCAGGTCGACGCCCTTGAGGATCTCCTTGGTGGCGTGGTCGGCCTCGACGGAGACGCGCAGGTCGCGGATTTCAAGCGTTGCCATGGGGACTTCAGTTCTCCTGGGTGACGGAGACGAGCACATCGTCCCCTTCGATCTTTACGGGGTACACGGGGACGGGGCGCGTCGCGGGAAGGCCGGACGGCTTGCCGGTACGGAGGTCGAAGCTGGAGCCGTGCAGCCAGCACTCGATCTGACAGTCCTCGACCTCGCCCTCGGAGAGGGAGACGTTCGCGTGCGAGCAGATGTCGTGGATCGCGAACACCTCGCCCTCGGTCTGGACGATGGAGACGGGCGTGCCGTCGAGTTCCACCCGTTTCGGGGTGTCCTCCTCCAGCTCGCTCAGCCCACAGGCTCGGACGAAGGCCATCAGACGGATGCCTCCAGCTCGGCCTCGATCTTGGCGATGAGGCGCTCCTCGAGGTCCGGCAGGCCGATCTGCTGGACCAGCTCGGCGAAGAAGCCGCGCACGACCAGGCGGCGCGCCTCCTTCTCCGGGAGACCGCGGGCCATCAGGTAGAAGAGCTGCTCGTCGTCGAAGCGGCCGGTGGCGGAGGCGTGGCCGGCGCCGACGATCTCACCGGTCTCGATCTCCAGGTTCGGCACGGAGTCGACGCGGGCGCCGTCCGTCAGGACCAGGTTGCGGTTGAGCTCGTAGGTGTCGGTGCCCTCGGCCGCGGCCTCGATCAGCACGTCACCGATCCACACGGCGTGTGCCTCGTCGCCCTGGAGGGCGCCCTTGTAGGCGACGTTGGAGCGGCAGTGCGGCGTGTTGTGGTCCACCAGGAGGCGGTGCTCCTGGTGCTGGCCGGCGTCGGTGAAGTACAGACCGATGAGCTCGGCCTCGCCACCGGGGCCCGCGTACTCCACGCGCGGGTGGAGACGGACCAGGTCGCCGCCGAAGGTGACCACGACCGACTTGAACGAGGCGTCCCGCCCCACCAGCGCATTGTGCTGGGCGACGTGGACGGCCTTGTCGTCCCAGTCCTGCACGGACACGACGGTCAGCTTCGCGCCGTCGCCGAGCACGAAGTCGACATTGGCGGCGAGCACCGCGTCACCGGTGTGGTCGATGACGACGACGGCCTCGGCGAAGGCACCCAGCTCGACCAGCTGGTGGCCGAAGGCGGTCCCGCCCTCGCCGTGCACGGCGATCCGGATCGGCTCGGTGAGCACGGTCTCCTTCGGGACGGAGACGACCGAGGCCTTCTCGAAGGAGGTGTAGGCCTGGGCCGCGATCCGGTCGACGGGCGTGCCGGCCTTGCCGAGCCGCGCGTCGTCACGGCCGACGGTCTCCACGGTGACGCCCTCGGGGGCGTTCACCTCGACGCGGACACCCTCACCGGTCGCGACCGCGGTGCCGTCGTGCAACCCGCGCAGCCGCTCCAGCGGCGTGAACCGCCACTCCTCCTCGCGGCCGTGCGGGACCGGGAAGTCCGCCACGTCGAAGGACGGAGGGGCGCTCATGCGGGTGGCGACGGTGGACTCGGCGGCCACCGCGATCGACCCGGCGGTGGTGGAACCCGCCGGAATGTTCTGAGCCTCAGCCATGGCTGTCGTTGTGCTCGCTTTCTCAGTCAAAGAGTCTGGCGCTGTGGAGTACGGCGGCGTCAGCCGACCGCGCCCTCCATCTGCAGCTCGATCAGCCGGTTGAGCTCCAGGGCGTACTCCATGGGCAGCTCCTTGGCGATCGGCTCGACGAAGCCGCGCACGATCATCGCCATCGCCTCGTCCTCGGACATACCGCGCTGCATCAGGTAGAAGAGCTGGTCGTCGGAGACCTTGGAGACGGTCGCCTCGTGGCCCATGGTCACGTCGTCCTCGCGGACGTCGACGTACGGGTAGGTGTCGGAACGGGAGATGGTGTCCACCAGCAGGGCGTCGCACAGCACGTTCGACTTGGATCCGGCCGCGCCCTCGCCGATCTCGATCAGGCCGCGGTAGGAGGTCCGGCCGCCGCCTCGCGCCACCGACTTGGAGGTGATGCTCGACGAGGTGTTCGGGGCCATGTGGACCATCTTGGCGCCGGCGTCCTGGTGCTGGCCCTCGCCCGCGAAGGCGATGGACAGGGTCTCGCCCTTGGCGTGCTCGCCCATCAGGTAGACGGCCGGGTACTTCATCGTGACCTTGGAGCCGATGTTGCCGTCGACCCACTCCATGGTCGCGCCCTCGTAGGCCACGGCGCGCTTGGTGACCAGGTTGTAGACGTTGTTCGACCAGTTCTGGATCGTCGTGTAGCGGCAGCGGCCGCCCTTCTTGACGATGATCTCGACCACGGCGCTGTGCAGCGAGTCCGAGGAGTAGATCGGGGCCGTGCAGCCCTCCACGTAGTGGACGTACGCGTCCTCGTCGACGATGATCAGCGTCCGCTCGAACTGGCCCATGTTCTCCGTGTTGATACGGAAGTAGGCCTGCAGCGGGATCTCGACGTGGACGCCCTTCGGAACGTAGATGAACGATCCGCCGGACCACACCGCGGTGTTCAGCGACGCGAACTTGTTGTCGCCGACCGGGATGACGGTGCCGAAGTACTCCTTGAAGAGCTCCGGGTGCTCCTTCAGCGCGGTGTCGGTGTCCAGGAAGATGACGCCCTGCTCCTCCAGGTCCTCACGGATCTGGTGGTAGACGACCTCGGACTCGTACTGGGCCGCGACACCGGCGACGAGGCGCTGCTTCTCCGCCTCGGGGATGCCGAGCTTGTCGTACGTGTTCTTGATGTCCTCGGGGAGGTCCTCCCAGGACTCCGCCTGCTTCTCCGTGGAGCGCACGAAGTACTTGATGTTGTCGAAGTCGATGCCGGAAAGGTCGGAGCCCCAGGTCGGCATGGGCTTCTTGCCGAACAGCCGCAGACCCTTCAGTCGCAGCTTCAGCATCCACTCCGGCTCGTTCTTCTTCCCGGAGATGTCGCGGACGACGTCCTCCGAGAGACCGCGCTTGGCAGCGGCGCCTGCGGCGTCGGAGTCGGCCCAGCCGTATTCGTACTTGCCCAGGCCCTCGAGTTCGGGGTGAGCAGTCTCCGTGGGGAGAGTCATGCGGGGTTCCTCCCGGCCGTGCTTGCAGATGCTTGCGAAGTGGTCTTGTCGGTCTTGCTGGTCTCACCGGCCCGCTCGTCGGGCCTGTGTCCGGCCTTCGGGATGAAGGTCGTGCACACCCCGTCGCCGTGGGCGATGGTGGCCAGACGCTGCACATGCGTGCCGAGCAGGCGGGAGAAGACCTCGGTCTCCGCCTCGCACAGCTGCGGGTACCGCTCGGCGACATGGGCGACGGGGCAGTGGTGCTGGCACAGCTGCTCGCCCACCGGTGCGTTACGCGCCGCAGCAGCGTACCCGTCGGCGGTCAGCGCCTTGGCGAGGGCCTCGGTGCGCTCCTCGGGCTCCGCGGCCTCGACGGCCGTGCGGTACGCCTCGGCCTGGGCCTCCATCCGGTCGCGGGCGAACGCGGCGACGGCGGCTTCTCCGGCAGCCCCTCCGCCGGCGGTCTGCTCGATCCAGCGCAGGGCGTCGACGGCGAGCTTGTCGTAGGACTGGTCGAAGGCGTCCCGACCGCAGTCCGTGAGCGCGAACACCTTGGCGGGCCGGCCGCGCGTGCGCGCGCCGTAGACACGCTGCTCGCGGGCGGCGACGACATCGTCGGAGACGAGTGCGTCGAGGTGGCGGCGGACGGCGGCCTGGGTGAGCCCGAGGCGCCCTGCGAGGTCGGCGACGGTGGACGGCCCGTGGTCCAGGATCGACCGCGCGACCCGGTTGCGCGTGGAGCGCTCCCCGGTCCCGAGTTCCTCCTGCAGAGCCTCGCCGACGTTTTTCACAACGCCATTGTTGCGTAATTCCCGAGAGACTGACAAGCGCGTCCCGACCACCGGACGGTGCAGTGCATCACTTAGGGAAACCTAACCCGACCTGCGGGAATGATCATTCGTGGGATGAATCCGGATGCTGACCGTGACACCGTCGTGCGCGGCCTGCGGCCGACCGCAGGCCCTGTGACCAGCCCTTGTGCCCCGGATGTCCCCCCGCGGCCGACCCTCGCGCAACCGTTGCACGCAGACCGTCCGTGCAGGTGACGTCCTTCATCCGGGCGCCTCCTGGCTCACAGCAGGCCCTGCGGAACCTCGCCCCGGGGGGTGAGTTTGTCGACGGCCTGCGGGAGCGCGTCGGCGAGCCGGTCGGCGGCCTGCTCGGGGGTGACACCCGCGCGCTGTGCGACGCTGTCGAGGACCTGGTACGGAAGGGCCTGCGCGATCTCCGGGCCGCTGACGGGCTGGTTCTCGCCGGTGCCGATCCAGGACTCCACCTTCGGGGCCAGACCGCCCTCGTCGAGCTCCCTCACCAGCCCCTGGAGCGGGTTGCCTCCGCTCTGTCCGCTGTCGCCGACCTCGCTGAACAGCGAGGAGAGCAGTTTGCCCGCCTCCGTGTCCGCGCCGCCGAACAGACGTTCAAGGTCGTTGTCCGCCATGACTGTCGCCCTTCCGGTCCGCGGAGTCTTCCCTCACAGCGTTCCATTTCATGGGTTCACTCGCAGGTTCACCCGCCCTGGCCCAGGTCCCGTCCGTCCTGGGTCTCCTCTCCCGGCGTACGGGTCACCGTGCGCCCGCGGGCGGCCGCGGCGCGTGCGAACGCGACCGCGTCGTGCAGGGCCGCCCCGCCGGTGTCGTTGTTGAAGTACGCGTGGACGTCGGCGCGGTCCGCCCAGGCGTCGGCAATGCGCCCGGCCCAGCTCGTGAGCGCCTGGCGTCCGTAGCGCGGCCGCGGCTCGGCCAGGCCTCCGTGGAAGCGCACATACCCCCAGTCGGCCGTCCGCCACAGCGGCGACACCGGACGCGAACCGCTGTCCGCCCAGCACAGCGCGGCGCCGCGGCCCTGCAGCACGGCCCGGACCTCCTCCGTCCACCACGAGTCGTGCCGGGGTTCGACGGCCACCCGGACCCGGCGGGGGAAGCAGGCGAGTGCCGCGTCCAGGGCCCCGGGATCGCACCGCAGGGTGGGCGGGAGCTGGAGCAGCACGGGCCCCAGCCGCTCCCCCAGCCCTTCCGCGTGCTCCATGAGGCGGTGCACGGGCTCCTCGGGATCGTGCAGCCGCTTGATGTGCGTGAGATAGCGGCTGGCCTTCACCGCCATGACGAACCCTTCGGGCGTGCGCTCGCGCCAGTCGGCGAAGGTCTTCCGCTCGGGGAGCCGGTAGAAGGCGTTGTTGTTCTCGACGGTCGAAAAGTGCCGTGCGTACTCCTCCAGCCACAGTCGCTGGGGCCGGTCCTCGGGGTAGAGCACGCCTCGCCAGTCCTTGTACTGCCACCCGGACGTGCCGATGAGCACGGGCATACGGTGATCCTTCCCCGCGAGGCCGGATCGCCCCCCCTTCGGGCGAGGCGGAGAAATCGGCCGGTTCGCGCCCTTGCAGCCGAGACCCGCGGCTGGGGCACCTCCACGGGCTCCCTAGACTTCCCCGCATGAAGAACGAGTCCGTCGTCCAGGTGCGCAGCCTGGTCAAGCGGTACGGAACCAAGACCGCCGTCGACGGGCTCGACCTGGACGTCCGCGCCGGCACGGTGACGGCCGTCCTGGGCCCGAACGGGGCCGGGAAGACCACCACGGTCGAGACCTGCGAGGGCTACCGCCGCGCCGACTCCGGCACGGTCCGCGTCCTCGGCCTCGACCCGGTGGCCGACGCCGGGCGCCTGCGGCCCCGCATCGGTGTGATGCTCCAGTCCGGCGGGGTCTACTCGGGCGCCCGCGCCGACGAGATGCTCCACCACATGGCCAGGTTGCACGCGCACCCGCTCGACGTGGACGCCCTGATCGAGCGCCTGGGGCTCGGCTCCTGCGGTCGTACGACGTTCCGGCGGCTCTCCGGCGGACAGCAGCAGCGGCTCGCGCTGGCCATGGCCGTCGTCGGCCGCCCCGAGCTGGTCTTCCTCGACGAGCCGACCGCGGGGCTCGACCCGCAGGCCCGCCGTTCCACCTGGGACCTGGTGCGCGAACTACGCACGGACGGCGTCACCGTCGTGCTCACCACGCACTTCATGGACGAGGCCGAGGAGCTCTCCGACGACGTCGCGATCATCGACGCGGGCCGTGTCGTCGCCCAGGGCAGCCCGGAACAGCTCTGCCGCGGCGGCGCCGAGAACACCCTGCGCTTCACGGGCCGACCGGGCCTCGATGTCGGCTCACTGCTGAAGGCGCTGCCGGACGGTACGTCCGCGGCGGAGCTGACGCCGGGCTCGTACCGGATCATGGGCACGGTCGATCCGCAGCTGCTCGCCACCGTCACCTCCTGGTGCGCGCAGCACGGGGTGATGCCGGACCGCATCTCGGTGGAGCGGCACACCCTGGAGGACGTGTTTCTGGAGCTCACCGGGAAGGAGCTGCGGTCGTGACGCGGGACGACACCGCTGCGGTCGTGACGCGGGGTGACACCGCTGCGGTCGTGACGCGGGGTGACACCGCAATCTGCCGGGGGTCCGGGGGCGTCCCCCGGGTAAGCACAGCCTGGAGCTCACCGGGAAGGAGCTGCGGTCGTGACGCGGGATGACACCGCAATCTGCCGGAGGTCCGGGAGTCGTCCCCCGGGTAAGCACAGCCTGGAGCTCACCGGGAAGGAGCTGCGGTCGTGCCGCGGGACGACACCGCAATCTGCCGGAGGTCCGGGGGGCGTCCCCCGGGTAAGCACAGCCTGGAGCTCACCGGGAAGGAGCTGCGGTCGTGACCGCTGAGATGACCACGGACGTGGCGTCGGGGCCTGCGGAGGCGCCTGGTACCTACGCGCCGAAGCCGGGTGCCGCACCCGTCGGACGGATGATCGCGACGCAGGCGGCGCTGGAGACGAAGATGCTCCTGCGCAACGGTGAGCAGCTGTTGCTGACCGTGATCATCCCGTCGCTGCTGCTCGTCCTCTTCTCCACGGTCGACATCGTCGACACGGGCGCGGGCAGCGCGGTCGACTTCATGGCCCCCGGCGTCCTCGCGCTGGCCGTGATGTCCACCGCCTTCACCGGCCAGGCGATCGCCACCGGCTTCGAGCGCCGCTACGGCGTGCTCAAGCGGCTCGCCGCCTCACCGTTGCCCCGATGGGCGCTGATGACGGCCAAGACGCTGTCCGTCCTGGTCACCGAGGTGCTGCAGATCGTTCTGCTGACGGTGATCGCCTTCGCGCTGGGCTGGTCCCCGCAGGGCGACCCCGTCTCGGTGCTCCTGCTCCTCCTGCTCGGCACCGCGGCCTTCTCCGGCCTCGGTCTGCTCATGGCCGGGACGCTGAAGGCCGAGGCCACGCTCGCCGCCGCGAATCTCGTGTTCCTGCTCCTGCTCGTGGGCGGCGGGGTGATCGTCCCGCTGGAGAAGTTCCCGGACGCGGCGCAGTCGGTGCTCGGCCTGCTGCCGATCTCGGCGCTCTCGGACGGGCTGCGGGACGTGCTGCAGCACGGCGCCGCGATGCCGTGGGGCGACCTGGGGATCCTGGCGGGGTGGGCGGTGCTGGGCCTGGGTGCGGCGGCGACGTTCTTCCGCTGGGAGTGATCCGAGGGACAGGGCCCCGGTCCTGGTGAACCGGGGCCTGCAGGGGCGGCAGGCACTCAGAGCAGTGCCACCGCGCACACCGGCGCGGCGGCTGCGAACACCTGGACCGTGGCCGTCCCCGGGGCGGCCCACGGGATCCAGCCTCCGCGCGGCGGCGCGGCGATCGCCCCGCCGCGCCCGAAGCCGAAGTCTCAGCCCAGCGCGCGGTCCGGGCCGGTGGGGTCTGTCCGGACATGCCCACCCACGTGAATCCGTGCACAAGCGGCGCCCTACGATAGACGCCGTGCAGACCCCCCTCGCCTACATCGCCCGGCGCTGGACGCCGTCCCCCCGGACCGTCCGGCGCGCCGCGCTCTCCGCAGTCGTGATGAGCGTGGTCATCATCGTCACCGGCGGCGCGGTCCGGCTGACCGGCTCCGGCCTCGGCTGCGACACGTGGCCCAAGTGCACGGACGACAGCCTGTTCGCGACGCCCGAGCAGGGCATCCACGGCGCGATCGAGTTCGGCAACCGCATGCTGACGTACGTCCTGTCCGCCGCCGTCGGCTGGGCGATCATCGCGGCGCGCGCCACGAAGCCGTGGCGACGCGGGCTCTCCCGGCTCGGCTGGGTGCAGTTCTGGGTCGTGATGAGCAACGCCGTCCTCGGCGGCATCACGGTGTGGGCCGGCCTCAACCCGTGGACGGTGGCCGGGCACTTCCTCGCGGCGAACGCACTGCTCACGGTCGCGACGATCACCTGGATCCGGGCGGGCGAGGGCGACGGCACGCCGCGGCCCCGAGTGCCGCGCCCGGTACGGAAGTTGTCCTGGGTGCTGACGGCCACCGCGGCGCTGCTGATCGCCGTGGGTACGGGCGTGACCGGCTCCGGCAAGCACGCGGGCGACAGCAGCGATGTGCCCCGGATGCCGTTCGACTGGGTGGACGCGGCGCATGTGCATGCCGCGCTGGCGTGGGTGGTGTGCGCGCTCGCCGTGGCGATGTGGCTGGTGCTGCGGGTCGTGGACGCGCCCGACGACACCCGGGCGCGCGCCCGGGAGCTGCTGTTCGTGCTGCTGGCACAGGGCGCCATCGGCTATGTGCAGTTCTTCACCGACGTGCCCGAGGTGCTGGTCGCCCTCCATATGCTCGGCTCCTCGCTGATGTGGATCGCGGTGCTCCGCCTGGCGCTGTGCCTGCGGGAGCGGCCGCTGGACACCGCGTCGATCCCCGCGCAGCAGGACCACGCGCTCACGGCGGCCTGACCGGCGGACGGATCGGCCGGGCGGACGGATCGGCCGGGCGGACGGATCGGCCGGGCGGTCTGCTCAGCGGGCGAGTCCGTAGAGGCGGCGGGCGTTGCCTGCCGCGATCATCTCGGCGACTCGCTGGGCGTCCGCACGGCACCACGCGCCGTCCGTCACCCAGCCGTTGAGTACCCGCCCGAGCGCCTCCCGGAAGATCCGCGCCCCGACCACGTGCAGTTCGGGCAGTCCCCGCGCGCCGCTGGAGAACAGCAGCTTCCCGAACGGCGCCAGCTCCAGGATCTCCGCGAGTACGGCCGCGGCCCCGGCCCCCGTATGCGCGAGTGCGGGCCCGACATCCGCGTACACGTGCGGGAAGACGCTCGTCAGATGGGCGGCGTGCCGGTGGTACGGATAGCCGTGCAGCAGCACGAGATCGGTGCCGAGGCCCGTCGTGGCGGCGGCGAAGTCGGTGAGAAGCAGAGGGTCGTCGACCCCGACATGGAGCTGCAGGGGGCGCCCGGAGGCGACGGCGACCCAGAGGAGGTGCCGCAGCAGTACCGGGTCGGTGAGCCGGCCGCCGACCTGCCGCCCGGCCAGCCATCGTCCTGTCGCGCCGCGCACCTCGCCGGGTCCCGGTGGCTCGGGGGCGAGGGTGAGTCCGTGCCGTACACCCGCGACGGAGGTGAAGGCGACGGCCCAGTCCGCGGCGCCGTGCACGGCCTCGGCGAGGTTGGCGAGGAAGCCGTCGACGGTGCCCGAGGTGTCGGCGACCTGCTCGGCGAGCTGCTCGAGCCGGACGATCTCATGGGCCTCGGCGTCGCCCGCCGCGGCGATCTCGGGGAGTCCGGTGAGGTCGCCGGGCAGCCCGGTGTCCACCAGGTACGTGGCGATTCCAGTGGCCCGCAGCAGCCGCCTGCCGGATTCCAGGACGCCGAGCTCTCTGCGGCGGGCGAGATAGCTGGCGGGCGGGCAGTGCGGCTCCAGCCCGAGCAGCGGCGGACACCAGCGCCGTACGGCGAACCCGGTCTGCGTGTCGAAGAAGGTGGTCCCGGGCGCGGGTGGCCCGGTGGTCCTGCCGAGATGGGCCTCGAAGGTACCGAGGCCGAGCTCGGTACGGAGGACTCCGTGACAGTACTGATCCACCATGGACGGCGTATCGATCATCCGGGGCTCCCAGCGGTGGACGTTCTTCCACACGTCCTAACGGGTGAGCCCCGGCCTAGGTGTTGCCCGGCATTCCTTTCCCCACCCCGCCCCTCCCCGACCTGCGGCTCCGCCCCGGTCGCTCGGAGCCCGTCCGGCGATTGAGGAGGGACACGCGGGCACACCCTGCGGTACCGGGCAGCCCGGTTGGCCGGGGCGGAGCCCTGTTGCCGGGGCGGAGCCCCGTTGCTGGGGCGGAGCCCGGGGAGCCCGGTTCGGGAAGGCGCGGGGACAAGGTCCGCCGCAGTCACGCGGCAGGGCACGCGGCAAGAACGCCGGCTCACCCGCCAGGCACGCGTCGGCGCCGCGCGTCAGTCGTTCGAGGGTCCGCCGAGCTGGATGCCGGCCATGCGCGTCCACTCGTACCGGCCCGTGCGGACCTTCGCCGCGAACTCGCCGTCGAAGGACTCGTGCATGGTGATGCCGGACTTCTCCGCCGCGCTGACCGCGATCTCATGGCTGGGCGCGACGAGGTCGCCCCATCCGCCGTCCTCGCCGACGAGGACGATGCGGGTGCCCATCTGCCCGATGTACGCGAGCTGGCCCTCGGCGCCGCCGTGCGCCCTGGCGAAGGCGCCGATCTGCTTGGCGAGCTTCGCCGCCCTCCGCTCGGCCTTCGCGGCCTGCTTCGCCTGCTTCTCAGTCGGCGCGTCAACCTTGGTGTCTGCCATGAACAGGATGCTACTCCCGGGTAGATCGACTGGCGACAGCCAGGTCACGTGGCCTGGGCCACGCCGCGTGTCAGCGCAGGAACGGGTCCACCGCCACCGCCACGAACAGCAGCGAGACATAGGTGATCGACCAGTGGAAGAGCCGCATCTCCTTGAGCTTGCCGCCCGTCACCCCGGCCTTCGCACGGCTCTGCAGCGCGTGCGCCTCCCGCAGCCACCAGCCGCCCGTCACCAGCGCCACCGCCGTGTAGAACCAGCCGGTGTAGCCGAGCGGCGTCAGCAGCAGGGAGACGGCGACCATCACCCAGCTGTAGAGGACGATCTGGCGTGCGACGACCCTGTTCGATGCGACGACCGGGAGCATCGGCACACCGACGCGCGCGTAGTCCTCCTTGACCTTCATCGACAGCGGCCAGTAGTGCGGCGGCGTCCAGAAGAAGATGACAAGGAAGAGGATGACCGCTGCCCACGACATCGAGTTCGTGACGGCGGACCAGCCGATCAGCACCGGCATGCAGCCGGCGATGCCGCCCCATACGATGTTCTGCGCGGTGCGTCGCTTCAGCAGCATCGTGTAGACGACGACGTAGAAGAGGAGCGCGCCCAGCGCGAGCGCCGCCGACAGCCAGTTGACGAGCAGTCCGAACCAGAGCGTCGAGACGACCGCGAGCGTGATGCCGAAGACCAGGCTCTCGCGCGGCGAGACCACACCGGTGACCAGCGGGCGCTGCGACGTGCGGTCCATCAGGGCGTCGATGTCGCGGTCGATGTACATGTTGAGCGCGTTCGCGCCGCCCGCGGAGAGGTATCCGCCGACGCACGTGGCGACGACGAGCCCGAGGTCCGGCACACCCTGTGCGGCCAGGAACATCACGGGGACCGTGGTGATCAGCAGCAGTTCGATGATCCGCGGCTTGGTGAGCGCCACGAATGCCTTGACGCGGGCCCCGAATGGCCGATGGCCCCCTGGGCCGGTTGTCAAGACGACCCCCGCGGGTCGGGACTCGACGGCCGTCACGCACACCCCTGACAGAGAATTCCCAGCAAGCTTCCGGGACACCTCCCGTGCCCGTAGGGCTATGGGGGAGTGAATATCCGTGAAGACTTGCGCGTACCACGCCACTCTAGACGTTGGCCGCATGCCGATCTTCGCGGGGGTGGGGTCGTGTTGAGCGCTGCCGGGCCGCGCTGCGTACTGACCGGTGGGGTCGCCGACAAGAGGCGAAGTCGAGCCGCTGAGCGCACCCTGGCAGTGCCGGCTGTGTCCGAGGGGAGAGACGCGCTCCGACAAGGACGCACGCTGCTGCGAGGGTAGGCTCGACAACGCCCGGTACACCCCTAGTCACCGGGACCGAACATGTGGAGAGGAGCCCTGACCCAGGGTGAGCACCAAGCCGACCACCACAGACCTCGAGTGGACCGCATTGGACCAGCGGGCCGTGGACACCGTTCGCGTCCTGGCCGCCGACGCCGTACAGAAGGTCGGGAACGGCCATCCGGGAACGGCCATGAGCCTGGCCCCCGCGGCGTACGTCCTCTTCCAGAAGCTGATGCGGCACGACCCCGCGGACGCGGACTGGACCGGCCGTGACCGGTTCGTGCTCTCCGCGGGTCACTCCAGCCTGACTCTCTACATCCAGCTCTACCTCGCCGGATACGGTCTGGAGCTGGAGGACCTCGAGTCCTTCCGCACCTGGGGCTCCAGGACCCCGGGTCACCCGGAGTACGGGCACACGGTGGGCGTCGAGACGACGACCGGTCCGCTGGGCCAGGGTGTCGCCAACGCCGTGGGCATGGCGATGGCCGCCCGCTACGAGCGCGGTCTGTTCGACCCGGACGCCGCGCCCGGCACCTCCCCGTTCGACCACACCATCTGGGCCATCGCCGGTGACGGCTGCCTCCAGGAGGGCATCTCGCACGAGGCGTCCTCGCTGGCCGGCCACCAGAAGCTCGGCAACCTGGTGCTGCTGTGGGACGACAACCACATCTCGATCGAGGGCGACACCGCGACCGCCGTCTCCGAGGACACGCTGCAGCGGTACGAGGCGTACGGCTGGCACGTCCAGCGCGTGGAGCAGCTGCCGAACGGCGACCTGGACCCGGCCGGTCTCCACCGCGCGCTGAAGGCGGCCCAGGAGGAGACCGAGCGTCCGTCCTTCATCGCGGCCCGCTCGATCATCGCCTGGCCCGCCCCGCACGCACAGAACACCGAGGCCGCGCACGGCTCGGCGCTCGGTGACGACGAGGTCGCGGCCACCAAGCGCGTGCTCGGCTTCGACCCGGAGAAGGCCTTCGAGGTCTCCGACGAGGTCATCGCGCACACCCGCAAGGCACTGGACCGCGGCCGCGAGGTGCGTGGCGAGTGGGAGAAGTCCTTCGCCGCGTGGCGCAGCGCCCACCCGGAGCGCGCCGCCGAGTTCGACCGGATCCGCTCGACCGAGCTGCCGACCGGCTGGGAGGAGAAGCTCCCGGTCTTCGAGGCGGGCAGGGGTGTGGCCACCCGTGCCGCGTCCGGCAAGGTCCTGCAGGCACTCGGTGAGGTCATCCCCGAACTGTGGGGCGGCTCCGCCGACCTCGCCGGGTCGAACAACACGACGATCGACAAGACGTCGTCGTTCCTCCCGAAGGGCAACCCGCTTCCGGAGGCCGACCCGTACGGCCGCACGATCCACTTCGGCATCCGCGAGCACGCGATGGCCGCCGCGCTGAACGGCATCACGCTGCACGGCAACACCCGCGTCTACGGCGGCACCTTCCTGGTGTTCTCCGACTACATGCGCAACGCGGTGCGGCTGTCCGCGCTGATGCACCTGCCGGTGACGTACGTCTGGACGCACGACTCGATCGGTCTCGGCGAGGACGGCCCGACCCACCAGCCGGTGGAGCACCTGGCCTCGCTGCGCGCCATCCCCGGTCTGAACATCGTGCGCCCGGCCGACGCCAACGAGACCGCGATCGCGTGGGCCGAGATCCTCCGCCGCTGGACGAAGAAGTTCGGCGTGGGCGCCCCGCACGGTCTGGCGCTGACCCGCCAGGGCGTGCCGACGTACGAGCCCAACGAGGACGCGGCGAAGGGCGGTTACGTCCTGTTCGACGCCGAGGGGCCAGACGGGCAGAGCGCCGCGCCGCAGGTTGTGCTGATCGGCACGGGCTCCGAGGTGCACGTGGCCGTCGAGGCGCGCGAGCAGCTGCAGGCTGCGGGTATCCCGGCGCGGGTCGTCTCGATGCCGTCGGTCGAGTGGTTCGAGGAGCAGGACCAGGCCTACAAGGACAGCGTCCTGCCGCCGTCGCTGAAGGCGCGTGTGGCGGTCGAGGCCGGCATCGGTCTGACCTGGTACCGGTACGTCGGCGACGCCGGCCGGATCGTCTCGCTGGAGCACTTCGGTGCGTCGGCCGACGGCAAGGTGCTCTTCCGCGAGTTCGGGTTCACCCCCGAAGCGGTGGCTGCCGCCGCCCGGGAATCGATCGCCGCCTCCGCACGCTGACGCCGGAATACGACAAGTAGGAGATGCAACTCTCATGACAGACGCACTCAAGCGCCTCTCCGACGAAGGCGTGGCGATCTGGCTCGACGACCTGTCGCGCAAGCGGATCACCTCCGGCAATCTCGCCGAGCTGATCGACCAGCAGCACGTCGTCGGAGTCACCACCAACCCGTCGATCTTCCAGAAGGCCATCTCGTCCGGCGACGGTTACGAGCAGCAGCTCGCCGACCTGGCCGCCCGCAAGGTGACCGTCGAGGAAGCGCTCCGCATGATCACGACCGCGGACGTGCGGGACGCGGCGGACGTCCTCCGTCCGGTCTTCGACTCGACGGGCGGGCAGGACGGCCGGGTGTCGATCGAGGTCGACCCGCGCCTCGCGCACCACACCAGGGCGACGATCGCCGAGGCCAAGCAGCTGGCCTGGCTGGTGGACCGGCCGAACACGTTCATCAAGATCCCGGCGACCAAGGCGGGCCTGCCGGCGATCACCGAGGTCATCGGCCTCGGCATCAGCGTCAATGTCACGCTGATCTTCTCGCTGGAGCGCTACCGCGAGGTCATGGACGCCTACCTGGCGGGTCTGGAGAAGGCGAAGGCCGCAGGCCTGGACCTGTCGAAGATCCGTTCGGTGGCGTCCTTCTTCGTGTCCCGGGTGGACACCGAGATCGACAAGCGGCTGGACGCGCTGGGCACGGACGAGGCGAAGGGGCTGCGCGGCAAGGCGGCTCTGGCCAACGCCCGCCTCGCGTACCAGGCGTACGAGGAGGTCTTCTCGAGCGACCGCTGGCTCGCGCTGGACAAGGCGCAGGCCAACAAGCAGCGTCCGCTCTGGGCCTCGACCGGCGTCAAGGACCCGGCCTACAAGGACACGCTGTACGTGGACGACCTGGTAGCCCCGGGCACGGTGAACACCATGCCGGAGGCCACGCTCGACGCGACCGCCGACCACGGGCAGATCACGGGCGACACGGTGCGCGGTACGTACGAGCAGGCGCGCGCCGAGCTCGACGCCGTCGAGAAGCTCGGGATCTCGTACGCCGACGTGGTGCAGCTGCTGGAAGACGAGGGCGTCGAGAAGTTCGAGGCGTCCTGGAACGACCTGCTCAAGTCGACGGAGGCGGAGCTCGAGCGCCTCGCTCCCTCGGAAGGCTGAAAGACCTTGACTCCCGCACACGGAGCGAATCCGCTTCGTGACGCCGCGGACCGACGGCTCCCGCGTATCGCGGGGCCGTCGGGCCTGGTGATCTTTGGCGTCACCGGCGATTTGTCCCGCAAGAAGCTGATGCCTGCCGTCTATGACCTCGCCAACCGCGGGCTGCTGCCGCCGGGCTTCTCGCTCGTCGGCTTCGCCCGCCGCGAGTGGGACGACCAGGACTTCGCCCACGAAGTCCATGAGGCCGTCAAGGAGCACGCCCGCACCCCCTTCCGCGAGGAGGTGTGGCAGCAGCTCATCCAGGGGATGCGTTTCGTCCAGGGCAACTTCGACGACGACAACGCGTTCGACACGCTGAAGAAGACGATCGACGAGCTCGACCAGGCGCAGGGCACCGGCGGCAACTTCGCCTTCTATCTCTCCGTCCCGCCGAAGTTCTTCCCCAAGGTCGTCCAGCAGCTCAAGAAGCACGGACTGGCCGACCAGAAGGACGGCTCCTGGCGGCGCGCCGTCATCGAGAAGCCCTTCGGCCACGACCTCGCCTCCGCGATCGAGCTCAACTCGATCGTCCACGAGGTCTTCGCGCCGGACCAGGTGTTCCGCATCGATCACTACCTGGGCAAGGAGACCGTTCAGAACATCCTGGCGCTCCGCTTCGCCAACACCCTCTTCGAGCCGCTCTGGAACCGGTCGTACGTCGACCACGTGCAGATCACCATGGCCGAGGACATCGGCATCGGCGGCCGCGCCGGCTACTACGACGGCATCGGCGCCGCCCGTGACGTCATCCAGAACCACCTGCTCCAACTGCTCGCGCTGACCGCCATGGAGGAGCCCGCCTCCTTCGACGCCGACGCGCTGGCCGCGGAGAAGACCAAGGTGCTGGGCGCGGTGAAGCTGCCCAAGGACCTGGGCGCCAACACCGTGCGTGCGCAGTACGCGGCGGGCTGGCAGGGCGGCGAGAAAGCCGTCGGCTATCTCCAGGAAGAGGGCATCGACCCCAAGTCGAAGACCGACACGTACGCCGCCGTCAAGCTGGAGATCGACAACCGCCGCTGGGCGGGCGTGCCGTTCTACCTCCGTACCGGCAAGCGGCTCGGCCGCCGGGTCACCGAGATCGCCGTCGTCTTCCAGCGCGCCCCGCACTCCCCCTTCGACCGCACGGCCACGGAGGAGCTGGGGCACAACGCCCTGGTGATCCGGGTCCAGCCGGACGAGGGCGTGACGATGCGGTTCGGCTCGAAGGTGCCGGGCACGTCGATGGAGGTCCGCGACGTGTCGATGGACTTCGCGTACGGCGAGTCCTTCACGGAGTCCAGCCCCGAGGCGTACGAGCGGCTGATCCTGGACGTCCTGCTCGGCGACTCGAACCTCTTCCCGAGGCTGGCGGAGGTCGAACTGTCCTGGAAGATCCTCGACCCGATCGAGCAGTTCTGGGACAAGCACGGCAAGCCCGCGCAGTATCCGGCCGGGACGTGGGGTCCGGCCGAGGCGGACGAAATGCTCGCACGAGACGGACGGAGCTGGCGTCGGCCATGAAGATCGACCTTACGGACACCACCGCCAGCAAGATCAACAAGGCCCTGGTGAAGGGTCGGCGGGCCATCGGCACGCCGGCCGTCGGCATGGTCCTCACGCTCGTCATCGTCACGGACGAGGAGAACGCGTACGACGCGCTGAAGGCGGCCAACGACGCGTCCCGCGAGCACCCTTCGCGCACGCTCGTCGTCATCAAGCGGATCTCGCGCTCGCCGCGCGACCGCGCGAAGGCGCGCCTGGACGCGGAGGTGCGCGTCGGCGCCGAGGCCGGCACCGGAGAGACGGTGGTACTGCGTCTCTACGGCGAGATCATCGACCACGCCCAGTCGGTGGTCCTGCCGCTGCTGCTGCCGGACGCTCCGGTCGTGGTGTGGTGGCCGGTGACCGCACCGCAGGACCCCGCGTCCGACCCGCTGGGCGCGCTGGCGCAGCGCCGGGTGACCGACACCTACGCCTGCGAGCAGCCGATCCGGGAACTGACGGCCCGCGCCGAGGCCTACACCCCCGGCGACACGGATCTGTCGTGGACCCGGATCACTCCGTGGCGCTCGATGCTGGCGGCGGCGCTTGACCAGGTGGACTGCGAGGTCACGGCCGCCGCAGTGGAGGGCGAGGAGTTCAACCCGAGCTGCGAACTGCTCGGGATGTGGCTCGCGAACCGGCTGGGCGTGCCGGTCAAGCGTTCGGTGTCGTCGGGTCCCGGGCTCACGGCCGTGCGGCTGGAGACGAACTGCGGCCCGATCGTGCTGGACCGGGCGGACGGGGCGCTGGCGACGCTGTCCATCCAGGGCCAGCCGGACCGTGCGGTGGCGCTGAAGCGGCGTGAGACGGCGGAGCTGATCGCGGAGGAGCTGCGGCGGCTGGACCCGGACGACACGTACGCGTCGGCGCTGCGGTACGGGGTCGACCGGCTCGGCGAGGATGCGCACATGGCAGCGGGCGCCGATGAGGCCACGCCCGCGGCGGCAGCGAAGAAGACCTCGGCGAAGGCCCCGGCCAAGAAAGCGGCAGGGAAGTGAGTGCGCCTCAGCTCGTCGTCCACCGCGACAAGGAACTGATGGCGCAGGCCGCGGCGGCCCGGCTGATCACGAAGGTCGTGGACGCCCAGGCCGCGCGTGGCTACGCGTCGGTGGTCCTCACCGGCGGACGCAACGGCAACGGCCTGCTGGCCGCGCTCGCCGCGGCGCCCGCGCGGGACGCGATCGACTGGTCGCGGCTCGACCTGTGGTGGGGGGACGAGCGCTTCCTGCCCGAGGGCGACCCGGAGCGCAATGTCACCCAGGCCCGCGAGGCCCTGCTGGACTCGGTGCCGCTGAACCCGTCCCGGGTCCACGCGATGCCGGCGTCCGACGGTCCGAACGGCTCGGACGCGGATGCGGCGGCCGCCGCCTACGCCGTGGAGCTCGCCGCGGCGTCCGGCCCCGAGGACCACGGTGACGTGCCGACGTTCGACGTCCTGATGCTCGGGGTGGGCCCGGACACGCATGTCGCGTCCCTGTTCCCGGAGCTTCCGGGAGTCCGGGAGACGGAGCGGACGGTCGTCGGGGTCCACGGGGCCCCCAAGCCCCCGCCGACGAGGATCTCCCTCACGCTGCCCGCGATCCGCGCGGCCCGCGAGGTCTGGCTGCTCGCGGCGGGCGAGGACAAGGCGAACGCGGCGGCGATCGCGCTGTCGGGTGCCGGGGAGATCCAGGCGCCGGCTGCGGGCGCGTACGGCCGGTCGAGGACCCTGTGGCTCCTCGACTCGGCTGCGGCGTCCCAGCTCCCGCGCGACCTGTATCCGCCGGCGTCGCCCTGAGTACGCAGGGCCCTGCGGGGTGCGCCGACCTGCCGGACGGGCTCCATCGGAGCCCGACCGGCGCTTGGTTCCGGCCCGACCACCGGTACGGGTGCCTGCGGAGGCGTACCGGGGTGTGGGGCCAGGGCGCCCCGGGCCGCTTACGCGTCGCGCTCCAGGAACGGTTCCAGCAGGCCCGGGACCGCCCGCGAGGCGAAGTCGAGGCCCTCGTGCTCGTCGGCGTCGTACACCGAGTACGCCCCGTCTCCGGCGGCTGTCGTCACCGTCAGCGTGACGAGGCCGGCCCGACGCTGGAACCAGGACTGTTTGACCGTCCAGCCGATCACCCCGCACCGCTGGAGTGCGACCGTCCCGCGCCTGACCGTGCCGGAGCGGGCCAGCAGATAGTCGCCGCCGATACCGTGGCCGAGGCTCCGGTACGCGTCGAGCGAGAGCAGCACCGCGAGCGGCAGGAACACCGCCGCGCACGCCGCCGCGACGTAGAGCAGGACCTCGGTGAGCAGCAGCCCCAGCACGGCCAGGATCGCGGGCGCCGGCAGCGCCGCGGTGAGCGCCCAGCGCAGCCTGCGCCTGCGGGCCGCGGGCGGATGCGGGGTCAGCGGCGCGCTCGTCGGCGCACCGGACTCGCGGAGCACCAGCGCCGCCACCTCGTCGGCGACGGCCCGTGGAGCGGGCGGCAGCAGCGTCTTGCGGTCGGTGTGCTGGTCCTCCTCCTCGTCCGCCAGGCCGGTCGCGACGGCATCGACGCGCGCGGCGCCGAACAGCCTCACGCCCAGCGGTTCGACGAGCTCGACCCCGCGCAGCCGCCGCTCCTCGATGGATATCGACCGCGACGTGAAGAGGCCGCGGCGGACCCGCAGGGTGCCGCCCGGCTCGCGCTCCAGCCGGTAGTTGAACCACATCTCGACCCAGAGACCGAGCGCCCCCACAGCCCCTGCGACCAGGGCCCCGGTGGCCAGCACCACGACGACCCAGAAGACCGGGGTGTCCCGGAAGCGGTCGGCGATCCAGTCGATCACCTCGCCCTGTACGCCGAACCATTCGCTGACCTGCATGACCGCACCCGCCGCCGCGCCGCCGAGCAGTGGGGCGACGAACGACACCGGTGCGTAGCGGATCCAGCCAGGGTCGAGGGCCGCCAGCTCGCCCTCCCGATGGGTCCCGGGGGCTTCGGCCGCGGCGCGGGCCAGCAGCTCGCGCCGCAGTCGCTCGCCCTCCGCCCTGCTGACGGGGTCGAGCTCCAGCGTGGACTCACCGCCGCCGCTGTGCTCGCCGGTGCCGATCCGCACCTTGACCAGGCCGAGTATGCGCAGCAGCGGATTGGCCGTCAGATCGACGCTGCGGATGCGCTCCCGGGCCAGGGAGCGGCGTTTGACGAGCAGCAGCCCGGTGTGGAGTTCGGCGCGCTCGGGGCCGATCCGGTACCGCGTGCGCCGCCACCGCACATAGTCCGCGCCCGCGCCGCCCGCGACGAGGACGACGGCTCCCGCCACGACCCAGCCGAGCGCCTGCCACCACGGCATACCGCCGGCCAGGCCGAACAGCACCGGCAGTCCGGCGCCGCCCGCGACGCCGGCCATGACGGCGGCCGTGACGAGGACGGTGCGCGGGTCGAGCCTGAGCCAGCCGTCGCTCATGTGGCGTCCCCGGGCGTGGTCTGCGTGATCCTGGTCAGCTGCGCGGCCAGCTCCGCCGCCAGCTCATGGTCCAGGCCCGCGATCCTGATCGCGCCTCTGGACGAGGCCGTGGTGACGGTGACCGTGGCGAGCCGGAACGCCTGCTCCAGTGGTCCGCGCACGGTGTCCACGGTCTGGATCCGGGACATGGGCGCGATCCGCCACTCCTGCCAGAGCGCGCCGGTGCGCACGTACACCGCCTCGTCCGTGACCTCCCAGCGGTGCACCCGGTACCACCAGGCGGGGAAGAAGGCGGTGCCGGCGAGCCCGAGGACCGCCAGGGCACCGGCCGCGGCCAGCAGCCAGACCCTGGCGGGCTCGATGAGCGCGCCGAGGACGGCGAGCACCGCCACCGGCACGGCCGTCGTCAGCAGGCACTGCGACCGCCACCAGCCGACGGCCCGTTCGTTCAGCTTGTTGTTCGGCGGCCGCAGCCGCACCGTCCCCTCCCCCGCCATCGGATCAGCGTCCGCGCAGCGTGCGGTACGTGTTCACGAGCGCCGCGGTCGAGCTGTCGAGGTCCTCTCCGCCACGGCCCTCGGTGAGGACGGGCTCGATCCTCTTGGCCAGCACCTTGCCGAGCTCGACGCCCCACTGGTCGAACGAGTCGATGTTCCATACGGCGCCCTGGACGAACACCTTGTGTTCGTAGAGTGCGACGAGCTGGCCGAGGACGGACGGGGTCAGCTCCTTCGCCAGGATCGTGGTGGTCGGGTGGTTGCCCACGAACGTCTTGTGCGGCACCAGCTCCTCCGCGACGCCCTCCGCCCGTACCTCGTCGGGGGTCTTGCCGAAGGCCAGCGCCTGCGTCTGGGCGAAGAAGTTGGCCATCAGCAGGTCGTGCTGGGCGACGAGCCCGGGCAGCAGGTCCGGGACGGGCTGTGCGAAGCCGATGAAGTCGGCCGGGACGAGCTTCGTCCCCTGGTGGATCAACTGGTAGTACGCGTGCTGCCCATTGGTGCCGGGCGTGCCCCAGACGACGGGTCCGGTCTGCCAGTCGACGCGATTGCCCTCGCGGTCGACGGACTTGCCGTTGGACTCCATGTCCAGTTGCTGCAGATACGCGGTGAACTTGCTCAGGTAGTGCGAGTACGGGAGCACCGCGTGCGACTGGGCGTCGAAGAAATTGCCGTACCAGACGCCGAGCAGGCCGAGGAGCAGCGGCGCGTTCTCCTCCGGCGTCGCCGTGCGGAAGTGCTCGTCGACGAGGTGGAAGCCGTCGAGCATCTCGCGGAAGCGGTCCGGGCCGATGGCGATCATCAGCGAGAGCCCGATGGCCGAGTCGTACGAGTACCGCCCGCCGACCCAGTCCCAGAACTCGAACATGTTCGCCGTGTCGATGCCGAACTCGGCGACCTTCTCGGCGTTGGTCGACAGGGCCACGAAGTGCTTGGCGACGGCCTCCTGGCCGGCCTTCAGCTCGGTGAGCAGCCAGTCGCGGGCGGACGTCGCGTTCGTGATGGTCTCGATCGTGGTGAACGTCTTGGACGCGATGATGAACAGCGTCTCGGCCGCGTCGAGGTCGTGCACCGCCTCGTGCAGATCGGCCCCGTCCACGTTCGAGACGAAACGGAACGTCAGGTCCCGTGCGGTGTAGGAGCGCAGTACCTCGTACGCCATGGCCGGGCCGAGGTCGGAGCCGCCGATGCCGATGTTGACGACGTTCTTGATGGGCTTTCCGGTGTGACCGGTCCAGTTGCCCGAGCGGATCTGCTCGGAGAAGGCGCCCATCTTGTCGAGCACGGCGTGCACCGCGGGGACCACGTTCTCACCGTCGACCTCGACGACGGCGTCGCGGGGGGCGCGCAGCACCGTGTGCAGCACGGCCCGCTGCTCGGTGATGTTGATCTTCTCGCCGCGGAACATGGCGTCCCGCAGCCCTGCGACATCGGTGGCCGCGGCCAGCTCGCGCAGGAGCGCGAGCGTCTCGTCGGTCACCAGATGCTTGGAGTAGTCGAGGTGGAGGTCGCCGACCTGGAGGGTGTACCGGCTGCCCCGGTCGGCGTCAGCGGCGAACAGCTCCCGCAGATGCGTACCGGCCAGCTGCTCATGATGCTTGCCGAGAGCAGCCCATTCGGGCATCCGGTTGAGCCTCGTTGCGTTCATCTTCAGCCCACTTCTTCTCGTGCCTGCCTGCGTGCCCCGCTGCCCCACCAACCTAATTGATCTGGGTGGCCAAAGACGTGACGGCGAGGGTGAACAGTCCGGCCGCCAGCAGTGCGGGTGTGTTCAGGCCCCAGGCCGCCGCCGACGCACCGCCGAGCAGCGCCCCGAGCGGCGCCCCGGCGATCGCGAGCGTGCGGAAGGCGGAGCTGATGCGGCCCAGCATGCCGTCGGGGCTGCGCTCCTGCATCAGCGTCACCTGATTGGCGTTCCACACCAGTCCCATGAGGCCGAAGAGCGCCAGCGCCACGGCCGTCACCCACAGCTCGCGGACCGTTCCCATGGCGACGAGGCAGCCGGTCTGCACGGTCCCGGCCAGGAACACGCCGCGCAGCCTGCCGATCCGTTCGGATATCCGCCGGGCGAGCAGGCCGCCGACGACGCTTCCCGCGCCGTACGCCGTGACGACCGCGGCATAGCCGCCGTTGCCCGCGTCGAGCCAGCCGGTGACGTGCAGGACGAGCGTGGCGATGAGCGCGCCCATCCCGATGTTGCAGAGTGTGGTGGCGGTGCACAGGGAACGCAGTGCCCGGTCACGCCACAGCGCGCGTATGCCCTCGGCGATCTCGGCCCGCAGCGTGGAACCCGCCTTGCGGGGCTGCCGCTCGGGGCCCGCGCCCCGCAGCGAGGCCACCAGGAGTGCCGCCAGCAGATAGGTCGCCGCGTCCGCCGCGTACGGCACGGCCGCGCCCGCGATGAGCAGCACCGGCACCAGTGGCCCTGCCAGGAAGGTGCCCGCCATCTGCTGCCCGGTCTGCAGCCGGGCATTGGCGCTGCCGAGCGCCTCGCCCGGCACCAGGGACGGCAGCAGGGCCGTCGCCGCGTTGTCGAACAGGGTCTGGAGCGCGGTGAGGGCGAAGGCCACCGCGATCAGCACGGCGATCGAGACGTGGCCGAGGGCCACGGCGACCGCGAACGCGGCCATCAGCCCGCCCCGCAGCAGATCCACGGCCCACATGGCCCGCCGCTGGTCGACCCGGTCGGCGACGGCCCCGCCGAGCAGCCCGAACAGCAGCCACGGCAGATAGCCGCAGGCCGTCACCGAGGCGATGAGCAACGGGTCGTCGGTGAGCGAGGCGGCCAACAGCGGCATCGCGGCCGTACGCAGCGCGTCGCCGAATTTCGACACGACCGCCGCCGTCCACAGCCGCCCGAATCCGCCGCGCCATGCCGGCGCCGTCCGGGCAGCACCCGCTGCCTCCGCTGTCGTCACGGTGCCCCCCTACGGCCGTTGGTCGTCCACCGGGCACGACCGTAGAGGAGGGCACTGACAATGCCCCCGGATCAGTGGCCGCCGCGGTGCAGCCGCCCCTCGTAGCGGGCCTCGAGCACGTCGTTCCGCTCGTACCCGCCGGGCACGTTGGCGGAGACGTACACGGGGGCCTCGTGGCCCTCGGCGGTGAGCAGGGCGACGGCCTCGGCGACGGTCATCTGGATCAGGAGCGAGGAGGTGAGCGTGGAGACGCCGCACAGGGCGTTGCCGTCGGGCAGCGGGAGGAGGGCGTCGCCGGTGGGCGCGCAGTTGTCGAGCACGGCGTCGGCGAGGTCGGCGAGCCGCTTGCCGCTGCTGTGCAGTGCCGGTACGGAGTTGGTGTGCTCCAGCGAGGTGAGGGCGACCAGTGGATGGCCGGCGCTCTTCACATGGAGCGCCATGTCGACGATCGAGTTGTTGACGCCCGAGTTGGAGATGATCACGAACATGTCCTGCGGGCGTGGCGTGGCCAGGGCGTAGAGCCGCGCGGCGAGGCCCGGGGAGCGCTCCAGCAGCGGGTCCTTGAGCACGGAGCGGTCCTCGCCACCGCGGAGCACGAGGTCGGCGAGGGAGATCCGGCTGGTGGGGACGAGCCCGCCGGCCCGGCCCGCGACCTCCAGCGCGGCGGCCTGCGAGTGACCGGTGCCGAAGGCGTGGACGACGCCGTCCGCGGCGACGCAGTCCGCGACGAGCCGGGCCGCCGCCATCACCGAGTACTTGTTGGCCTCGACCGCCCGCTCGAAGGCCGCGCGTCCCTGCTCGACGAAGAGGTCGGCGCCGAGCTGTGCGCGCGGACCGTGCTGCGACTGCGGCATGACAGGACTCCCTGAGGTCACCGGCGACGGCCGGTTCGTTGCATGGGCTGGTTCGTTGCATGGGCCGGTTCACTGCGTGCGTCAACGAATCGCCGACTCGATGACTCAACGATTCACTTTCTCGCGCGCCACCCGGTTCAATGAATCAGCAGTGTGGACTCACGTCAAGAGCCGCGCGAGCGCCACCGCTCCGGCAGCGCCGTCCGCCACGGGCTCGGGCCTCAGCCCCAACTCCGCCGTACGCACGGCCAGCCGCTCCAGCAGCGGCCCTTGCGGTCCGAGCAGGCCACCGGTCGTGACCAGCGGCTCTCCGGGACGAGGAGCCAACGCGCCCACCGTGGCAGCCAGTTCGTCCGCGGCGCGGTCGAGCAGCGCCCGGGCCACCTCGTCGCCGGCCCCCGCCGCCGCCACCACGAAGGGGCTCAGCGCCGCGAGCTGCACCGGGTGCCCCTCGAAGGCGTATCCGATGATGCGTTCCCGGAGCGTCCTGCGCCCCTCCCAGGACTCCGGCAGGCCTTCCTCGTACCCCAGGCAGTGTGCGAGCAGCGGCTCCACCAGCCCGGTCCGCGGGCCACGCCCGTCGAGCGCCCTCAGCACCGCGGTCAGCGCCTCGCGGCCCAGCCAGAAACCGCTCCCGGCGTCGCCCAGCAGCCAGCCGTCCCCGTCGGCCGTGCGCACCGTCCGGCGGCCCGCCATCCGCGCCCCGGTCGCGCCGGTGCCGGCGATGACGACGATCCCGTCGGCAGGCGCCCCCGGCCCCGATGCGAAGGCGACGTCCGCGTCCCCGACCACCTCCAGGGCCGCGGGAGCAGCACCCACTGCCCCGAGTGCGTCGGCGAGGCAGCTCAGAGCGAGGTCGCGTCCCTTGCCGGGACCGCCGCCGGTCGACCCGCCGGCGAATCCGCCCACGACCGCGGCGACCGAGCCGCCGAGCCCGGACGGAACGGCCCCGGTGAGGGCGGCGGTGAGATGGCGGGTGAGGGCGTCGCGCCCGACGCTCATCGCGTTGCCCGGCCCGCCCGTGCCCTCGCCGATGACGGTGCCGCCCCGCGCGTCGGCCAGTCGCGCGCGGACTCGGGTACCGCCCGCGTCGATGCCGATGACCAGGCGGCTGATGGAATCGCTCATGGGTCCGCATCGTGGTTGATAGATTCACCGGAAACAATCCCCCGAGCGCCGGACGACGGAGAGGAGCAGCCGTGATCACCGCACTGATCCGTTCCGCGCTGCCACGGATGACGGGCTCGCTGCGCAAGATCGGCGAGCACGTCCTGGCCGACCCGCAGGGCGTGACCCTCGCCTCCGCCGCCGAACTCGGCCGCCGGACCGGCACGTCCCAGGCCTCCGTGACCCGTTTCTGCCGGGCGCTCGGCCTCGACTCGTACCAGCACCTCCTGCTCGAACTGGCCAAGGAGCAGGGGGGCCAGGCCGTCGACGAACGTCCTCTCGGCCCCGGAATCGGCCCGGACGACCCGCTGGACCATGTCGTCGCGGTCGTCGCCCAGGCCGATCAGCAGGCCCTGCGGCAGACCGTGGAGAGCCTCGACCGGGACGCGCTGGAACGCGCCGCGCTGGCCGTCGCCCGCGCCCGTCGCATCGATGTGTACGGAGTGGGCGCGTCCGGCATCGTGGCGCGGGAGACGGAGGCCCGGCTCTTCGGCATCGGCTGCGCCGCCCGGGGCTGGACCGAGGTGCATGCGGCGGAGACCTCAGCCGCTCTTCTGACGCCCGCCGACACCGTCGTGGCCCTGTCGCACTCCGGCGCAACCCGCGAGGTCCTGAGCCCTCTGCAGCTCGCTGCCGAGCGGGGCGCCACGACCGTGGCCGTCACCGGCGACCCTCGCTCGCCCATCGCCACCGCGGCATCGGTCCATCTCACCTCGACCTCGGCGGAGACCAGCTTCCGGCGCGGCGGCTTCGGCACCCGGCACTCGGTGCTGCTGATTCTCGACTGCCTCTTCGCGCGGGTGGCCCAGCTGACCTACGAGCGGGCCACCGCCTCGCTCGCTTTGACCGCACACATCGGCGACGCTCACGCCGTACGCACACGGCACCGCTGAAACGCGTCCGGGCCCGGCCCGCTCAGGAATCCAGGATTCCTCAGCGGGCCGGGCCCGTTGTCAGCGGCTGGAGGTCGGCCGAGCCTCGAGTGCTCAGATCTCGCCCCGGAGCTTGGCCAGCGCCTCGGCGAGGATCGCCTCGCCGTCCGCGTCGCTGCGCCGCTCCCGCACATACGCCAGATGCGTCTTGTACGGCTCGGTGCGCGGCGGGTCCGGGGGGTTGTCCCGGTCCTGACCGGCCGGGAACCCGCAGCGCGGGCAGTCCCAGCTCTCCGGAACCTGTGCGTCACTGGCGAAGCTGGGCTGTGTCTCGTGCCCGTTCGAGCACCAGAAGGAGATGCGGAGACGCGGTGCGGACTCGCCCCGCTCGGCCTCCCCCATCGGCCCCGCTCCGACCCGGCTTCCCCGGATCGCGTTGCCACTTGCCACGGTTGTAACTCCCTGCGTGATGGTGCTCGAAGATGCCCCAGTCTACGTAAGGCCCAACGCGCGTCCAGTGATTGGAGTTACACCCCCACCCCCGGGACGCCCGAAGTGCGTCAGCTGCCCATCTTCAGCAGCAGACCAAGTACGACAATGCACGCGAACCACATCAGAGCGACGACGATGGTGATGCGGTCGAGGTTGCGCTCGGCGACCGAGGAACCGCCGACGGACGACTGCATTCCGCCACCGAACATGTCGGAGAGGCCGCCGCCCTTCCCCTTGTGCATCAGCACCAGCAGCATCAGCAGCAGGCTGAAGACGATCAGGGTGATCGAGAACCCCATAACCACGGCTGGACCAACTTCCTCGGACGGGACAGGACTGGACAACAACGGAACAACTGATCAAGGAGACGGGGGCCGGGCCCGAAAGCCCCGGCCCCCGCAAGGGTACGACGGATCGGCGCTACGGCCTACTCACTGGTCACGGAACCGGACGATCTTGACGAATTCGTCCGTGCTCAGCGAGGCACCGCCGACCAGGGCACCGTCCACATCGGGCTGCGCCATGATCGCAGCGATGTTCCCGGCCTTCACGGAGCCGCCGTACTGGATCCGGACCTTGTCGGCCAGCTCCTGACTGTACAGCTCGGCCAGCCGACCGCGGATCGCCCCGCAGACCTCCTGGGCGTCCTCGGGGGTGGCCACCTCACCGGTGCCGATGGCCCAGACGGGCTCGTACGCGATGACGATGGACTCGGCCTGGTCGGCCGGGACGTCCTTCAGGCCGCCGTCGACCTGGTTCAGCGTGTACTGGACCTGCTGGCCGGCCTTGCGGACGTCCAGGCCCTCGCCGACGCAGAGGATCGGGGTCAGACCGTGCTTGAACGCGGCCTTCACCTTGGCGTTGCAGAGTTCGTCCGACTCGCCGTGGTACTGGCGTCGCTCGGAGTGACCGACGGCGACGTAGGTGCACTTCAGCTTGGCGAGCATCGGGCCCGAGATCTCACCGGTGTACGCGCCGGAGTCGTGCGCCGAGAGGTCCTGGGCGCCGTACTTGATCTTGAGCTTGTCGCCGTCCACCAGGGTCTGCACGGAGCGCAGATCGGTGAAGGGGGGCAGGACGGCGACCTCGACGGCGTCGTAGTCCTTGTCGGCGAGGGCGAAGGCGAGCTTCTGGACGTGGGCGATGGCCTCGAGGTGGTTGAGGTTCATCTTCCAGTTGCCCGCCATCAGCGGGGTGCGGGTGGTCATCGGTAGGTCAGTCCTCCAGTGCGGCAAGGCCCGGCAGCGTCTTGCCCTCGAGGTACTCGAGGCTGGCGCCGCCACCGGTCGAAATGTGGCCGAATGCGTTCTCGTCGAAGCCGAGCGTGCGGACGGCGGCGGCCGAGTCGCCACCGCCGACGACGGTGAAGGCGTTGCTGTCCACGAGCGCCTGGGCCATCTCGCGGGTGCCGCCCGCGTAGTCGGGGTGCTCGAAGACGCCCAGCGGGCCGTTCCAGAAGACGGTCTCGGCGTCGGCGATCTTGGACGCGTACAGCTCGCGGGTGCGCGGGCCGATGTCCAGACCCTCCTTGTCGGAGGGGATCTTGTCGGCGTCGACCGTGATGAACTCGGCCGGGGCCTTGGTCTTCAGGTCGGGGAAGTCCGACGAGGCCAGGGTGTCGACCGGCAGCACCAGCTCGACGCCGTGCTTCTCGGCGCGCTCCATGTACTCGGTCACGGTCGGGACCTGGTCCTCCTGGAGGAGGGAGATGCCGACCTCGTAGCCCTTGGCCTTGAGGAAGGTGTACGCCATGCCGCCGCCGATGAGCAGACGGTCGGCCTTGCCGAGGAGCTCGTCGATGACGGCGAGCTTGTCGGAGACCTTGGCGCCACCGAGGACGACCACGTACGGCCGCTTGACGTCCTCGGTGAGCTTCTTCAGGACGCCGACCTCGGTGGCGATGAGGTAGCCGGCGGCGTGCGGCAGCCGGGCCGGGAGGTCGTACACCGAGGCGTGCTTGCGGTGGACGGCCCCGAAGCCGTCGCCGACGTACACGTCGGCGAGGGAGGCGAGCTGCTCGGCGAAGGCGCCCCGCTCGGCGTCGTCCGTGGACGTCTCGCCGGCATTGAAGCGGAGGTTCTCGATGACGGCGACCCGGCCGTCGGCGAGGCCGTCGACGGTACTGCGGGCGGACTCGCCGACCGTGTCGGTCGCGAACGCCACGTCGGCGCCGAGCAGTTCACCGAGGCGCGTGGCGGCCGGGGCGAGGGAGAAGGCCGGGTCCGGGGCGCCCTTCGGGCGGCCCAGGTGCGAGGCGACGACGACCCGGGCGCCCGCGTCGGCGAGCGCCTTCACGGTGGGCAGTACGGCGCGGATACGGCCGTCGTCGGCGATGGCGGTGCCGTCGAGCGGCACGTTGAGGTCGGCGCGGACGAACACCCGCTTGCCGGTGACGCCTTCGGCGAGAAGTTCGTCGATCGTCTTCATGTGTGATGACTCCTAGAGGGGTCGAGGACAAGCGACAGGGCTCGTACAGCGCATCGTTGCGCTGCCCGAGCCCTGTGCTCACATCGAGGTGCCTACCGGCCCGTGATCAGAGCTGGTTGCCGACGAAGACCGTCAGGTCGACGAGGCGGTTGGAGTAGCCCCACTCGTTGTCGTACCAGCCGACGACCTTGACCTGCTTGCCCTGAACCATGGTCAGCTTCGAGTCGAAGGTGCAGGAAGCCGGCCAGTTGACGATGTCCGAGGAGACGATCGGGTCCTCGGTGTAATCCAGGATGCCCTTCAGCTGGCCTTCGGCGGCCTTCTGGAAAGCGGAGTTGATCTCGTCCTTGGTGACCTCGCGGTCGAGCTCCAGGACCAGGTCGGTGACGGACCCGGTCGGAACCGGGACGCGCATGGCGATGCCGTCCAGCTTGCCCTTGAGCTGCGGGAGGACCAGCGCGGTGGCCTTGGCGGCACCGGTGGAGGTCGGGATGATGTTCTCCGCGGCGGCACGGGCGCGGCGCAGGTCCTTGTGCGGGAAGTCCAGGATGCGCTGGTCGTTCGTGTACGCGTGGACCGTGGTCATCATGCCCTTGACGATGCCGAAGCTCTCGTCGAGGACCTTGGCCATCGGCGCCACACAGTTGGTGGTGCAGGAGGCGTTGGAGATGACGTGATGCTTGGCCGTGTCGTACTTGTCGTGGTTCACACCCATGACGATGGTGATGTCCTCGTCGCTGGCCGGAGCCGAGATGAGGACCTTCTTCGCGCCACCGGCGATGTGCTTCTCGGCGTCGGCCTTCTTCGTGAAGATGCCGGTCGACTCGATGACGATGTCGACGCCCAGCTCACCCCAGGGGATGTCGGCCGGGTTGCGCTCGGAGAGCACCTTGATGGTGTGGCCGTCGACCGTGATGGTGTCGGCGGTGTGGCTGACGTCCGCCTTGAGGCGGCCGAGGATGGTGTCGTACTTCAGAAGGTGAGCAGTGGTCGCGGTGTCACCCAGGTCGTTGACAGCCACGATCTCGATGTCAGCACCCTGCTCCAGCAGCGCGCGGAAGTAGTTACGACCGATGCGGCCAAAGCCGTTGATGCCTACGCGGATCGTCACGAACCGATCTCCTCGTTGGTACGCCGGTTTTTGACGCCGGCGAGCTGTATGGGATGTCCCCGACCGCTTATGACCCTACCTCCCTCGGGCAGCCGGAGTGACATCGAGCGCGCCCGTATTCACGGTGCCCACCGATGACCCGTACCTACCGACAAGTACGGGCCATCGGTGCCGTGCGACTACACAGCGTCAGCGCCGGAGCGCGCTGAGCGCCTTACCGATGATCTGCTTGCGCTCGGCCGCGGTCCTCACATGCTCCAGGCCGAAGCCGAGGAGCACGGTGTCCTGCGTCGTGACGGACGCGTAGGAGTGGAAGAGGGCGGGTGAGCGCGCCCAGTCGGAGCCGTTGCCCGGGCTGCCCGCCGGCGGTCCGGTCACGCTCCACGGTCCGAGGGAGGTCTCGAAGCCCTCGGCGCCCTGCGGGGTACCGCCGACGACGAGGCGCGTGTCGTCGGCGAAGACACCGAGGCCGCTGGTGCCCGGGTCGGTGATGTAGGAGATGGACAGCTCGACCTGCCTGCCCGCGTAGGCGCTGAGGTCGACGGAGACCGGCTGCCAGCCGTTGGAGCTGCCGGTGAAGCGGTTCCAGGCGCCGGTGGTGCCGGTCGGCGCGCAACTGTCGGTTCCGATGGTGAGGTAGCGGGCCAGGAAGGGGTGGCCGCCGATGTAGAAGCCCGCGTCGCATTCCGCGGGGGTCTCGGTGGTGGTGCCGCCGTTGGCGTCGGGCAGGGTCGTCCAGTCGTCCTGGCCGACGGTGTGGGCCTCGACGACCACGTTGTCGTAGTGCTCCTCCGTGTCGTAGCTGAGCTGGAACTGGAGGCTGGGCTCGGCCGAGGCCGCCGTTCCGGTCAGGTCGACGGTCCGGCTGAGCCGCATCCACGCGTCGTCGCTGTGCCTGGCCGCGGCGAAGCCTGTGCCTTCGTACGGCTCGAAGGGGGACCGCACGCCCGGGTAGTCACCGGCGGAGCTGCTGCGGAACTGCGGGAACCGGTCGGGCTTCAGGGTGTCGGAGGTGACGGTGTAAGCGCCCGCCGCGTTCAACGGGTTGTCCGCGGCGTCGCCGAGGACCGCCTTCGTACCGGCGAAGGGTCCCGTCCCGGCGAATCCGGGCGGGCTCTTCAGACCGGCGCGGTGGTACGCACCGAGGTAGTACTGGGCGAAGTCGTTCGACTCGGCGCGGCCGATGTTGACGCTGCCGCCGTTCTCCTCACCGGCGTTGATCAGCTTGCCGCCCTCGTTGACGTAGTCGCGGACGGCGAACATCACCGGGCCGGACGGCCTGCCGGAGCCGGTGTACCAGACGACGGTCCTGAAGTGGGACAGCACGCCGAGTGCGTGCGGGGTGCCCTGGGTGGCGACGTCCCAGACGGCGGCCTTGCGGCCGTTGTCGGCGAGCGCCCGGGTGTACGTGGCGAGGTGCGCGGCCGGGGCGCCCTCCTCCGCGAGGACGAGGGTGTCGGCGCCGCGCGGCCGTTCGGTGACGGTGTACGTGAACGGGGTGCTGGAGACCCGCTTGCCGTCGCGCGTGCGGCCGGTGAACCAGACCTCGACCTTGTCGCCCGGCCCGGTGTCCTCGACCTCGGCGCGGTACTGGTCGAAGCGGATGTTGTCCTCGCCGCCGTAGATGTCGCCGCCCTTCCACGGCTTCAGGTCCTCGTCGTGCGTACGGCCGCCGTTGACGCGGTAGTTGAGCTCCTTGTCGCGCAGCGACTTGCGGGCGGTGACGGAGACTTCCTGGTCCCCTCGGGCGTACGAGACCGAGAAGGCGTCCGGGGTGAAGTCCGGGGCCTCGATGCCGACCGGGGACGAGGGCTGGTCGGGGTGGGCGGCGGTCTCGGCGACGGCGAGCGCGAACGGGATGTTCTTGGCGAACTCCTGCTGGATCAGCTTCTCGTCGTCGGGGAAGGTGAAGACGGAGGCGCAGTCGGCCGGCTCCCAGGGGTCGTTCGGGTCGATCCTGGACGCGGTCGCGCAGGTCGACATCTCGGGGGTGAACATCATCATCCCGTTGACGTTGGCCGCGTGGCCGTCGGCCTCGCCGTTGGTGGTGTAGAGCTCCGAGGAGAGCTGCGGGCGGTAGCCGGGCACGGCGGAATTCTGCGGCGTACCGGCGAGGGACTCGTAGAGGACGTCGTCGGGGGTCGGTGTGCCGACCTGCCAGCCCACTCCGTAGAGCAGCAGCTGGGCGGCGGAGTGGTAGTTGATGCCGTACTCGAAGCCGATCCGCTTCTGGAAGGCGTCGATGGCCCTGGTCTCGGGCTCGGAGGCGGGGACCGTGCCCCTGTAGGTCTCGTCGGCGGGGTCGGGGGACGAACCCTCGTTGTCGTAGCCCCACTTGTAGGAGAAGTTGCGGTTGAGGTCGACGCCGTCGCCGGGGGCGATCTTTCCGTCGCGGTTGTTGTCGCGGAGGTTCTTGCGCCACTGGCGGTCGCCGTCGGGCGCGTGCGTGTAGTCGTAGCCGTCGGGGTTGGCGGAGAGCACGAACCACAGCTCGCTGGAGTCCACGATGCCGGTGATGCGCGGATCCTTGCCGTAGTTGGCCAGGTAGTGGTGGAGCAGCCGGCGGGTCATCTCGGGGGTGATCCACTCGCGGGCGTGCTGGTTGGAGAGGTAGAGGGTGGCCGGCTTGGCCCCGTCGTGGTACTTCTTGGCGCCCTTGGTGAGCTTGAGGGCGAGGATGTCCTGGCCCTTGAGGCTCTTGCCGATGCTGACGACCTTGGTGATGGAGGGGTTGGCCGCGGCGGCGGCGAGAATCTCCTCCTTGAGGCCGCCTTTGCCGCCGTAGGGGCGGAAGACGCCGTCCCCGGCGGCCGCGACGCGCTTCTGCGCCGTGGCGGAGACCGTGTGCTCGCTGATGTCCACGCCCTGGCCGCGGAGCTGACCGGCCTGGTCGTCGGTGAGGTACATCTCGATGGTGGCGGTGCCCTTGTCGGGCACCTGCTCGGTCAGTTCATGTCCGTCGGCACCGGCCGCGAGGAGCAGCGGCACTTGCGCCTTGGTGACTTCCGCATGCCATACGGAGAGTCCTTCGTCCTCTCCGCCCTGGTCGGCCTGGGCGAGCGGTGCAGCCGCCAGGCCGGCGATCAGGAGTGAGGTCGCGGCGAGGATCGATCTCGCTCTTCGTCTCATTGGCCCCCCTTGCTTTCGTCTGTCGCGAAAGAAAACAGATGCCAGGCTCATGACTGTTCATGATCATGTCAAGATGCCCGGGGGGCCGGCGACACGCCGCTGCCGACGCCCCAATGGGCGCCGGCAGCGGCAAAATTCACTCTTCGGAGGGACAACGGTGACCGCTGTCGCGGAGGGACTCGGGTGGCCCGGCCGTCACGGACGCGGGCCGGCCGTCATCCGACGAGCCCGTCGGCCATCTCCTCGGTGAGGTTGGACTCCGTGCCCGGGATGCCGAGGTCCTGGGCTCGCTTGTCGGCCATCGCCAGGAGGCGGCGGATGCGGCCCGCGACCGCGTCCTTCGTCAGCGGCGGATCCGCGAGGGCGCCCAGCTCCTCCAGCGACGCCTGCTTGTGCTCCATGCGCAGCCGGCCCGCGGCGGCGAGGTGCTCGGGCACCTCCTCGCCGAGGATCTCCAGAGCGCGCTGCACCCGGGCACCGGCGGCCACCGCGGCGCGGGCCGAGCGGCGGAGGTTGGCGTCGTCGAAGTTGGCGAGGCGGTTGGCGGTGGCGCGGACCTCGCGGCGCATCCGCCGCTCCTCCCAGGCCAGCACCGACTCGTGGGCGCCGAGCCTGGTGAGCAGCGCGCCGATGGCGTCCCCGTCACGGACCACGACCCGGTCGACCCCGCGCACCTCACGGGCCTTCGCGGCGATGGAGAGCCGGCGAGCGGCCCCGACCAGCGCCAGCGCGGCCTCCGGGCCGGGGCAGGTCACCTCCAGCGAGGAGGAGCGGCCGGGCTCGGTGAGCGAGCCGTGCGCCAGGAAGGCCCCGCGCCAGGCCGCCTCGGCGTCGCACGTGGCGCCCGAGACGACCTGCGGGGGCAGTCCGCGGATGGGGCGGCCCCGGCCGTCGACGAGCCCGGTCTGCCGGGCCAGCTGGTCACCGCCCGCCACGACCCGTACGACGTAGCGCGAGCCGCGCCGCAGTCCGCCGGGAGCCATCACCACGAGGTCCGAGGAGTGCCCGAAGATCTCCAGGATGTCCTTGCGGAGCCTGCGCGCCGCGATCCCCGTGTCCAGCTCCGCCTCGATCACGATGCGGCCGCTGACCAGGTGCAGCCCGCCCGCGAACCGAAGGATCGCCGAGACCTCCGCCTTTCTGCAGCAGGTCCGGGTGACGGGGAGCCGGGAGATTTCGTCCTTCACCGCTGCCGTCATCGCCATGGGCCGATCCTTCCATGCATCCGAAAAATACGGTCGTACGCGGCGGCCAGGAGCTCCGGATCGTGCTTCGGAGCTCCGTCGGGCCGGGCCACCGGCGCCAGCTCGACCGCGGCACCGAACCGCTCGGCGGCGACGGCGAGGGACTCGCGGTCGGGCACGGCGGCCTCGTCGGCCAGCACCACGTCCAGGGCGAGTTTAGGGGCGTGTCGTCCCAAAACCTCCAAATGACGCTGCGGGGAGAAGCCTTCCGTTTCTCCGGGCTGCGGCGCCAGGTTGAGGGACAGCACGCGGCGGGCCTTCGTCTCGACCAACGCGTCCAGCAGCTCGGGGACCAGAAGATGCGGGATCACCGACGAGAACCAGGAGCCGGGACCGAGCACGACCCAGTCGGCGTCGAGGACGGCCGCGACGGCCTCCGGGACCGCCGGCGGGTCGTTCGGCACGAGGTGCACGGACTGCACCTCGCCGGGCGTGAGCGCCACGGTCGCCTGCCCCCGGACCGTCCCCACCTCGTCGGGCTGTGCCGGATCATGGCCCTTGACCAGCGCCTGCAGCTCCAGCGGGACGGCCGACATGGGCAGCACCCTGCCGTGCGCGCCGAGCAGCCTGCCGACCAGGTCCAGGGCCTGCACATGGTCGCCGAGCTGCTCCCACAGGGCCACGATCAGCAGATTGCCGACCGCGTGCTCGTGCAGCTCGCCGTGCGACTGGAAGCGGTGCTGGATGACCCTCGACCAGGTCTGCCCCCAGTCGTCGTCGCCGCACAGCGCCGCGAGCGCCTTGCGGAGGTCGCCGGGAGGCAGCACGCCGAGCTCCTCACGAAGCCGGCCGCTGGAGCCGCCGTCGTCGGCGACGGTGACGACCGCGGTGAGGTCGCCGGTGATCCGCCGCAGTGCCGCGAGCGACGCGGACAGCCCCATCCCGCCGCCGAGGGCGACGACCTTGGGCTGTGCGCCGCGTCTGCGGCCTGCGCGGAGCGCATCGCTGCCCCGCAGCCGGCGCAGACGGAGAGTACGTCCGGTCACTCGCGCCCCATGTCCCGGTGGACGACGACGGTCTCGATCCCCTCGGAGCCGAGGCGGGCGGCGAGCTTCTCGGACATGGCGACCGAGCGGTGCTTGCCGCCGGTGCAGCCGACGGCGATCGTCACGTACCGCTTGCCCTCGCGCCGGTAGCCCGCGGCGATCAGCTGCAGCAGCTCGGTGTACTGGTTGAGGAACTCCTTGGCGCCCGGCTGGTCGAAGACGTAGGCCGACACCTCCTCGTTGAGGCCGGTGAAGGGGCGCAGCTCCGGGACCCAGTGCGGGTTCGGCAGGAAGCGGCAGTCCACCACGAGGTCGGCGTCGACCGGCAGGCCGTACTTGTAGCCGAACGACATGACCGTGGCCCGCAGCTCCGGCTCCTCGTCGCCGGCGAACTGGGCGTCCATCTTCGCGCGCAGTTCGTGGACGTTGAGGCTGGAGGTGTCGATCACGAGATCGGCGTCGCCGCGCAGCTCCCGCAGGAGATCCCGCTCGGCGGCGATGCCGTCGACGATCCGGCCGTCGCCCTGCAGCGGGTGCGGGCGGCGCACGGACTCGAAACGGCGCACGAGGGCCTCGTCGGACGACTCCAGGAAGACGATCCTACGGGTGACCTGCTTGGCGTCGAGGTCCGCGAGCGACTCGCGGAGGTTGTCGAAGAACCGCCGGCCGCGGACGTCCACGACGACGGCGATACGGGCCACGTTGCCCTGGGACCGTGCGCCGAGCTCCACCATCGTGGGGATCAGAGCGGGTGGCAGGTTGTCGACGACGAACCAGCCGAGGTCCTCCAGGCACTTGGCCGCAGTGCTGCGGCCCGCGCCCGACATACCGGAGATGATGACCAGCTCGGGGATGGCCGCCTCGGCGGCCTGCCCGGCCTCGGTCGTTGCCGTACTCACGTCTCCTGCTCCGTGTTCTTCTCGGTCTGCGCGGCCGTGCCGACCGGCGATTCCCTGCTGGTCGGCGCGCTTGTGCTGCTCAGCACCGCCTGGCGATCCGGTGCCGTCCTGCTGCTCAGCACCGTCCTGCTGCCCGGTTCTGTCCTGAGCGGTCATTCCGTGCTTCCCCCGTCCTCGGTCGTGCGTGCTGCCGGAACCCCGTCGTCCGCTTCCTCTTCAATGATCTCTCCTGTCGCCGTGTTCACGGCGGGCGCGGCCGGGGCCGCCTGGGAGAGGGCCACGACGAGGGACTCGGCCGTCTTCCTGCCCATGCCCGGCACCTCGCAGATCTGCTCGATTGTCGCCTGCCGCAGCCGCCTCACCGAGCCGAAGTGCTTGATCAGAGCCTGCTTGCGGGTCTCGCCGAGGCCGGGCACGGCGTCCAGCGGGCTGCTGCGCAGCCGCTTGGTGCGCTTGGAGCGCTGGTAGCGGATCGCGAAGTCGTGAGCCGTGTCACGGACGCGCTGGATGAGGTAGAGCCCCTCGCTGGAGCGCGGGAGCACGACCGGGTCGCCCTCGTCCGGCAGCCAGACCTCCTCCATCCGCTTCGCGATGCCGCACACGGCGACATCGTCGATGCCCAGCTCGTCCAGGGCCCGCTGGGCCGCCGCGACCTGCGGCCGGCCGCCGTCGACGAGCACGAGCTGGGGAGGGTAGGCGAACCGCTTCGGCTTGCCGTTGCCCTCGTCCGCCGCCACCTCGCCGCCCTCGGCCGACCGTCCCCTGCCTTCGGCGGGGAGACCCCATTCCCCCGTCTTCTCCTTCTCGGCCAGATAGCGCTTGAAGCGCCTGCTGATCACCTCGTGCATCGAGCGGACGTCGTCCTGGCCCTCGAAGCCCTTGATCTGGAAGCGCCGGTACTCGCTCTTGCGGGGCAGCCCGTCCTCGAAGACGACCATGGACGCGACGACGTCCTCGCCCTGCAGGTGCGAGATGTCGAAGCACTCGATCCGCAGCGGCGCCGAGTCCAGGTCCAGCGCCTCCGCGATCTCCTCCAGGGCGCGGGAGCGGGTGGTCAGATCGCTGGCGCGCCTCGTCTTGTGCAGGACGAGGGCCTGCTGCGCGTTGCGCTCGACCGTCGCCATCAGGTCCTTCTTGTCGCCGCGCTGCGGGATGCGCAGCGAGACGTTCGCCCCGCGCCGACCGCTCAGCCACTGGGTGACCGCGTCGACATCCTCGGGGAGGGCCGGGACGAGGACCTCCTTGGGGACGGCGTCGCCGCTCTCCTCCCCGTAGAGCTGCTGCAGTGCGTGCTCGACCAGTCCCGCGGTGTCGACCGCCTCGACCTTGTCGGTGACCCAGCCGCGCTGGCCGCGCACGCGCCCGCCGCGGACGTGGAAGATCTGGACGGCGGCCTCCAGCTCGTCCTCGGCGACCGCGATCAGGTCGGCGTCGGTGGCATCGGCCAGCACGACGGCGTTCTTCTCCATGGCCCGCTTCAGGGCCTCTATGTCGTCGCGGAGCCGGGCCGCCCGCTCGTACTCCATCTCCTCGGCCGCCGCCATCATGTCCTTCTCGAGGCGGCGGATGTACGTGCCGGTACGACCGGCCATGAAGTCGCAGAACTGCTCGGCCAGTTCGCGGTGCTCCTCCGGGGTGACCCGTTCCACACAGGGCGCCGAGCACTTGCCGATGTACCCGAGCAGGCAGGGGCGGCCGGTCCGGGTGGCGTTCTTGAACACCCCTGCGGAGCAGGTCCGCACGGGAAACACCCGGAGCATCAGGTCGACGGTCTCGCGGATCGCCCACGCGTGCCCGTACGGACCGAAGTAGCGAACGCCCTTCCGCTTGGCCCCGCGCATGACCTGGACGCGCGGGAACTCCTCGTTCATCGTCACCGCGAGATAGGGATAGCTCTTGTCGTCCCGGTACTTGACGTTGAAGCGGGGGTCGAACTCCTTGATCCAGGAGTACTCCAGCTGCAGCGCCTCCACCTCGGTGGAGACGACCGTCCACTCCACGGAGGCCGCGGTCGTGACCATCGTGCGCGTGCGCGGGTGCAGACCCGCCAGGTCCTGGAAGTAGTTGGCGAGACGCTGGCGCAGGCTCTTCGCCTTGCCGACGTAGATCACCCGGCGGTGCTCGTCACGGAACTTGTAGACCCCTGGCGAGTCGGGGATCTGCCCCGGCTGGGGACGGTAGCTGGAGGGGTCTGCCATGCCGCCCACCCTACTGGCGGCCAACGACAACCGGGGCCCGCCGTGGGAGGCCGTGACCCGCCGGGGAAGGCGGTGCGGGAGCAGGCAGGGCGCCCTTCGCGCCGGTGGTCGTTTACGGGTGGTTACGCGTCCGGGCCCGCGACGAGCTTTCCGTCCCGCACGGTGACCGGGACCTCCGGCAGCGGTACGGTCGCCGGACCCCGGAGGGCCTCGCCGGTGGTGACGTCGAAGCGGCTGCCGTGGCAGGGGCAGTTGCCCTCGGTGCCCTCCACCTTGTCCAGGAGGCAGCCGGCGTGGGTGCACTGGGCGCTGAACGCCTTGTACTCGCCCTTGGCCGGGCAGTGCACGACGACCCGCTGCTCGCGGTAGAGCTTGGCGCCGCCGACCGGGACCGCGTCCGCGGCGCCGAGATCGACGGGTGCGGTCGGGGTCGGGACCTGGGCATGGCCGAGCTTGGACTCGGTGGAGCAGGCGGCTACCCCCAGCCCGGCGGCCCCGGCGAGGGCAGCGCCTTTCAGCACGGTACGGCGGGCTGCGGGCTGGCCGGGCATGAAGTCTCCACTGGTCGGGGCGGGTGCGTCGGCATCGGCGTCGGCGACAGACCCGACGATACCGGCGCAGATCGCGGCACCTGCGGCCGGGGCGGGGTGCCCGGGGCGGGCCCCGGAAGGCCGGGCCGTGCAGGGTCGAACCCGGCTCGAGCCCGGCTCGGTCCCGGCGGGCCGGGAGCCCTGGGCGCACTGTCGTCCGACCGGAACCATGGGTTACGTTTTCAGCCGTGATCGTCATCGCCGGTGAGTCCCTGATCGACCTGGTCCCACAGCGGGCGGCGGTCGACGGTGAGCCGCTGCCCCCGTTGCTGCCACGGCTCGGCGGTGGCCCGTACAACACGGCCGTGGCGCTCGCGCGGCTGGGCACGCCCGTCACCTTCTGCTCCCGCATCTCCACGGACGGCTTCGGGGAAGCGTTGCTCGGCGGGCTGCGTGCGGCGGGCGCCGGGACGTCGCTGGTGCAGCGCGGGCCGGAGCCGACGACGCTCGCGGTCGCGGCGATCGGGGCGGGCGGCTCTGCGGGGTACGGCTTCTACGCCGCGGGGAGCGCGGACCGGCTCTTCGAGCTGCCGCCCGAACTCCCGCCAGCGGTGCGGGCGTTGGCGCTGGGGACGTGCTCACTGGTACTGGAGCCGGGCGCGAGCGCGTACGAGGCGCTCCTGCTGCGCGAGGCGGCGCGCGGGGTCTTCACCCTGCTCGATCCGAACATCCGCCCGGGGCTGATCGCGGACCCGGACGCGTACCGTGCCCGCTTCGACGGCTGGCTCCCCTCGGTGTCGCTGCTGAAGCTCTCCGAGGACGACGCGAAGTGGCTGGGGGGCTCACCTGAAGAGTGGCTGGCGAAGGGCCCGGCCGCGGTGGTGCTCACCCGCGGTGAGCGAGGACTCACCGTGTTCACCCGGGACGGCGTGGAAGCCTCCGTCCCCGCGGCGGCGGTGACCGTCGCCGACACGATAGGGGCGGGCGACACGGTGAACGCGGCTCTGCTGCACGTCCTGGGGCGACGCGACGCCCTCTCCCCCGGGGCCGTGCGTGCCTTCGACGCCGCCGCCTGGTCCGCGGTCCTCACCTTCGCGGCCCGCGCCGCGGCGGTGACGTGCTCCCGTACGGGAGCGGAGCCCCCGTACGGGTCGGAGCTGGGGTGATCCTCGGGGCGAGCCCCGGAACTCCCGAGCCGACCCGCTTCCTGACGCGCCTGAAAGCCACGGGGCCCGAGGACTCGTCCCCCAGACCCCGCCGGCCCGTCGCCGGACCTGCCGCCCCAGGGTGAGGGGCGGGGCCGGCGACGGGCCAAAAGTCAGGCCTTGCGCGCGCGGGCGCGCGAGGTGGCCTGCTTCTTCACCGGGGTCGCGTTCGCCGTCACCGTCTTCTTGCTCACCGCGGTGGAGTTGGCCGAGACCGTCTTCCTGGCCGCGGCCTTCTTCGCCGCCGTCTTGCGTGACTGCGGCGGCACCGCGTCGCTGATGCGCTCCGCGCTGAGGATGTCGCGCAGGAACTTGCCGGTGTGGCTCGCGGGGACGCCCGCGACCTCCTCCGGAGTCCCCTCGGCGATGACGAGGCCACCGCCGCTGCCGCCCTCGGGGCCCATGTCGACGACCCAGTCCGCGGTCTTGACGACGTCCAGGTTGTGCTCGATGACGATCACCGTGTTGCCCTTGTCGACCAGGTTGGACAGCACCTTGATCAGCTTCGAGATGTCGTCGAAGTGCAGACCGGTGGTCGGCTCGTCGAGGACGTAGACCGTGCGGCCCGTGGACCGCTTCTGGAGCTCGCTCGCCAGCTTGACGCGCTGCGCCTCACCACCCGACAGCGTCGGTGCGGACTGCCCGAGCCTGACGTACCCGAGACCCACCTCGTTCAGCGTCTTCAGGTGGCGGGCGATCGTCGGGACGGCCTCGAAGAAGTGCAGGGCCTCCTCGATCGGCATGTCCAGGACCTCGGCGATCGACTTGCCCTTGTAGTGGACCTCCAGGGTCTCCCGGTTGTAGCGCGCGCCGTGGCAGACCTCGCACGGGACGTACACATCCGGCAGGAAGTTCATCTCGATCTTGATGGTGCCGTCACCCGAGCAGTTCTCGCACCGCCCGCCCTTGACGTTGAAGGAGAAGCGGCCGGGCAGATAGCCGCGCACCTTCGCCTCCATCGTCTCGGCGAAGAGCCTGCGGACGTGGTCGAAGACGCCGGTGTACGTCGCCGGGTTGGAGCGGGGCGTACGGCCGATGGGCGACTGGTCCACGTGCACGACCTTGTCGACGAGATCGTCGCCGTCCACGCGCGTGTGCCGCCCGGGCACCGACTTGGCCCCGTTCAGCTCGCGCGCCAGATGGGTGTACAGGATGTCGTTGACCAGGGTCGACTTCCCGGAGCCGGAGACTCCGGTGACGGCCGTGAAGACCCCGAGCGGGAACGACACGTCGATGTCGCGGAGGTTGTTCTCCCGGGCGCCGTGCACCGTCAGCCGGCGGGTCGGGTCCATGGGGCGCCGGACGTCCGGCGTCGGGATGGACTTCTTCCCCGACAGATACAGCCCGGTCATCGACTCCTCGTTGTCCAGGAGCGCCTTCAACGGTCCGGAGTGGACGACCTTGCCGCCGTGCTCACCGGCGCCCGGGCCGATGTCGACGACCCAGTCGGCGGTCTTGATGGTGTCCTCGTCGTGCTCCACGACGATCAGCGTGTTACCCATGTCCCGCAGCCGGACGAGCGTCTCGATGAGCCGGTGGTTGTCGCGCTGGTGGAGTCCGATGGACGGCTCGTCCAGCACGTACAGCACGCCCACCAGCCCGGAGCCGATCTGCGTGGCGAGCCGGATGCGCTGCGCCTCGCCGCCGGAGAGTGTGCCCGCCGCGCGGTTCAGCGAGAGGTAGTCGAGGCCGACGTCGACCAGGAAGCGCAGCCGCTCGTTGACCTCCTTCAGCACCCGCTCGGCGATCTTCTTGTCCCGGGCATTGAGCCTGAGCTCGCCGAGGAACTCGGCGCACTCGCTGATCGACATCGCGGAGACCTCGGCGATGGACTTCTCCATGACCGTGACCGCGAGGACGATCGGCTTGAGTCGCGTGCCCTGACAGGTGGGGCAGGGCACCTCGCGCATGTAGCCCTCGAAGCGCTCACGGCTGGCGTCGCTCTCGGCCTCGCTGTGCCGCCGCCGGACGAACTCGACCGCGCCCTCGAAGGCCGGGGTGGTGTACGCCCGCTCCCGCCCGTACCGGTTCCGGTAGCGGACCTCGACCTGGGTCTTGTGCCCGTACAGCAGGGCCTTCCTGGCACGCTGGGGCAGGCCGGCCCACGGCATGTCCGTGCTGAAGCCGAGCGCCTGGGCGAGCCCGCCGATCAGCCGCCCGAAGTACTCCCTGGTGTGGCCGTGGGACCACGGGTGGATCGCGCCCTCGTCGAGCGACCGCTCCTCGTCGGGGACGAGCAGGTCGGGGTCGACCTCCATGCGTGTACCGATGCCGGTGCAGTCCGGGCAGGCGCCGAAGGGCGAGTTGAAGGAGAAGGAGCGGGGCTCCAGCTCTTCGAACGACAGGTCGTCGTACGGGCAGTACAGATGCTCCGAGTACATCCGCTCGCGCTCGGGGTCGTCCTCGGGGAGGTCGACGAAGTCGAGCACGACCATGCCGCCCGACAGACCGAGCGCGGTCTCGACCGAGTCGGTGAGCCGGCGCTTGGCGCTCTCCTTGACGGTGAGGCGGTCGACGACCACCTCGATGGTGTGCTTCTCCTGCTTCTTCAGCTTGGGCGGCTCGGTGAGCTGGACGGTCTGCCCGTCGACCCTGGCGCGCGCATAGCCCTTGGTCTGGAGGTCGGAGAAGAGGTCGACGAACTCCCCCTTGCGCTCGCGCACGAGCGGCGAGAGCACCTGGAAGCGGCTGCCCTCGGGCAGCTCCAGCACCTTGTCCACGATGGCCTGCGGCGACTGGCGCGAGATGGGACGGCCGCACTCGGGGCAGTGCGGCTTGCCGATCCGGGCGAAGAGCAGCCGGAGGTAGTCGTAGACCTCGGTGATCGTGCCGACGGTGGAGCGCGGGTTGCGCGAGGTGGACTTCTGGTCGATCGAGACGGCCGGGGAGAGGCCCTCGATGAAGTCGACGTCCGGCTTGTCCATCTGCCCGAGGAACTGACGGGCGTACGAGGACAGCGACTCGACGTACCGACGCTGTCCCTCGGCGAAGATCGTGTCGAACGCGAGAGACGACTTGCCCGACCCCGAGAGCCCGGTGAAGACGATGAGTGAGTCACGCGGGAGGTCGAGCGAGACGTTCTTGAGGTTGTGCTCGCGAGCGCCACGGACGATGAGACGGTCGGCCACGCCGGGTCCGCACCTTTCTTGAGTCTTGAGAGAGGTCGTGAAGAAGCGGGGGCACCGCCCCCGGTCCCGGACTGCTCCAGGCTAGGGGCGCCGCCAGATCGATGACGGCCGGACGGATGAATGCCTGACTACCAAGGATGCCTCTACCGAGCCTATAGCACGCGCATTCGATTTCCGGGCAGGCTCCACCACCTTCACCCGAACGTGTGGCGGGGCTATCGTCTTCCCCATGATCGATCCTGTGCGCGACCTGACCGCCGTGCGTGAGGCGACCGACCGGTTGCTGCGCGCAGCCGCCGAACTGGACAACGCGGCGGTCGCCGAGCCGTCACGGCTCACCGGCTGGAGCCGCGGCTACGTCCTCGCCCATCTCGCCCGTAACGCGGACGCGCTCGTCAACGTTCTCGAAGGCCGTCCCATGTACGTGAGCGGCGAGGCACGCGACGCCGACATCGAACGGGACGCGCCGAGACCGCTCTCCGTCCAGCTCGAGGACGTACGCGAGAGTGCCGAACGCTTCCGGACCGCAGGCGCCGCGGACGCCGACTGGTCCCGCACCGTCGAGCTGCGCAACGGGGTGAAGGACGCGGCGGCCCGTATCCCCTTCCGGCGCCTCGTCGAGGTCGAGCTGCACCACGTCGACCTCGGCATCGGCTACGAGCTGGAGGACCTCCCGGCGGATTTCGTGGCGCGCGAGATCGACTTCCTCACCGAGCGGTTCGCCGGGCACAGGGACGTACCGTCCACCGCGGTCGTCGCCGACGACGGCCGGTTGTGGAGCACGGGCGGCGGCGCCGACGGCGGGCCGGTCACCGTCAAGGGCCCGGCGCCCGACCTGCTCGGCTGGCTGGCCGGCCGCCGCGACGGCTCGGCCCTGGAAGTCACGGACGGATCGCTTCCCCTGCTGCCGCCGCTGTAGTCGGCTGAGTACGCTGACCCCATGACATACAGCGGAGCGGTCAAGGTCGGCGGTCCTGCGGATGTGCACGAGCTCAAGGACGTGATGATCTCCAAGGTCGCGGTCGGACCGATGGACAACAACGCCTATCTGCTGCGCTGCCGGACGACCGGCGAGCAGCTGCTGATCGACGCGGCCAACGAGCCCGAGACCCTGCTCACGTTGATCGGTGACGACGGCATCACGTCCGTCGTCACCACGCACCGGCACGGGGACCACTGGCAGGCGCTGGCCGAGGTGGTGGACGCCACCGGGGCCCGTACGTACGCGGGCCGTCACGACGCCGAGGGCATCCCGGTGCCCACCGACGTGCTGGTCGACGACGGCGACACGATCCGGGTCGGCCGGGTCGAGCTCACCGCCCGCCACCTGATCGGACACACCCCGGGCTCCATCGCCCTGGTCTACGACGACCCGCACGGCCACCCGCACGTCTTCACCGGTGACTGCCTCTTCCCCGGCGGGGTCGGCAACACCCACAAGGACCCCAAGGCATTCGCGAGCCTGATCCACGACGTGGAGACGAAGCTCTTCGACGAGCTCGCCGACGAGACCTGGGTCTACCCGGGGCACGGCAACGACACGACCCTGGGCGCCGAGCGGCCCCACCTTCCGGAGTGGCGCACTCGCGGCTGGTGAGTGCCCGCCGGGCGCTGATGCGGATCCATGTCGCGCCCCCGTACGCCCCCGTAACCAGGGGCGATCACGGGTAGTTGGCGCGACATGCGCAAAAGTCACGCTCCGTCGCCGACTGCTCGCTCGGCCTCTGGTTCCTCCGCCGGCTCCTCCTCGGCTTCCGATCCAGACGCTTCCGGTCCCGGCACTTCCCGTCCCGACGCTTCCGATCCCGACGCTTCCGATCCCGCCGCATCCGCTCCCGCTGTTTCCATGACGCGGCTCGCCGCGGCCTCCCTCGCAGGGACGGCCGTGGAGTTCTACGACTTCTTCGTGTACGGCACCGCCGCAGCGCTCGTGCTCGGGCCGCTGTTCTTTCCGACGTTCTCGCCGCTCGCGGGGACGCTGGCCGCCTTCGGCACGTTCGCGGTCGGCTTTGTTGCGCGTCCGCTCGGTTCCGTGCTCTTCGGCCACGTCGGCGACCGGTACGGACGACGGCCGGTCATGTTCGCCTCGCTGCTGCTGACCGGGCTGGCCACGGTCCTGGTCGGCTGTGTGCCGTCGTACGCGACCCTCGGCGTCACCGCTCCCGTACTGCTCCTGGTGCTGCGCTTTCTGCAGGGGCTCGGGCTCGGCGGCGAGTGGGGCGGGGCCGTGCTGCTGACCGCCGAGCACGCGCCCGCAGCGCGGCGCGGGCTGTGGGCGAGCTTCCCGCAGATCGGTCCGGCGGTCGGATTCCTGCTGGCCAACGGGGTGATGCTGGCGCTGTCCGCGGGGCTGAGCGAGGAACAGTTCCGGGAGTGGGGCTGGCGGGTGCCGTTCTGGGCGGCGGGGCTGCTCGCGGCGGGCGGACTGCTGCTGCGCAGTTCGCTGGCGGAGACCCCGCAGTTCCGGCGGATCACCGAGCCCGCCCGACTGCCGCTGGCCGAGGTGCTGCGCGGGCACTGGCGCCTGGTGCTGCTGACCGCAGGGGCGCTGGCCGTCGGATACGCCGTCTTCTACGCCGTGTCCACCTGGTCCCTGGCGTACGGCACCGAGCGGCTCGGCGTCAGCCGGACGGCGATGCTCACGTGCATCATGGCGGCCGTGGCGATCAAGGGCGCCGCCACGCCGTTCGCGGCCATGCTCGGCGACCGCTACGGCCGGCGACCGCTGTGCCTCATCGGGTGCACCGCGACCGCGCTGTGGATGTTCCCGATGGTGGCGCTGCTGCAGACCGCCGAGCCGCTGCTGATGTTCGCCGGGTTCCTGGGCGCCCTGCTGGCGTTCATCACCATGTTCGCGGTCGTCGCTGCGTATCTGCCGGAGCTGTACGAACCGAGGGTGCGGTGCACCGGCGCGGCCGTCGGCTACAACCTGGCGGGAGTCCTGGGCGGCGCGCTGACACCGATCGTGGCCACGGCGATGGCGGGCGGAAGCGGTCCGCCGTGGGGCGTCGCCGCATATCTGACCGTGATCGCCCTGCTCAGTCTCGGGTGCTTCGCGCTGCTGCCGGAGACCCTGCCGGCGCGGATGGCCGTGGCGGAGCCGGCGGAGGAGGGAGCGGCCGCCTGAGCGCGCCGTCCGGTCCGGTGCGGCCGCGGCGGGCGGGACGCAGACATGCCTCCACGTGAACGCCGGCCGGGTTGCTGGGCAACCCGGCCGGCGTTCTGCCGCGTACGGCACGTGCCGACGTCGCGCACGGAGGTGCGTCCGGCGCGCCGGCTCAAGCCCCTCAGACGTCGATGCTGTCCTTCTGGGCCGTGCCGCCCGCCTCGGCCGCAGCCTGCTCGGCGGCCTCGGCCGCCTCACGCTGCTCCTGCTTCCTGGAGGCGATGAGGCTGGTGATCGTGGTGATGATCAGCACACCGCAGATGACCGCCAGCGAGAACGGGATGGAGATCTCGGGGACATGGACCCCCGACTCGTGCAGCGCGTGCAGCACCAGCTTGACGCCGATGAAGCCGAGGATCACCGACAGGCCGTAGCTCAGGTGGACCAGCTTCTTCAGGAGTCCGCCGATCAGGAAGTACAGCTGGCGCAGGCCCATCAGCGCGAAGGCGTTGGCCGTGAAGACGATGTACGGGTCCTGGGTCAGGCCGAAGATCGCTGGGATGGAGTCCAGCGCGAACAGCACATCCGTGGTGCCGATGGCGAGCATGACGACCATCAGCGGGGTCAGCACGCGCTTGCCGTTGACGCGGATGAAGAGCTTCGTGCCGTGGTACCGGTCGGCGACGCCGAACTTCTTCTCGATGGACTTGAGGAGGCGGTTCTCCTCGAACTCGTCCTCCTCCTCGTCGGAGCGCGCCTCCTGGATGAGCTTCCAGGCGGTGTAGATCAGGAACGCGCCGAAGATGTAGAAGACCCACGAGAAGCTGGCGATGATCGCGGCGCCGGCCGCGATGAAGATCGCCCGCAGGACCAGGGCGATCAGGACACCCACGAGCAGCACCCGCTGCTGGAGGTGGGACGGCACCGCGAACTTCGCCATGATCAGGACGAAGACGAAGAGGTTGTCGACACTGAGCGACTTCTCGGTGATGAAGCCCGCGAAGAACTCTCCCGACGCCTGGCTCTCGCCGGCCACCAGGAGGCCGAGGCCGAAGAGGACGGCGAGGACGATCCAGACCACCGTCCAGATTCCGGCTTCCTTGACCGACACATCGTGCGGCTTGCGCCCGATGAAGAAGTCGACCGCGATCAGGGCCACCAGACCGAGAATGGTCAGCACCCACATGGTCCATGAAACGTCCACTGCGCCTCCGGCGTCGTACGGCTACTTGATCAGCGTCGTCGCTGCCGGAGGTCTCTTCCACCCGGGCGGCATGCTGCCGCAGTCACGGGCCGGCGCCCCGGGACGGGTCATGTCCTGTCCGTCCGTACTGACGGGAACGCCGCAGGTGGGAATACTCCCCTCCGCGCAAAGAAGATTACAGGAAAGACCAAAGAAAGGTAAAGGGAAGGGTAATGTAAGCGTCAAATGAGCAGGTCAGCGGCTCTGCGGTGGGCCGGCCGGTCCCGAAGGGCGCCTTCCCTGCTCAGCGGCGCCAGGTCCGGCGCGCCTCGGCGACCTGGGCCAGCACCTGCTGGAGGACCTGACTGCCCGGCGGGACGCGCGGCGGCTCGTAGGTCCAGATGTGCTGCACCCAGGGGTCGGCGAGGTGGTCGTCCGGAACCGGGGTGATCCGCAGCAGGGAGCGCCAGAGCGGGTCGAGCACCGGGCCGTACGCGCTGGCGTCCTCGCGGTCGGCCACCATCAGCAGATGGACGCCGACCGCCGGGCCCTCGTCGGCGAGATAGCGCAGCTGAGTGACGGCCCGGTCGTCGAAGCCGTGCGGGAAGTCGTTGACGATCAGCAGTTGCTCGGCGGTGTCGAGGTCGGGCGGCAGGGCATCGGCAGCGCCGCCGCGCACCGCCATCTGCACGAGGTCGACGCGCTGGGTGAGCTTCGCGAGCACGGACGAGACGCCCTGGGCGCCCGCGGCGGGCGGCTGGTCCAGCACCCCGGACTGCACGAGCGGGGCGAGCGCGCCCGCCGCGGAGCCGGCGGGGTCGATGACATGGACCGTGAACTCGCCGGCCGGGTAGACCGCCAGCAGCCGGGCGGCGTGCGCGACCGCAGTGTCCACGGCGAGCCGGCGTATCCGCCCCTCGTCCATCAGCGACGCCGCCTCGGACGAGGCACGGCCGCTGTCGACCCAGAGACCGCGCTCCAGCGGCAGCCGGATGAGCATGGGGATGCGCAGCTCCGGGCGCTCGGGAAGGTGCAGATCACCGAGGCGCAGGGCCATCGGGACCTCCATCGGGACGCGGTAGCCGTGCCAGACGGGGTTGTCCCACCGGGCGAAGGCGGCCGGCAGGGCCGGCTCGACGACGTCGGACTCGGCAGCGAGCTGGGCGAGATCGCGGTCGAGGACCTCGCGGGCCTGCTCGGTCAGCTGATCGTGCTTGGCGCGGGCCGCCGCGCGGGCGGCGTCCCCGGAGCCCGCGATGCGGCTGCGCGGGTCGGACAGGGCGCGGTCGAGCTCCTGGTCGAGCCGGGACTCGGCGAAGTCGACGGCGCTGCGGTACGCCGCCGTGGTGCGGGCCAGGTCCTCGAACATGCCCCACACCTGGTTGTACAGCCGCTCCTCCATGGACCAGCCGGTGGCGTCCCCGGCGACCGGGACGGGCGGCCGGCCGGGCTCGGCGGGCGGTGCGGCCGGGGGCGGCGGCGGGGGTGCGACCGACTGCCTGCCGGGGTGCGTGTAGTTGATGGGCCCGTCGTGGGTCTGCGCCGGAGGCTGGGGCGCCGTACGGTCCGGCGGCTGGGTGGTGGCTCCCGGCCCTGGGCCCGGGTCGCCGCCCGTGCCGCCTGCGGCCGTCGCCGCGCTCCGGCGCACCTCCGTCGTACGGGGCGGGGGCGCCCCCACCGTACGGGCGAGGCCGGGCGCGACGGCCTCCTGGACGGCGGCGGCCAGCTCACCGGCGCGGTCGAGGCCCTGGTCGGCCAGAAGCTCGGCGAGGCCGCCCGCGTATCCCTGGCCGACGGCGCGAACCTTCCACGCGCCCTGGCGGCGGTAGAGCTCCAGGGCGACGACGGCGGACTCCGCGTCCAGGCCCGTGATGGTGTAGCTGGCGATCTCGGCGCCGTCGCGGTCGGCGACGGCGACGAACGGTGCGGCGACGGAACCGAAGCGGACCGGAAACGCGGGGCCCAGGGGCAGCGCGAGCAGCACGGTCACCCGGTGCACGGCCGCGGGCACGGTGTCGAGTTCGACGGCGATCCGGTGATCGGCGGTGGCCTGGCGGGAGACCTCGACCCCGGGAAGGCCCGGCCGGCCGGGGTGGGCGACCCATTCGGCACCCGGAACCCTGCCGTCCTCGTCGCCGAGCGTGGCTCCGGCCACGACCGGTTTGCCGGCCGACACCCGGATCTCGAGACGGGTGTGGGGCAAAGGATGGTTCTGCCCCCTGACCAGCTCGGCCGTCATCGCCTGTGTCCCCTCGGTGCGTCGGTGGTCAGCGGTGCAGCTCCCGGCGGCCTGCTGCCTCCGGGAGCTGCGTGGTCACGCCGTGCGGAAGCCGTGCCTACAGGTGCGGCAGGACCGACGGCATCAGGTCCTGGAACGTGCGGCCGTTGGCCGGGTTGCCGAGGGCCGTCATCTGCCAGCCGGAGCCGACGCGGTGCACCTTCGCCATGATCTGCGCGGTGTACTGCCCGCCGCCGTCCAGGGTGTAGCGCGCGAGCTCCTGACCGTTGGTCTCGTCGACGATGCGGCAGAACGCGTTCTGCACTTCCTGGAACGTCTGGCCGGTGAACGAGTTCACCGTGAAGACGATCTGGTCGATGTGCACCGGAACACGCTGCAGGTCGACGAGGATCGCCTCGTCGTCGCCGCCCTGGCCGGCGCCGCCGACCAGATTGTCACCGGTGTGCCGGACCGAGCCGTCGTCGCTGACGAGGTGGCGGAAGAACACCACGTCGACCGGCTGCTTGTCGGCGAAGAGCACCGCCGACGCGTCCAGGTCGATCTCCCGTGTGCGCGAGCCGAACAGACCGCGCCGGGGCGCCGCCTGCCAGCCGAGCCCCATCCGCACCGCGGTGAGGGTGCCGCCGCCCTTCTTCTCCAGGTTGATGGCCTGACCCTTGGTCAGGTTGACGCCTGGCCCCCCGGGCGCACCGCCCTTGGATACGTCCACCACGCGCAGTCCCCTCTCCATGGTTCCCCCGCAACCGTCCGTGTGTGCGGTTGCCCCGTACCCTACGCAGTCGGTCCGACAGCACAGCAGACTTGGGCAGCTTTTGTGTCGGTCTTGAAACACAGCTGCCGGTGCGTCAGGCCAGGCCTGCACCCTCTTCGGCCCCAGCCGCCCCTCAGGCCAGGCCGGCCTCCTTCATCTGCCGCAGCTCCTTCTTGAGCTCGCTGACTTCATCGCGCAGCCGCGCGGCGACCTCGAACTGGAGCTCGGCCGCCGCCGCCCGCATCCGGTCGGTCATCTCCTCGATGATCCCGGCCAGTTCGGTGGCAGGGCGGTCGCTCGTGATCTCGCCCTTCCTGGCCGCGGCCTTGCCGCCCTTGGCGCCCGGGACGGCGTGCGCCGCCAGCGACGGCACCGGGGCCTTGGCGCCCTTGCCTTCCTTCCCCTGGCGGTAGCCGGTGCCGAGCAGTTGCTCGGTGTCGACCTCCTCGCGGGCGATGGTGGCCACGATGTCGTTGATCTTCTTGCGGAGCGGCTGCGGATCGATGCCGTTCGCCTTGTTGTACGCGACCTGCTTCTCGCGGCGCCGGTTGGTCTCGTCGATCGCCTTCTCCATCGCCGGAGTGATCTTGTCGGCGTACATATGGACCTGGCCGGAGACATTGCGCGCCGCGCGGCCGATGGTCTGGATCAGGGAGGTGCCGGAGCGCAGGAAGCCCTCCTTGTCGGCGTCGAGGATCGCCACCAGGGACACCTCGGGGAGGTCGAGGCCCTCGCGGAGCAGGTTGATACCGACCAGCACGTCGTACTCACCGGAGCGCAGCTCGCGCAGCAGCTCGACCCGGCGGAGTGTGTCGACGTCGCTGTGCAGGTAACGGACCTGGATGCCCATCTCCAGGAAGTAGTCGGTGAGGTCCTCGGCCATCTTCTTGGTGAGCGTGGTGACCAGGACGCGCTCGTCCTTCTCGGTGCGCTTGCGGATCTCGTGCACCAGGTCGTCGATCTGGCCCTCGGTGGGCTTGACGACGACCTCGGGGTCGACGAGGCCCGTGGGGCGGATGATCTGCTCCACGAAGCCGTCGGAGCGGGAGAGCTCGTAGGTGCCCGGGGTGGCGGAGAGATAGACGGCCTGACCGATCCGCTCCTGGAACTCCTCCCACTTCAGTGGCCTGTTGTCGAGCGCCGAGGGCAGCCGGAACCCGTGCTCGACCAGGGTGCGCTTGCGTGACGCGTCGCCCTCGTACATCGCGCCGATCTGCGGGACCGTGACGTGCGACTCGTCGATGACGAGGAGGAAGTCCTCCGGGAAGTAGTCGAGGAGGGTGTTGGGCGCGGTGCCGGGGGCGCGGTCGTCGAAGTGCATCGAGTAGTTCTCGACGCCCGAGCAGGAGCCGATCTGGCGGAGCATCTCGATGTCGTACGAGGTGCGCATGCGCAGCCGCTGGGACTCCAGCAGCTTGCCCTGCTTCTCCAGCTCGGCGAGACGCCCCTCGAGCTCGCGCTCGATTCCGTTGATCGCCTTCTCCATGCGCTCCGGGCCGGCCACGTAGTGGGTGGCAGGGAACACGTGCAGCTCACGGTCGTCGCTGATCACCTCGCCGGTGATCGGGTGGAGTGTGGACAGCGCCTCGATCTCGTCGCCGAACATCTCGATGCGGACGGCGAGCTCCTCGTAGACCGGGAAGATCTCGATGGTGTCGCCGCGGACCCGGAAGGTGCCCCGCGTGAACGCCAGGTCGTTGCGCGCGTACTGGATGTCGACGAAACGGCGCAGCAGCTGGTCGCGGTCGATCTCCTCGCCGACCTTCAGCGACACCATGCGGTCCACGTACTCCTGCGGGGTGCCCAGACCGTAGATGCACGAGACGGAGGCGACGACGACGACATCCCGGCGGGTCAGCAGCGAGTTCGTCGCCGAGTGGCGCAGGCGCTCGACCTCCTCGTTGATCGAGGAGTCCTTCTCGATGTACGTGTCCGACTGCGGGACGTACGCCTCGGGCTGGTAGTAGTCGTAGTACGAGACGAAGTACTCCACCGCGTTGTTCGGCAGGAGCTCGCGGAACTCGTTGGCCAGCTGGGCGGCCAGTGTCTTGTTCGGCGCCATGACGAGGGTGGGGCGCTGGAGCCTCTCGATCATCCAGGCCGTGGTCGCCGACTTGCCGGTGCCGGTCGCACCGAGCAGGACGACATCCTTCTCACCTGCGCGGATGCGCTTCTCGAGCTCGGCGATGGCCGTCGGCTGGTCACCGCTCGGCTGGTAGGGGCTGACAACCTCGAAAGGCGCCATCGTGCGTTCGATCTGGGAAACGGGCCGCATGCCACCACCGTACGACCCACCACCGACAGCCGGGCCTGATCCCGGCTCCCGCCCTGGATCGGCGGGGGGACGGGCGCGGGCGGGAGCAGGCGGTCAGCGGTTGCGGGAGCGGTGGGAGGCGCGGCGGCCCGAGCGGGAGGGTGCCGCCCAGTTCGCGGGCTCGCCGTACGCGGGCAGCTGCCGCTGCGCCGCCACGCCCGCCCGCGCCCGGCGTCCGGTCGCCTTCCGGCCCGCCTCCGGTTGCTGCCGGTCGGGCTCACCCATGACGAGCAGCGGGTCGAACATGACGATCACGCCCGCCAGGACCAGGAAGACGGCGGGCCCGACCAGCATCGGGGCGATGAGCGTGGCGGGCGAGTCGCCGACGGCGCCGGGCGGGACGGTGCCGTGCAGGTGGACGTCGACGGCGGCCATGCCGGTGTAGTGCATGCCGCTCACGGCGAGACCCATCACCAGACTCGCGCCGAGGCTCGGCAGGAAACCGTGGATGGACACCGCCGCCCACAGGGCGGAGGTGGCCGCGACGACGGCGATCACCACGGAGAGGGCGACGGTGAGGGTGTCGTACTCGAGCCGGCCCTGGAGCTGCATGCCGGCCATGCCCAGGTAGTGCATGGACGCGATGCCGAGGCCGGTGATGGTGCCGCCCGTGACCAGAGCCATCGCGGTCGCGCCGCGGTAACCCACGATGAAGATCCCGATGCCGGTCATGACGACGGCGACGCCGAGGCTGGCGAAGGTCGTCGGCCGGTCGTAGCTGATCGGGGCCTCCGCCACGGTGAAGCCCATCATCGCGATGAAGTGCATGGTCCAGATCCCGGAGCCGATGGAGATGGCGCCGAGCGCCCGCCAGCCGGGCTTGAGGGACCTGCCGTTGCGCACTGATCTGGTGGTGCAGCGCAGCCCCAGGGCGCCGCCGAGGCAGGCCATGAGGTAGGCGGCCACAGGTGTGACGACGCCGTAGGTGAAACCGTCGACTGTGCCCTGCATGCCTCGGTCTCCTTCGCCGCTTGTGCCACCCGTGCCCCGTGCGCTCCTCGTCGGGGATGCCTGGTGGGGGCGAGAGTATGGCGAGCGTGGCGGCGAGCAGACATCGGGGCCCGTATTCGCAGGTCGGGGCCGGTTGTCAGTGGGCGCTCGTACGGTGGTCCGCATGAACAGTTTCGAGTGGACCGTCGTGTGCTCGGACATCGGGCCGCTGCTGCTCGCCGCCACCGGGGCGGGGCTGGTGAGCGTGGTCTTCCATGCCGACGCGCCGGTGCGCGACAGGGCCCTCGGGCAGCTGGCCGCGCGGCTGGGCGCGGAGCCGGTCGAGGTCGCGTCGGGGGACAGGGCTCGCGACAGGTCGGGGGACGGCCAGGGGAACGCGCCAGGAAACGGGTCCGGGGGCGCGGCGGCCCCGGTGCTGCTCGCCGAGCCGATACGCCAGCTCGAGGAGTACTTCACGGGGAGGCGCCGGGGCTTCGCGCTCCCGCTGGACTGGTCGCTGACGTCCGGCTTCAACCGGCAGGTGCTGCGCGAGCTGGCGTCCGGCGTGCCGTACGGCTCGGTCGTCGGGTACGGCGACCTGGCCGACCGGGTGGGCCAGCCCGGCGCCGCACAGGCGGTGGGGGCTGCCATGGGGTCGAATCCGCTGCCGGTCGTGGTGCCGTGCCACCGGGTGGTGGAGAGCGACGGCGGCCTCGGAGGCTTCGGGGGCGGGCGGGAGACGAAGCGGAAGCTGCTGGCGCTGGAGGGGGTGCTCCCGCAGCCGCTGTTCTGAGGGGAGGGCCGGACAGACGGTTCCGCACAGACGTACGTAACTGGCACACTGCGGCGGTGCCCAGTACATCTGCCCGTACATCCCGTGACCGCAAGAAGACCGCGCTCAGCGCGTCGCATCTGCCCGCTCTGAGGCGGCGGATCACGCCCGTGCTGATCATCAGCCAGATTCTCGGAGGGCTCGGCGTCGCGACGGGCATCGCCCTGGCCACGGTGCTCGCCCAGGAGGTGAGCGGTACCGAGGCGCTGGCCGGCCTCGCCCCCACCGCCACCGTCGCCGGAACGGCGCTGCTGTCGCTGCCGCTGGCGGCGCTCATGACCGCACGCGGGCGACGCCCGGGGCTCGTCCTGGCGTATCTCATCGGGGCTGTCGGTGCCGGTGTGGTGGTCGTGGCCGCGGTGATCGGGAGCTTTCCGCTGCTTCTGCTCGGGATGGCGGCGTTCGGGGCGGCCTCGTCGGCGAATCTGCAGGCGCGGTTCGCCGCCGCGGACCTCGCGGAGCCGGACCGCCGGGCACGGGCCATCTCCACGGTGGTGTGGGCGACCACCATCGGGGCGGTGCTCGGTCCGAACATCGCGGCGCCGGCGGGGCGGAGCGTATCCGGGCTCGGGATTCCCGAGGCGGCCGGTCCGTTCCTTTGGGCGGCAGGAGTGTTCCTGATATCGGCGCTGGTCGTCGCGGTGCTGCTGCGACCTGATCCGCTGCTGACGGCGCGGGCACTGGCGCCGGCCGAGGAGGGCCCGCGGGAAGGACGTTCCCTGCGGACGGCCGTGCGAACGGTGCGGGAGTCCGCGCCCGCCCGGCTTGCGCTCGTCACCGTCGCGGTCTCGCACACCGCGATGGTGTCGATCATGTCGATGACCCCGGTCGCGCTGAGCCACCACGGCGCGGGCATCGAACTCATCGGCCTGGTCATCAGCGGCCATATCGCGGGCATGTACGCGTTCTCGCCGGTGATGGGCTGGCTGTCCGACCGTCTCGGGCGGCTCACGGTGATCGGCCTGGCCGTGGGACTGCTCTCGTGTGCGGCACTGCTGGCGGGTACGGCCGGGGGAAGCCATGCCCGTACCGCGGTGGGTCTCTTCCTGCTCGGCCTCGGCTGGTCCGCCGGACTGGTCTCGGGCTCCGCGCTCCTCACGGACTCGGTCCCGGGCCCGGCCCGCGCCGCCGTCCAGGGCCTCTCGGACCTGACGATGAACGCGACGGCGGGCATCGGCGGCGTGGCGGCGGGCCTCATCGTGTCGAACGCGGGCTACGGCTGGCTCAACGCGGTCGGAGCCTGCCTGCTCCTCCCTCTGGCCGCGCTGGTTATTCACCGCGCACTGGCCCGGTCGCATGCGGATGTCCCGGACACCTCGAAGGCCCCGGCCGCCTCGGACACCCCGGAGGCCCCGTCCACCTCGGATACCCCGGCCGCACCGGATACCCGGGCCGCCGTCTCGGGCGCTCCGGATGCCGCGGCCGTTCCGGACTCCTCCGGCGGCCTCACCTGCCCGGCGGCTCAGGACATCGGCCTCAAAGAGTGATGTGGTACGCCTTCCGCAGCGTCTCGTGGACGGTCCAGGTCGTACGGTCGCCCTCGCGCAGCACACAGGCGTCGCCGGGTCCGACGCCGAAGGTGTCGCCGCCCTCGACCTCGATCGTGGCGCGGCCGCTCACGACGACGAAGAGCTCGTTGGCCTCGGTGTCGGTCACCACGCCCGGCGTGATCTGCCAGATGCCGCGGAGCTGCTTGCCGTCCTCGGACTCCCACAGCACCTTTCCGGTCACGACCGGCTCGCCGGAGACGATCTGACCGGGGTCGAGCGGCTCGACCTCCAGCTCGACGTCCGGGATGTGCACGGCGAACGAAGGGGAAGCGGGCGTGGCAGCGCTGTGATCAAAGGTCGTCATGGCGCGTCACCTTAGCGGGGGCGGTTGGGCGCCTCGCGCCAAGGACCGGCTGAAAGGAGCCCGTGCGCTCCGGTCCGGCCACTCGGCCTCGCGAAAGCCCACGTGCTCGACGACATCCGTCGCCTGCCTGGTGAGTCGTCTGCCGGCGATGAGCGCCCGGTAGCGGGGCCGGACCCTGGTGGTCCGTTCCCCGCCCGCAGCGGAGCGCAGCTGGGACCGTGCCCGTGGGGAGCATCCGCAGGTGTGCGGCACCGACGCGAGAGGCAGGGTCCGTGCGGCTGCCTCGCCCGCCGGCCCGCACGCCCGGCCCGCACACCCGGCCCGCGCAGCGCTCACGGTGGTGGTGGCTGGCGGAGAGTCCGGGGCGGGAGGGGCGAACGGGCAGACGGCTGCACGGGCGGAACCGTGCGGAAACGTTTGCGCAGGGGGCCTGTGTGCCAGGGATGGGGACATGCCCGAGACCACGCTGCTGTTGTCGGAAGAGGTACGGGAGGCGCTGGACGCGCGCCGGCCCGTCGTCGCCCTGGAGTCCACGATCATCGCGCACGGGCTGCCGCGCCCACGCAACCTGGCGGTCGCCGAGGAGCTGGAGTCGCTGGTCAGAAGCGAGGGCGCGGTGCCCGCGACGATCGCCGTGCTCGACGGAAGGGCCCATGTCGGCCTGGACAAGGGCCAGTTGGAGCGCGTCGCCACGGACCCCGGGGTGCGCAAGCTCGGCCACCGCGATCTCGCGCCCGCCCTCGTAAAGGGGGCGAGCGGGGCGACGACCGTGTCGGCCACGGCGTTCCTCGCCGCTCGTGCCGGGATCAGGGTGTTCGCGACGGGCGGGCTCGGCGGGGTGCACCGGGAGTGGACCACGACCCAGGACGAGTCGGCGGATCTGCGGCTGCTCGCGCAGACCCGGATCGCCGTCGTCTGCGCCGGGGTGAAGTCGATCCTCGACGTCCCTGCGACCCTCCAGCGGCTCGAGACCCTGGGCGTCGGCGTGCTCGGCTACGGCACCGACCACTTCCCCGGCTTCTATCTGACCTCCTCGGGCGAACCCGTCGACTGGACGGTCCGCACACCGGAGGAGGTGGCCGAGGTGATACGCGCCCAGGCTGCCCTCGGCGGCCCCGACACGGCGCTGATCGTCGCCCACCCCGTGCCCGAGGACGAGCAGCTCGACCCGCGGCTGCACGACCGGGTGCTGGCGGAGGCGCTGGACGAATGCCGGGAGCGGGGCATCACGGGCCAGTCGGTCACCCCCTTCCTCCTCGACCATCTGATGCGGCGCACGGAGGGCGCGTCCCTGGAGGCGAATCTGGCGGCCGTACGCGGCAATGTGCGGCTGGCGGCGCGGATCGCGGCGGCGCTGTGACGCGTCCTGCCGCCGCGTCCGGTGCGCTGCTGGTCATCGGGGACGTGGCCACCGATGTCGTGGCCCGCCACGGTTCGGCGCTCGCGCACGGGACGGACACGGCCGCCGAGATACGGACCCTGCCGGGCGGCGCGGGCGCCAACGCCGCCTGCTGGGCCGCGCACTCGGGCTGTGCCGACGTACGCCTGCTCGGCCGGGTCGGCGCCGACGCCGCGTCCTGGCACGCCGTACACCTGCGCCGGGCCGGGGTGCGGCCGCTCCTGGTGCCCGACGACGAGGCGCAGACGGCCACGGTCGTCGCGCTCGTCGACGCGCACGCGGAGCGCACGTTTCTCACCGACAGCGGAGCGGCTCTGCGGATCTCCCCCGCCGACTGGTCGCCGGCCCTGCTCGACGGGGTCGGGCGGCTCCATCTGTCCGGCTATCTCTTCTTCGCACCGCCGAGCCGGGACCTGGCCGTCCTCGCCCTCGCCGACGCCCGCGAGCGGGGCGTGCCGGTGAGCGTGGACCCGGCGTCGGCGGGCTTCATCGCCACCCTCGGCGTGGACCGCTTCCTCGCGGCGGCGGCCGGTGCGGATGTGCTGCTGCCCAACGCCGACGAGGCCAGACTCCTCACCGGAATCCCGGACGTCGCCGACGCCGCCGCGAAGCTGAGCCGACAGGTGCCGCTGGCCGTCGTCACGCTCGGCGCGGACGGGGCGGTGGTGGCCGAGTCGGGCGTGGTGACGGCCCGCGTGCCGCCGGTCCCGGCGAAGGCGGTCGACTCGACGGGCGCGGGCGACGCGTTCACCGGTGCGTTCCTCGCCGCCCTCCTGGCAGGTGCGGACCCGGCGGCCGCGGGGCAAGAGGGCTGCCGGGCGGGTGCGCTCGCCGTCACCCTGCGCGGGGGCCGCCCGCCGGGGCGGCCGGACGGCACCTGCTGACCCGCCGCCCCCGAAGCCCGGGCCCTACGTCCCCCACGGGTTGTTCCACGCCGGGTGGCGCGGGTCGTCGGTGCGGACGACGACCTCCGCGGTCTCGTCCGGGCCGACCTCGCGCTCGTACCGCTCGAAGGCGGGCAGGGTCCACTGCCGTGACTCGTCGGTACGGCGCCGCAGTGCGCCCGGCGAGAGTCTCAGGTGCAGGGTCAGGTCGAAGGGGAACCAGCGCCCCAGCAGCAGCGGTCCGTGCAGCACCAGCACGCCGCCGGGCGGGAGTTCGTGGTGCGGGCTGCGCGTCGCACGGTCGGTGGCCGGGTCCCACAGGTCCGGCAGCACCCGTCCGGACCCGCCCGGCTCCAGCGGCCCGAACACCTCGCGCCAGAGCGCGCCGGTGTCGAACCAGCCGTCGTAGTACGTGTCCGGGTCCTCGCGCCCGTACTCGTACCGCAGCGAGGCGGGCCGCAGAAAGCCCTCCGTGCCGACCACGAGCACCGAGCGCCCGCGCACCCGCAACGCCTCGGCGAGCGCGTCTGCCGCCGTGCCGGTCCCGGCGGCGGGGGCACCGTCGACCGCGATGCGCAGCCAGGGGCTCCCGTCGCCGGTCTTGATCCCCACGGTCCGGTCGGCGACGGCTTCGGTCAGCCGTTCCCAGGTGATCGGTTCGAGTCTCACCGGCCCATCATGGCTTCTCGCCCAAGGTGCGCAGCGGGACGCGGAAGCGCTCGGCGAGGACCGACGCCACGGACGCGGCCTCCTCCTCCGCCCCGGCCTCGACTTCACGGAAGGCGGCGAGCCACACACTCTCCCCCGGCGTCCCGTCGGGCGCCGTGGGACCGACCACGGTCATCAGCACCTGCATCCAGCCGCCGGTGTCGCCGTCCCGGCCGAGCTCGAACGCGACAGGCGCCCGGGGCAGCCCGGCGACGGTCGCAGCGAGGGTCTCCACGTCCCGGGGCGGCGGTGGCTCCACACGGTCGCCGAGCGCCTCTGCTCGTGCGGCGATCAGAATCTGGGACATGCCAAGATCGGGACGGGGCTCGAATCCCGAAGCCCAGATCACCGAGACAGCCGCAAGCCGGCGGCGTCGTGCGACGAGTTCGTCGACGCGCTCGCGCACCTCGTCCGGAAGCGCCGCCCACAGGCTCTCGACCTCGTACCGGCTCGTGCTCATGGGACGATCCCGTCATTCGCGTCCGGGACCGAGCATCTGCGCAACAGGGTCGGCCAGGTCCCGGAGGTCCGTATCTCCGCGCAGAGCTGTCGCGAGCGATCCGTCACCGGAAACCCGGATGCGCCCGTCCCGTAGGCCCTCCTCCACGGTCAGGCTGCCTCGGTTGACGGCGAGGCACGCGTCCGTGCCCAGTTCGAGCCGTGAGGCTGTCCCACCTCGCGGCGCCGGCCCTTCCCCGTACACGGGTCGGGTCCCGTCGCCCCCGACCCGCACATGGAACACCCCCTCGGGCAGCCGGACTTCGACGACATCCGTCACGCCCATGGCCTCCAGACGGCGCAGCAGCGGAAGCGCGAACCAGTGCGCCCGCACGGCGTCCGTGGGCCGGGGCTCGGCCAGTTCGGGTGCTCCCCACTCGGCAAGGGCGGTCACCACGGGGAGCAACGCCCTGCCGCGTCCGGTGAGTTCGTAGACGAAGGCCGAGACGGGGGCGGGGAGCCGGTGCCGTGCGGCCAGACCGTCCCGCTCCATGTCCTTGAGCCGGGATGCGAGGACGTCCGTGCTGACTCCGGGCAGATCGGCGTGCAGATCCGTGTACCGCCGGGGTCCCGCCAGCAACTCCCGCACGATCAACAGGGTCCAGCGGTCACCGACGGCGTCGAGGGCGCGGGCGGCGGCGCAGTACTGGTCGTAGCTTCGGCGGCGCTGAGGACGTGGCATGCGACGCAGTCTAGACATGTTGTTGGACTTTCCAAGCTCCCACTTGGTAAAACCAAGTAACACCGTTTCTGGGGAGGCCACCCGCATGGAGTTCCGGCAGTCGAGCAAGCTCAGCGAGGTCTGCTACGAGATCCGCGGCCCGGTGATCGAGCACGCGAACGCGCTGGAGGAGGCGGGCCACAGCGTCCTGCGCCTCAACACCGGAAACCCCGCCCTCTTCGGCTTCGAGGCCCCGGAGGAGATCGTCCAGGACATGATCCGGATGCTCCCGCAGGCCCACGGCTATACCGACTCCCGGGGCATCCTTTCGGCGCGGCGCGCCGTGGCCCAGCGCTACCAGTCGCTCGGGCTCACCGAGGTCTCCGTCGACGACGTCCTCCTCGGCAACGGCGTCTCGGAGCTCGTCTCCATGGCGGTGCAGGCCCTGCTGGAGGACGGCGACGAAGTCCTCATCCCGGCGCCGGACTTCCCGCTCTGGACCGCCGTCACCACCCTCTCCGGCGGAAAGCCCGTCCACTATCTGTGCGACGAGTCCGCCGACTGGTACCCGGACCTCGACGACATGGCGTCGAAGATCACCGACCGGACCAGGGCCGTCGTGATCATCAACCCCAACAACCCCACCGGTGCCGTGTATCCGCCCGAGATCCTCGAGGGCATCCTGAATCTGGCGCGCCGGCACCAGTTGATGGTGTTCGCCGACGAGATCTACGACCAGATCGTGTACGACGACGCCGTCCACCACAGCACGGCCGCCCTCGCCCCGGACCTGGTCGTCCTCACCTTCAGCGGGCTGTCGAAGACGTATCGCGTGGCCGGTTTCCGCTCCGGCTGGCTGGTCGTCACCGGGCCCAAGCAGCACGCGCGCAGCTACCTGGAGGGGCTCACGATGCTCGCCTCCATGCGGCTGTGCGCCAACGCGCCCGCGCAGTACGCCATCCAGGCCGCGCTCGGCGGACGCCAGTCGATCCGCGAGCTCACGGCACCGGGCGGGCGGCTGCACGAACAGCGCGACCGCGCGTGGGAGCGGCTCAACGAGATCCCGGGGGTCTCGTGCGTGAAACCGAAGGGCGCGCTGTACGCGTTCCCGCGCCTGGACCCCACGGTGCATCCGATCCACGACGACGAGAAGTTCGTCCTCGATCTGCTGCTGCGGGAGAAGATCCAGGTCGTCCAGGGCACCGGCTTCAACTGGCCGCGTCCGGACCACTTCCGGATCCTGACCCTTCCGTACGCGGACGACCTGGACACCGCCATCGGCCGGATCGGGCGCTTCCTGAGCGGCTACCGCCAGTAGGCCGCGGGGGGCGCAAACCGGAACCGGAAAGGGAGCGGAAGCCGGAACCGCAAGAGGGAGCGGAAGCGAGCCCGGAGGCGTAGCCACACGCGGGAGCGGGCCCGGAGGCGTAGCCACACACGGAAGCGAGCCCGGAGGCGTAGCCACACACGGAAGCGAGCCCGGAGGCGTAGCCACACACGGGAGCGGGCCCGGAGGCGTAGCCACACACGGAAGCGAGCCCGGAGGCGTAGCCACACACGGAAGCGAGCCCGGGGGCGTAGCCACACGCGGGAGCGGGCCCGGGGGCGTAGCCGGCCCCCGAGCCCTGTTGATGCCACTCACATCGCACGCCGGCACGCTTGAGGGTCCGGGTCAGTCTCATTGCGTCGCGTCCTGCCTTTGGACCACCGCGGATCGAGCTCCGCGGGCCGGACTTGAACCGGCAATTCGACGCACCAGGGCCCGAGCCCGGTCGATCCGGCGATGAGCGGCGAATGCTGAGTCTGGAGCGAGAGTCTGAGATTCATCGCGGCCGGTCGCCTGCCGGCCACGTCGTTCACGACAAGCTTCAGCTTCAGCTTTGCGCTCCTCGCGCACCCCGGCCATGTGCTCTTCGGCCGGGGAGTCTGTGGTGCGGCTACCCGAAGAGGTAGCCGAACACGGCGTCGCCGACCCGCTGGTCGGTGACCTCCGCGCCGTTCGCCTCCTCGCGGGCGAACTTCACGGCCTGCTGGAGCTTCTCCACCCGGTCCAGCAGCTCGTTCACCCGCCGGGCCGGCAGCGCACCCGAGAACTTCACCGTCGTCCAGTACCCGACGGGTATGTCCTCGTAGTACACCTCCACCTGCGCCGGGTGCTTCTCGGTGGCCTCGGCCTTCACGTGGTTGCGGGGCACCTTCTTCGTGCGGACCGTCTTGACCGGCTCGGTCTTCCAGGAGTCCGTCGACGGGTCCTGAGACCACGACTCGGCGGCGTCCAGCACCGGCAGCTTGCGCACGAAGGTGTTGAGGTCCGTCAGCTGCTTCTCCAGGAAGAGGAGATACGCGACGGGCGCATCGGCCACCAGCACGCGCCCGTCGACGGTGATGTCGGCGCGGGCCGTGCAGTTCGCCCAGTCCTTCGTGGCGGTCACGTCGAACAGCCGGGTCAGCGTCTTCGCGGTGTCGCGCAGCACGTCCTCGGCCTTGACCTGGACCAGCGTGGACTCGGGCGGGAGCTGCTCGCCCTCTTCGTCCTTGGGCTGGTACGTCCGCGCGATACCGGCCAGCAGTGCGGGCTTCTGCAGGCCGTGATGAGCCGCCGTGAGGTCCTGATGCGCCTTGGACTTGACGCCCTTCTCGACCGCGATGATCTGATTGAGTTTCGCCACGTCCAGGAAACTAGCAAGACCAACGTCCACTCCTCGAACGAATATTGGACGTACGCGCGAAGAAGGCCGCGGATGCGGAAGGGGGTTCGAGGTGGCGGATCCGCTGGTGGTCGTCGAGCCGCTGAAGGCGCGGCACTGTGCCGAGTGCCGGCACGGGCCGCTGGAGCGGATGGTCCTGGAGTTCCATGCGCCGCGCTGCCTGGACTGCGCGGATCTCGGGCATCTCGTCTTCCTGCCGCGCGGGAACGCGGCGCTGACCCGGCGGGCCCGCGAGGCGAGTTCCCTCTGGGCCGTCGTCGTCCGGCACAACAAGCGCCGTACGCGGTACGAGCGCCAGGGCCTCCTCGTCGAGGAGGCCGCCCTCGCCCGGGCGGAGGCGGCGTGCCTGGCCGACGCGGACGTACGGGCACGTCGCCGGGAGCGCGACGCGGCGCGGCGGGCGGTGGAGGACCTGCGCTTCACGGGCGCGCTCACCGCGGAGATCCTGCGGCTCTTCCCGGCCTGCCCGCTCGACCGGGTGCTGGACATCGCGGCGCACACGTCGGTACGCGGCAGCGGACGGGTGGGCCGCACCGCGGCGGGCCGGGCACTGGACGAGGGGGCGGTGACGGCGGCGGTGCGTGCGTCCGTACGCCATCTGGACACGCCGTACGACGCGCTGCTGATGCAGGGGGTGCCCCGTCATGAGGCCCGGGAACGCGTGGGGCCGGCAATCGCGGCGGTGCTTGCCGTGTGGCGCGGCTGAAGCGTCACAGGGCGGCAGCGGCAGGCGCGTCACCGGGTGACGGCGCCAGGGCCTCACCGAACGGCGTTCACCGCGCGCGCGTTCCGCGCGGCGGCCCCGCCCGGGCGGACGAGAGGGGCACCGGTTGTCGTAACCGGGCCCCTCTTTCCCTACCGTCCGGATACTTCATCCGCCCGCACTAGGCGTCGTCGGAGGCGGCGCGGGAGCGGCGGTAGAGGATCGCGCCGCCGAGGATCAGGGCGGCGGCGGCCGGGACGGCGAGGCCGACGCCGGTCGGGGCGCCGGTCTCGGCGAGGTGGCCGGCGCCCGGCTGGGGCTGAACCGGCGCTGCGGGACGCGGCTTCGGCGGGGTCACCGGCTTCGGCGCCGGCTTTCCGGGCGAGTTCGAGGACGAGTTTCCGGTGGACGCATTGCCGATGCCGACGACGTTGACGGAGTTTCCGGTGACATTCACGGGCACGTCGACGGGAAGCTGGATCGTGTTGCCGGAGATCACCCCGGGAGAACGCTTTCCGCCTCCCTTGGCGACGGCACCGCCCCCACTGTGGCCGCCCTTGCCCGCTCCTTCGTTCTCGCAGCTGTTGCCGGCCGCCGGATTCAGCAGACCGATCACATTCACGGTGTTGCCGCACACATTCACCGGGACATGCACCGGGACCTGAATCGTGTTCCCGGAGATCAGGCCCGGTGACCCGGCGGCGCTTCCGTGCGCACCCGAGTCGGCGTGGGCGGCCCCGGCCGCGGCAAGGGCGCCGCCCGTGACCATCGCTGCGACCAGACCTGTTCGGCGAATCTGCCTCATGGGTTCCTGCCTTCCGGAGGATGAACTCGGGTACTCACCCGCACCGGAAATAACGCGATTACGCCAATCAGGTTATGGCCGACAATCCTTTCACCCGATCGAGCGGATAATTTATCGAACTGCTCTTCGTCGACCGGGTGCTCACATTGCTGTCCTCAGCGCGTTCCGCCGCCGGGCCCGGCGTCCTGCCCGACGTCGTATTCCTGAATGCGGCGCCCGTGTGCGCGGTCCGTCAACTCCGGGAGTCGCGACGTGAGTTCGTACGCGATCTCCTCCACGTCGAGCGTCAGGAGTTTCCGGTCCCGCATGAGAACGCGGCCGTCCACGATCGTGATGCGGCCCCCGGCGCCGCCCGCCATGCGCAGCGCGAAGTCGAGGGAACGTTCCCGGCCTTCGGGTCCCTGGCTGGAGAAGTACGCCCAGCCGAGGTTGGCCCGCAGCCCGCTCCGTACGACCGCGGCGGCGACCCGGTCCATCGAGAAGTAGTGGTCGGCGAAGGCGGTGACGCCGCCGCGGATCATCTCGGCGCAGGCGAGCAGCGCGCCGAGCTCGACGATGTCGTCGGTGAGGTTGCTCTCGATGGGCCAGATCCAGTCGTTGAACCACTCCTCGACCGGCACGTCCTCCGCGATGCCGCGCAGGGCCACCATCGGGGCGTGCGTATGACAGTTGATCAGCCCGGGCATGGCCAGCCGGCCGCGCGCGTCGATACGCTCGTGTGCCGGCAGTCCCGCCGTGTCACGGGCGGAGGTGACCGTCTCGATCACCCCGTCGCGTACGACGACGGCGCTGTCCTCCTCGAACCGGATTCCGCCGTCCTCGGTGTGCACGAGCGCGGTGCACCCCTCGACGACGAGATCGGCGGGTCCGCTGTTCACGAACTCCTCGTGCGACATGCCGCTCCTTCGACACAGGCCTCGCCCTGCGCCCGGCCGATGTCAGCGGCCGTCGCTGCCGCCGAGATTGAGTGTGATCGAGCCCGAGCCCCCCTGGACCACGGTCCCGTGCTGGACTCCTCCGCTGATGGTGTTGTGCACCTCGGTGGTCTGCTGCGGTGCCGGAAGCTCGGGCGCCAGCTCGTCGAGGAGCGCGCGGAGCTCGGCCGCCGCCTCGGGGTCCGCTCGCAGAGTGCGACGCAGACGGCCTCGCCATTCGGCGGCGATGTCGGCCGCTGCCTGCTCCTCGGCCCCCTCCTCCACGAGGTCGGCGTGGGCGATGTCGAGGTCCGCCGCGACGCTCTCCTCGTCGGCGCCACCGTGCCGGGCGAAGAACGCGACCAGCCGCTCCTTGGCGCGCATCCAGCCGTCCGTCGCCATCTGCTGGACGAGCGCGGTCGCCCCGGCTGTCGCCAGTGCCACCAACTCCGCTTCCATCAGGCCCCCTTGAGCAGGTCACCGGTCGTCGACACGAGCAGTCCGAGCCTACCCGTCAGCGGCCGAGCAGGGCAGCGAGCGCTCCGACGGGGTCGGCGTCGGGCGTGCCCCGGGGCCACCAGTCGTCGCGGCCGGGGTCCGACTCGTAGCCGTACCACAAGCCGTCACGGCCCAGACGCAGTTGCAGCGAGGGGGTGGAGAGGCGGTTGTGCGAGGGGCGGAAGTCCGGGAAGTCGGCCGCGGCCAGTGCGGGGCGGGCCCGGTCGAAGGGGCCGGCGGGCGGGTCCCACTCCTTCTCCAGGACGGCCAGGCCCGCGAGGCCGCCCTGTCGCCAGGCCGCGACGGCGCGGGCCAGGTCCGTCGGAGTGCGGTCGGTGGCGCGGGCCAGCGCGGTGTACAGCGCGCGGGTGGAGGCGGTCAGTCCGGAGCCCGGGTGGGCAGCGGCCAGCCGGACCGCGTCCTGCCACGGGGTGAGGCCCGCGACGGGGTCCCGGCCGGTCTGCAGGGTGGTGCGGGCACGGGCGGCGGCCTCGGTGGCGAGCAGGTCGAGGGCGAGCGGATCCGGGGCACCGGGCGACTGCGGGTACACCGGCGGGCGGCCGGGGTGCGGTGGTACGGGCAGCGGCGGCGGGAGCGATGGCCGCGTGCGCGGTGCGAGGGCGTCGCGGGCGGGGACGGTCGCGAGGGCAGGAGGGGAGCCTGGCGTGCCGGGCTCCTCCGCGGCGGCCCGCTCCGCCGCCGAGCGGGTGGCGTTGCGCCGGGTGAGTTCGGCCAGGATCTCCTGCTCCCCGCGGCCGCGCATGAGGAACAGCACGAACGGGTCCTCGTCGAGGATCCGCGCCGTCTGGTAGCAGAGTGCGGCCGCGTGCTTGCAGGGGTAGCCGTCGTCGGGGCAGGAGCAGTCGGGGATCAGATCGCCGGGAGCGGGCAGCAGGTCGGCGGCGCCCGCGAGCGCGTGCGGCACGTCCTTGTCGAGCAGAGCCGCGATGTGGTCGGGGCGGGCGGCGGCGGTGTCGAGGAGCCGGTCCCAGTCGTCGTCGCCGAGGGTCCGCAGGCGGATGTCCGTGCGGTACGGGCGCGCGCGGGACCCGTGCACGTACGCGGTGACCCGGCCGGGCGTGACGGTGATCGCGTCGACCTGGCCGCGCCCGGCGTACGCGCGGCCGCGAGCCAGGCGGGCCGGGTCGAGCGCCGTGTCCTCCAGCGCGTCCACCCAGGCGTTGCCCCACCAGGATGCGGCGAACGACTCGTCGCCGGACCGGGGTGCGAACGCCGGGAACGTGCGCCGGCGGTCGTCCGGCCTGCGCGGCGCGTCCCGGCGCGGCCGCCCGGACCCGGGGCGGTGGGCGATCACGACAGCCTCCTCATGACGGCCTCCGCAGCGAGACGAGATCGGCCAGCTCCCGGTCGGTGAGCTCGGTCAGCGCCGCCTCCCCCGAGCCGAGCACCGCGTCGGCCAGTGCCCGCTTGGAGAGCAGCATCTCCGCGATGCGGTCCTCGACCGTGCCCTCGGCGATGAGGCGGTGGACCTGCACCGGCTGGGTCTGGCCGATGCGATAGGCCCGGTCGGTGGCCTGGTCCTCCACGGCGGGGTTCCACCAGCGGTCGTAGTGGACGACGTGGCCGGCGCGGGTCAGGTTCAGCCCGGTGCCCGCGGCCTTGAGGGAGAGGATGAACACCGGGATCTCGCCGCACTGGAAGCGGTCCACCATCCGCTCCCGCTCCGGCACGGGGGTGGACCCGTGGAGCAGCTGGGACGGAATCGCCCGGGCCTCGAGGTGGCCGGCGATGAGGCGCGCCATCGACACGTACTGGGTGAAGACCAGCACCGCGCCGTCCTCGGCGAGGATCGTGTCGAGCAGCTCGTCGAGGAGGGCGAGCTTGCCGGAGCGGGCCGCGAGGCGGGCGGTGTCCTCCTTCAGATATTGCGCGGGGTGGTTGCAGATCTGCTTGAGCGATGTCAGCAGCTTCATGATGAGGCCGCGGCGCGCGATGCCCTCGGCGCTCTCGATCTGCGCCATGGTCTCGCGCACGACCGCCTCGTACAGCGAAGCCTGCTCGCGGGTGAGCGGGACGGGATGGTCGGACTCCGTCTTGGGCGGCAGCTCCGGCACGATGCCGGGGTCGGACTTCTTGCGGCGCAAAAGAAAAGGGCGCACGAGTCGGGAGAGCCGCTCGACCGCCGCCTCGTTCTCGACGTGCTCGCTGTTCTCGACGGCGCGGGCGTGGCGGGCCCGGAAGGACTTGAGCGGACCGAGCAGTCCGGGGGTGGTCCAGTCGAGGAGGGACCACAGCTCGGACAGGTTGTTCTCGACGGGTGTACCGGTCAGGGCGACGCGCGCGGGGGCAGGGATGGTGCGCAGCGCCTTGGCGGTCGCGGAGAAGGGGTTCTTGACGTGCTGGGCCTCGTCCGCGACGACCATGCCCCAGTCCCGAGCGGCCAGTTCTCCGGCGCTCGTGCGCATCGTGCCGTACGTGGTCAGGACGAAGCCGGGGCGCTCGCCGGGCACGTGGACCCCGTCGAGGGAACGCTCGGCGCCGTGGAAGCGGCGCACGGGCACGCCCGGCGCGAAACGGGTGATCTCCCGCTGCCAGTTGCCGAGCAGCGAGGCCGGGCACACGACCAGGGTGGGCGCACCGCAGGTGCGGTGCTCCGCGCCGGCCTGCACCGCCAGGTCATCGGCCCGGCTCCCGGACGCCTCCTCGGCCCCGGGTCCGCCGGCGCCCCCGGCCTCGGCTTCGGCCCGAGGCCCGCCAGAACCCCCGGACGCTACGTCTGCCCCAGGCCCGCCGGCGCCCCCGGCCTCGGCTTCGGCCCGAGGTCCGCCCGCACCCCCGGACGCTACGTCTGCCCCAGGTCGGCCGGCGCCCCCGGCCTCCGCTTCGGCCCGAGGCCCGCCCGCACCCCCGGACGCCTCCTCGGTCCCAGGCCCGCCTGCGCCCCCGGACCGGTGCTCCGCCCGGCGTCGCTCGGCGCGCTCCTCGCGGTGCAGATGGAGCGCGATGACCGTGACCGTCTTGCCGAGGCCCATGTCGTCGGCGAGGCAGCCGCCGAGGCCGAGCGAGGTCATCAGGTCCAGCCAGGCGAGGCCGCGGAGCTGGTAGTCGCGCAGGGTGGCGTCGAGTCCGGCCGGCTGGGCGAGGACCGCCGGGCCCTCGGTGAGCCGGTCGCGCAGCGCGGCCAGCGCACCTTCCGGGACGGCCTCGACCGTCTCGCCGTCCACCTCGGCGGTGCCGGTGAGCGCCACGGCCAGCGCGTCCACCGGCTCCAGGAGACCCAGCTCCCGTTTGCGCGCCTTACGGACGAGATCGGGGTCGACCACGACCCACCGGTCGCGCAGCCGGACGATCGGGCGGTGTGCCTCGGCCAGTGTGTCCATCTCGCGCTCGGTGAGGGGATCCCCGTCCAGCGCCAACTGCCAGTCGAACCTCAGGAGCTGCTCGCTGTCGAAGAACGGCGTGCCGTCCGTGGCGGAGCCGGGCGCGGGCGCGCGGACGACCGCGGCCGCGCTGAGCGTCCTGGCCAGCTCCCTGGGCCAGTGCACGGCCACGCCCGCAGCGCCGAGCCGGGCGGCGGCCTCGCCCAGCAGCTCGTACAGCTCGTCCTCGGTGAGCGGCAGCACGTCGGGTACCTCGCGCTCCAGCAGCCCTCCGAGCGGGGGCCAGACCCGGGCGGCCCGGCGCAGCGCGAGCACGGCGTCGATACGGGCCCGCGGCCCGAAGTGCTCCTCGCCCTCGCCCGCCCAGAGCCGGGCCGCGTCCAGGACGAGGGTCGGGTCGGCGAGGCTGTGCACCTGCACGAGCGCGGCGCCCGCGTGCCGCTCGGCCCCGCCGTCCTCGGCGATGTCGAACAGCTCGTACGCCGACAGATCGAGGCGCAGCGAGATCCGGACCCCCGCGTCCATGCCGGCCGCGGCCTCCGCGGCCCAGTCACGGGCCCCCGGCAGATGCTGCGGCGCCTTCGCGGCGAACGGGCGGCCCGCCGCGTGCTCGGCCGCGGGGGTGCGGGGCAGGGTGTCCGCGACCGCGTCCAGGAACGACCTGATCAGCGCCTCGGGCTCGGGCAGCCGGAGGGGGCGCGGGCCGGGCAGCGGGGTGGCATGCGCCTCGTGCGGCATGGCCGCGGCGATGGCGCGCAGATGGGCGATGTCGTCGGCGTCCAGCGGGCCTGCCCGCCAGGCGTCGTGGTCGTCGGGGGTCAGCCCGGGCAGGAGTCTGCCGCGCGCGGCGAGGTGCAGGGCATGCAGGGCCGCAGCGCCCCAGCAGACGGTGGCGGGATGCGCCGCGGCGTCGTGCCGGGCGCGCACGAGGAGCGGCACGGCATCGGCGACCGGGAGCAGCACGGCGGGCACGGTGCGGCTGCGGACGCCGCTGCCGTGCGGCCGTACGACCGTCAGCTCACCGAACTCGACACCCTCACGGAACTCCGCGGTCTCGCCGGTCCCGGCTCCCCCGCCAGGCCCGCCCGCCCCGCCAGGCGCGACCGGAAGCGCGCCACCGTCCGGGCTCCAGAAGGCGACCCGCCCCTCCCGCGGCAGCGCGGCCGGCACGAACACGGCGGCGCAGGTGTGCAGCATGCGCGGGGCACCTCCCCTCCCACTGGCCGGATCCTTGGAGTCACGACCATACGGGCGAGGTCTGACAATGCCCCTCGACCGGCCTTCGGCCTGCGCCTTTACCGTTCACTCGGTTCGTCGACGGACTTGTGGACGTCCGCGCCGTGTCCGTCCACACCGTGAGCGTGGCCCTCGCGCTCCGGCGGCCTCCCCGAGGCGTCCGGCACTTCCGAGCCCGGCAGTTCCAGGCTCTCCGGACCTCTCAGCCCGTCCAGCCCTTCCAGGGCCGCCGGCCGTTGCTCCGCCGGTAGGCCCGCCGGCTCCTGCTCGGCCGGTACGCCCGCCGGTCCGCCGGCTTCGTTCGATGCGCCGGGCTGCGGTGAGGCCTGCGGGGCAGCCTGCGCACCGGCCTGCGGGGAGAGCTGCGAGCCCCGCTCCAGGAAGCGCAGCAGTTCCACCGGGATGGGCAGCACCAGCGTGGAGTTCTTCTCGGCGGCCACGGCCATCACCGTCTGCAGCAGCCTCAGCTGCAGGGCCGACGGCGCGTCGGCCATCTGGTGGGCCGCCTCGGCCAGCTTCTTCGACGCCTGGAGTTCCGCGTCGGCGTTGATGACCCGGGCCCGCCGCTCCCGGTCCGCCTCGGCCTGCCGTGCCATCGAGCGCTTCATCGTCTCGGGCAGCGACACGTCCTTGATCTCCACCCGGTCGACGCTGACTCCCCACCCCAGGGCCGGGCTGTCGAGCATCAGCTCCAGGCCCTGGTTGAGCTTCTCCCGGTTGGAGAGCAGGTCGTCGAGCTCGCTCTTGCCGATGATCGACCGGAGCGAGGTCTGCGCCATCTGGGAGACGGCGAAGCGGTAGTCCTCGACCCTGATGATCGCGTCGGCCGCGTCCACCACCTTGAAGTACACGACGGCGTCCACCCGCACCGTGACGTTGTCGCGCGTGATGCCCTCCTGGGCGGGCACCGGCATGGTCACGATCTGCATGTTCACCTTGTGCATCTTGTCGACAAGCGGAATGATCATGGTGAATCCCGGCTCACGCACCTTGTTGCGCAGCCGCCCGAGGCGGAGCACCACGCCTCGCTCGTACTGCTTGACGACCCTCGCCGCGGCCAGCCCGTAGACCAGGCAGGCGGATCCTGCCGCCAAGCCCGCCGCCACCAGCTCTTCGACCATCACGGCACCCCCTGCCGTCCATGCGTTCGGGAGGTTCGGTCTGTGACTCAACGGTATTCCCGTCGTGACGCCCGGTCGAGCGCCAGGGATCCCCTGTGCGGCTGCACCTGGGGTGCCGCTCCGCCGCATGTCCGGCAGGGTGGCGAGCACGAGTCCTGAACCACCGACGACGGACGACACACACGACAGACGAGGACCAGCCATGTCCGATCTCCGGCGTCCCGGCATCGCCGCCGGGGCAGTGCTCCTGACCGTCGCCGTCGCGGGCTGTTCCGGTCTCGGCCGGACCGCGGTGGGGACCGTCACCTACGAGACCGAGGGCAAGCGGGTCGTCACTGTGTCGAACCCCGGGGTGAACGGCTGTCACCGGCTCGCACCGACCGGTGCCCACAGGGTCGAGAACGCGACACTGATCGACATGATCATGTACACGACGCCGGACTGCAAGGGCGCCCAGTCGGCGTACATCCCGACGACGCTGTTCGACAACATCGCCCCCGGCTCACCGCCGTGGCGCAGCTACACCTTCGTGCACTGAGACCGGGACCGGACGGAGCCCGCGTCCGAGCCCGAGCAGACTTTGGCCCCGGCCGGGACGACCGGCCGGGGCCAGGAGCTGCACGTGCCGTGCTGCGCGTCAAAGGCGCGCTCCGACCAGGGCGAAGAGCTCGGCGGTGCGGTTGCGCCGGGTCCAGGCGATGACGGCGAGCGGGATCGCCACCAGCACCGGCGTGATCGCGTACTGCCCGTCGAAGACCGTCATCTGGGTGATGAACGCACCGGCCATCAGGCCGATCAGGGCCAACGCCGACAGACCGGACAGGATCGGGATCACCAGCGCCACGGCACCGGCCAGCTCGAGCACCCCGACCAGGTACATGAACCAGTCACCGAAGCCGATCTTGTCGAAGGACTCCGCGGCCGAGGCGTGTCCGATGAGCTTCGGCAGCGCACTCGGGATCGCGAGGAACAGCGCGAGAACGATCTGCAGCGTGCGCACGGCGAGGTCCGAGCCCCGGCTCAGCGGCCTGGCGGTCGTGCGGGTGGTCGTACCCGTGGTGGCAGTGGCGGTGGTGGGGTCGGTGGCGGACATCGCGGTCTCCTCCGTATGAGCGTGACGGGCGATCCGTAGCGCTTTCACGGAGTCAGACCGGGCCCGCGGCCGGAACTCATCGCACTCTCACGCGTGCGGACAGCGAATCCGCTCGGCGCCGCGTACGGGGATGCCGGGACGGGCACGGCCGGGTGCGCACGCGCAGCGCGAAAGGGAGGCGGCTCCGCGGCCCGGGTCCCCGATTCCGGCCCGTCGACCGCGACTGTGCGGCGGAAATCGGGTGCATGCTGGACAGGAAGAGGCGATGGCCATGCGCACTGGGAGTGAACCGGCAACCGCACGCAGTCCTCTCCGGCTGCGGTTCTGGCTGAGTGTATGGGGCCTGCTGTGGGCGGTCGCGGGCACGGCCGTGTTCGCGCTCGCGGAGAGGCCGGGCTGGGCGATCGCCTGCGCGGTGCTGTGCCTGATCGTTTCGGCGGATCTGATGGTGGTGGTGCACCGGCTCCAGCAGGGGCCGCACTACCAGCCCGGTCCCGACATCCCGCCGTACGAACCGGATCACGGCGACAACAGGCCCCATCGTCAGCCCGGACCACCATCGGGCCCGGGTGCGAGGCCTGGAGGCACGAGGCCCTGAGGCGAGAGGCCTCAGGACTCGAACCGGGCCGCCTCCAGGTATTCCGGCTTCGGGTCGAGCGCCGCCGCCAGCCGGAAGTGCCGCAGCGCCTGGTCCGGGCGGCCTGACCGCTGGAAGGTGCGGGCCAGCGCGAAGTGGGCGAACGCGTTGTCCGGCTCACGGTCCACGATGTGCTGGAATTCGCGCTCCGCCGCGCGCAGTTGTGCGGCCGCGAAGTAGGCGCGCGCCCTCAGCAGTCGGGCCGCGCCGCTCTCCGGATGAGCGGCGATGACCGAGTCGAGCAGCTTGATCGCGCCGCGCGGGTCCCTGGCGGCGAGCAACTGCTCGGCCGCGCGGAAATCGATGACGTGGGTCTCCGGGTTCGTCTCGGGCACGCTGCCATCCTTCCCCTCGCTCGCGCGATTCAACATCCCTCACGGCAGGGCTATTCCGATTGTCGGAGCGCGGTGACGGCGAGTGTCAGCCCGATGAGCACCATCAGCGCACCGGCCACCACGAAGCCCCGGTCGACACGGCGGCGCTCATGGCCGAGCAGGAGGACCTCTCGCGGGTCCTCGGGGTTGTACGAGATCCGGACGGTCGAACCCGGTGTCAGTGCCCGACCGCGACCCGGCGGCACGGGCGAGGGCAGCTCCATGACGCGGCCGTCCTCGGTCTCGAACTGGAGGAGCGGCCGGTCCGCGCCCGGGGCCGCAGGCTTGACGAAGGCCACGACGACGCGGCCCGTCGCGGCGATCCGGCGGGTCCGGTCCAGCCCGTACGCGCCCGCGAGCAGTGCGACGAGCCCTCCGAGCAGGGTGAAGCCCGCGAAGACGATCCGCACCGAATCCATAGCGGGAGCCATGCTGGCGCACTTCGGCCATCGTTGCCTCTCGAACGCCGGAATCGTACGGACTCCTGACGGCGGCCCTAGCTGCTCGCGCGCTCGGTCAGGACCGCCCACACCTTGCGGACCTGCGGCTCCAGGGCCTCCAGCCGGCCGTCGTTGTCGATGACGATGTCGGCGACGGCGCGCCGCTCCTCGCGGGTGGCCTGCGCGGCCATGCGCGCCCGCGCGTCGGACTCGCTCATTCCGCGCAGGCGTACGAGCCGGTCCAGCTGGGTCCCGGGAGCCGCGTCCACGACCACGACCAGGTCGTACAGCGGGGCGAGCCGGTTCTCGGCGAGGAGCGGCACGTCATGGATGACCACCGCGTCCTCGCCGGCCGCCGCCTCGAGCTCGGCCGACCTGGCCCCGACCAGCGGATGGACGATCGCGTTGAGCTCCGCCCTGCGGTCGGCGTCGGCGAACACGATCGAGCCGAGCTTCGGCCGGTCGAGGGTGCCGTCCGCGGCAAGGACCCCGGGCCCGAAGGCCTCGACGACGGCCGCGAGCCCGGGGGTCCCTGGCTCGACGACCTCTCGTGCGATCTTGTCGGCGTCGATCAGCACCGCCCCGTACGACGCGAGGAGCCGCGACACTTCACTCTTGCCGGCACCGATTCCACCGGTCAGGCCCACCTTCAGCATGAGCGGAAGCTTAGGGGCCGGGTGCCCGTGGCTATGCGTCGCCCTCCCGCTCCGCCAGGAACCGCTCGAACTCACGCCCGATCTCGTCCGCGGAGGGCAGGTCCACCGGTTCGGCGACCAGGTTGCCGCGCGTCTCGGCACCGGCCACCGCGTCGTACTGGTGCTCGAGACCCTGCACCAGGGCCACGAACTCCTCGTCACCCTCGCCGATCTGCCGGTCGATCTCGGTCTGTGTGCGCTGGGCCTGGGCGCGCAGGGTGTGCGCGACGCCGGGCAGGACGAGACCCGTCGCGGCCGTGATCGCCTCGAGGGCGGTGAGCGCAGCGTCGGGGTAGGCGGAACGGGCGACGTAGTGCGGCACGTGGGCGGCGACGCCGAGAACGTCGTGGCCCGACTGCATCAGCCGGTACTCGACGAGCGACTCCGCGCTGCCCGGCACCTGGGCCTCGTCGAAGGGGCTGCGGTGACCCGGCATGAGGTCGGTGCGGTTGCCGTGCGGGGTGATGCCGACCGGGCGGGTGTGCGGAACGCCCATGGGGATGCCGTGGAAGTTCACGGAGAGGCGTACGCCGAGACGCTCGACGATCTGCCGTACGGCGGCCGCGAAGCGCTCCCACTCGACGTCGGGCTCGGGGCCGGAGAGCAACAGGAAGGGTGCGCCCGTGGCGTCCTGGACGAGCCTGACCTCCAGCGTCGGCGTCTCGTAGCCCGTCCAGCGGTCGCGCCGGAAGGTCAGGAGCGGGCGGCGCGCGCGGTAGTCCACGAGCCTGTCGTGGTCGAAGCGGGCGACCACCTGGTGCGGAAGCGAGTCCAGCAGCGCCTCGACGATCTGCTCACCGGTCTCCCCCGCGTCGACGTATCCGTCGAAGTGGTACAGCATGACCAGTCCGGCCGACTCCTGCGCGAGCGCCATGTCGACGACGGCCAGGCCCTTCGGCTCCCACTCGTACAAACCCTGCGGATCAAGCACGATTACCGCTCCTCCTCGTGTCCATAGGGAGGAACGCCGTACGCGGGACGGGCATTCCCTTCCGGCGCTCCCTTCCTCGAGGGCGCCGGACCCTCAACTGCGCCTGACCGCGGCCGGATTGTTCCGGACGTCCTGCGCACCGCCCCTCGGGACACGACCGAGGCCCGCTCCCCATCGGGGAGCGGGCCTCGGCTGTGAGCTACGGACTAGCGGTGAGCGGTGATCAGCTCTGGCCGCCGGCCAGCTTCTCGCGGAGCGCGGCGAGGGCCTCGTCCGACGCCAGGGCGCCGGAGTTGTCGTCCGACTCCGAGGAGTACGAACCGCCCTGCGGCGCGGCGGCCGGAGCGGCGGCGCCACCCTCGGCAGCGGCGGCCTCGTCGGCCTCGCGGGACTTGATGACCTGCGCCTGGTGCTGCTCGAAGCGCTGCTGCGCCTCGGCGTACTGGCGCTCCCACTCCTCGCGCTGCTTCTCGAAGCCGTCGAGCCAGTCGTTGGTCTCCGGGTCGAAGCCCTCGGGGTAGATGTAGTTGCCCTGGTCGTCGTACGACGCGGCCATGCCGTACAGGGTCGGGTCGAACTCGACCGAGGCCGGGTCGGCACCGAAGGACTCGTTGGCCTGCTTCAGGGACAGCGAGATCCGGCGACGCTCGAGGTCGATGTCGATGACCTTGACGAAGATCTCGTCGTTGACCTGGACGACCTGCTCCGGGATCTCCACGTGGCGCTCGGCCAGCTCGGAGATGTGGACCAGACCCTCGATGCCCTCGTCCACGCGGACGAACGCACCGAACGGAACCAGCTTCGTGACCTTGCCGGGGACGACCTGGCCGATCTGGTGCGTGCGGGCGAACTGCTGCCACGGGTCTTCCTGCGTCGCCTTCAGCGACAGGGAGACACGCTCGCGGTCCATGTCGACGTCGAGAACCTCGACGGTGACTTCCTGGCCGACCTCGACAACCTCGGACGGGTGGTCGATGTGCTTCCAGGACAGCTCGGAGACGTGGACGAGACCGTCGACGCCACCCAGGTCCACGAAGGCACCGAAGTTGACGATCGAGGAGACGACGCCGGAGCGGACCTGACCCTTCTGCAGGGTGGTGAGGAACGTCTGGCGAACCTCGGACTGGGTCTGCTCGAGCCAGGCGCGGCGGGACAGGACCACGTTGTTGCGGTTCTTGTCCAGCTCGATGATCTTCGCCTCGAGCTCCTTGCCCACGTAGGGCTGGAGGTCGCGGACACGGCGCATCTCGACGAGAGATGCCGGCAGGAAGCCACGGAGGCCGATGTCGAGGATGAGACCACCCTTGACGACCTCGATGACGGTGCCGGTGACGATGCCGTCCTCTTCCTTGATCTTCTCGATGGTGCCCCAGGCACGCTCGTACTGAGCGCGCTTCTTCGAGAGGATCAGGCGGCCTTCCTTGTCCTCCTTCTGGAGAACCAGGGCCTCGATCTCGTCGCCGACCTTGACGACCTCGTTCGGGTCGACGTCGTGCTTGATCGAGAGCTCGCGGCTCGGGATGACACCTTCGGTCTTGTAACCGATGTCGAGCAGGACCTCGTCCCGGTCGACCTTCACGATGACGCCGTCGACGATGTCGCCGTCGTTGAAGTACTTGATCGTCTCGTCGATCGCGGCGAGGAAGGCTTCCTCGTTACCGATGTCGTTGACCGCAACCTGCGGGGTGGTGGCGGTGGTCTCGGTGCTGCTCGTCATGTGGGAAAGGGCTCCGGTACGGACATTGAAGTCGTAGGTACTGCTACGCCGTGAGCCCGATATCGCAGCTGAAGAAGCCGGACAGCCAAGGAAGCGCCAACCCGACAGGAAAGACGCCTCGACAACCGAGGGGACATACAACAGATGCGAGCGCGGCCTGCTCCGTCTGAGGCGCGCAAGCCCGCAGCGCAACCTTTAGCATAAGGGGACGGCAGGGCACGGTCAATGCGCGAAGGCCCCCACCCGGGGCGGAACGACCCATACCCGGCACAACTAAGGTTTCCCGAGGCCACAATGGCCGCGCCTCGCTCGTCCGCGACACGTCGGCGACACGCCTGCAGGACGTCCGGGCGGGGCTCGAGCAACGTACAACGACGGGCGAGATGATCCAAGAGTACGAACCCGAAGCAATGGCGTACGGACCGGAGACCGAGCCCGAAGCGGAGCCCGCGGCCACCCGGCGTGACACCGGGGACGCGGAGAGCAGCCGGGCGAGCCGCGGCTGGTGGGACCGGAACGCGGACGAGTACCAGAGCGAGCACGGAACGTTCCTCGGCGACGACCGGTTCGTGTGGGGGCCCGAGGGACTGGACGAGGCGGAGGCGCGACTGCTGGGCCCCGCGGAGTCGCTCGACGGGCTGGACGTCCTGGAGATCGGCTCGGGTGCGGCGCAGTGCTCGCGCTGGCTGGCGGCGCAGGGCGCGCGGCCGGTGGCCCTGGATCTCTCGCACCGGCAGTTGCAGCACGCACTGCGCATCGGAGCCGGTTTCCCGCTTGTGGAGGCGGACGCCGGAGCCCTGCCCTTCGCTGACGGCTCCTTCGACCTGGCGTGCTCGGCCTACGGCGCGGTGCCGTTCGTGTCGGACCCGGTGAGGGTGTTCCGCGAGGTCCGGCGGGTCCTGCGGCCGGGCGGGCGGTGGGTCTTCTCGGTCACGCATCCGATCCGCTGGGCGTTCCCGGACGAGCCGGGCCCCGAGGGGCTGAGCGTGGCGGCCTCGTACTTCGACCGCACGCCCTACGTGGAGCAGGACGAGCAGGGCAGGGCCGTCTATGTGGAGCACCACAGGACCATCGGCGACCGGGTACGGGACGTGGTGGCGGGCGGCTTCCGGCTGCTCGACCTGGTCGAGCCGGAGTGGCCGGCCTGGAACGGCCAGGAGTGGGGCGGCTGGTCGCCGCTGCGGGGACATCTGATCCCGGGAACGGCGATCTTCGTGTGTGAGCGGAGCGAGACGGAGGTCCCTCCGGCCGAAGTCCCCCAGCCGTCGGCCGGGGGTGCCCCCGGGGGAAGGGACTAGGGGCGTGATCCGCGAGGACGCCCTGGAGGGGCTGCCGGTACGCACCGCCTTGCCCGCGCTGGAGCGGGCGCTGGACGAGCACGGGGCCGCGGTGCTGTGCGCGCCGCCGGGCACCGGGAAGACGACGTTCGTGCCGCTGGCGCTGGCCGGGCGGGGCGCCCGGGTCGTGGTCGCCGAGCCGCGCCGGATCGCGGCGCGGGCGGCGGCGAGGCGGATGGCGTGGCTGCTGGGCGAGCAGGTCGGCGGGCGGGTCGGGTTCACGGTGCGCGGGGAGCGTGCGGTGGGGCGCGGGACGGTCGTCGAGGTGGTCACCACGGGTGTGCTGCTGCAGCGGCTCCAGCGGGACCAGGAGCTGGCGGGCGTCGACGTGGTGATCCTCGACGAGTGCCATGAGCGGCATCTGGACGCGGACACGGTGGCGGCGTTCCTGCTGGACATCAAGGAGACGCTGCGGCCCGGGCTGCGGCTGGTGGCGGCGTCGGCGACGACGGACGCGGCGGGGTGGGCGCGGCTGCTGGGCGACGCGCCGGTCGTGGAGGCCGAGGGAGTCGCGCATCCGGTGGAGGTGGTGTGGGCTCCCCCGGCCCGGCCGGTGCGGCCGCCGCACGGGATGCGGGTCGATCCCGCGCTGCCGGCACATGTGGCGTCGGTGGTGCGGCGGGCGCTGGCCGAGCGCGTGGGTGACGTGCTGTGCTTTCTTCCCGGGGTCGGGGAGATCACCCGGGTCGCCGGGCTGCTCGCGGGCGTGGACGCCGAGGTCCTGCAGGTGCACGGGCGGGCGCCGGCGTCGGTGCAGGACGCGGTGCTGGCCGGTTCCACCGGAGGGCGACGGGTCGTGCTGGCGACCTCGGTCGCCGAGTCGTCGCTGACCGTGCCGGGCGTACGGGTCGTCGTGGACTCGGGCCTCGCCCGGGAGCCGCGTACCGACCACGCGCGGGGCATCGGCTCGCTGACGACCGTACGGGCGTCACAGGCGGCCGCCCGCCAACGGGCCGGCCGGGCCGGGCGCGAGGCGCCGGGTGCCGTCTACCGCTGCTGGTCGCAGGCCGAGGACGGGCGGCTGCCGCGCTTCCCCGCGCCGGAGATCCAGGTCGCGGACCTGACGGCGTTCGCGCTCCAGGCGGCGTGCTGGGGCGACCCCTCGGCGTCCGGGCTCGCCCTGCTGGACCCGCCCCCGGGCGGTGCGATGGCGGCCGCCCGGTCCGTGCTGGCCGCGATCGGCGCCGTCGACGCCACGGGCCGCGCCACCGACCGCGGCGTCCGGATGTCCCGCCTCGGCCTCCATCCCCGGCTCGCGCGGGCCCTCATCGACGGCGCGCCCGAGGTCGGCGCCCGGCGCGCGGCGGAGGTCGTGGCCCTGCTGAGCGAGGAGCCGCCACGGGAGTACGGCGACGACCTGACGGCGGCATGGCGCTCCGCGCGCGGGGGCAGGGACGCGTACGGCGCGCGCTGGCGGGCGGAGGCGGGGCGGCTGGCGGCAGCACTGGGAGCCGCCCCGGCGGTCGGCCGGGCGCTGGGGGACGACGCCGCCGCCGGGTTCGTCGCAGCGCTCGCCTTTCCGGAGCGCGTCGCGCGGGCCCGGGGTGAGGCGGCGTATCTGATGGCCTCCGGGACCGGGGCCGAGCTCGGGGACGCGTCACGGCTGCGGAAGGCGCCGTGGCTGGCGGTGGCCGTGGCGGACCGGGTCGCGCAGGCCGCGTCCGCGCGGGTGCGGCTGGCTGCCGTGATCGACGAGGAGACCGCGCGTACCGCCGCGTCGCACCTGCTCGGCAGCGGTGAGGAGGTGCACTGGGAGGACGGCGACGTCGTCGCCCGGTACGTGGAGCGGCTCGGCGCGGTGGAGCTGGCCGTACGACCGCTGAGGGAACCCGGCCCCGGGCTCGTGCGGGGTGCGCTGCTGGAGGGGCTCCGGCGCGAAGGCCTCGGGCTGCTCGCGTGGTCGAAGGACGCCGCGGGGGTGCGCGAGCGGCTGGCGTTCCTGCACCGCGTGCTGGGCGCGCCATGGCCGGACGTGTCGGACGGCGCCCTGCTGGAGCGGGCCGGCGAGTGGCTGGAGCCGGAGCTGTCCCGTGCCCGCCGCCGGGCCGATCTGGGGCGCATCGACGCCGGGCAGGCGCTTCAGCGGCTGCTGCCGTGGGCGAGCGGCGACGCGGTCAGGCTCGACGAGCTGGCGCCGGAGCGCATCGAGGTGCCGAGCGGTTCGCGGATCCGGGTCGACTACACGGGTGAGCAGCCCGTACTGGCCGTGAAGCTGCAGGAGCTGTTCGGGCTGTCGACGACCCCGGCCGTGGCCGGCGTGCCGGTGCTCGTGCACCTGCTCTCCCCCGCCGGCCGGCCCGCGGCCGTCACCGCCGACCTCGCGTCCTTCTGGCGTGACGGATACCGGGCCGTACGGGCGGAGCTGCGCGGGCGCTATCCGAAGCACCCGTGGCCCGAGGACCCGTCGACGGCGGAGCCCACCCGCGGCGTCAGCCGCGGGTTCAGGCGCTGACCGGCTCCGGCTCGCGCTGCTCCACGACCGGGTCGTCCGGCCGCCGGGACCGCGCCTCCAGGTAGAGGGAGAGCGCGAGCAGGAGGAGCCCCAGTGTCACGAAGCTCCAGGGCAGATACGAGACGAGGAGCAGCACGGTGGTGCGGTTGGACGAAACCAGGTCGACGGTGTGGTCGATGTAGTCCTCGCGCATCTTCACGTGCCCGGAGAACGCCGTGACCTTGTCCCGGCCGCCCAGCAGCGAGCCGCCGCGCAGCTCCTCGGTGTGGATCTCCTCGCCGTTGACGGGCGCGCCGGTGACCGGCTCGACCCAGAACATCCGCTTGGTCGTGTACCAGCGGGTGGTGCCGGTCTGCTTCTCCAGCGTCGTCGCGTCGATGCCGGGCATCGGCATCTTCTTCGGGTACGGGACCTTCGTCCACGGGATCGTCTGCTCGAAGTAGTAGACCTCCATGCCCCGGAAGGTCCTCGTCCCCTTGTAGTGGATGGGCGCGGAGGTCCGGGTCTGGGCGTCGAAGTACTCGTAGTCCCGCTTCTCGGTCAGGAAGGGCCACTTGAACTCGATGCCCTCGCGCCGCACGGCGTCCCCGTCGACCGTCTCGCCGGTCGCGTGCACGGGCGCCTGGGTGTGGGCGTCGAAGATGTAGCGCTCGGGGATCCGGGACACCATCTTGCCGTCGGGGCCCTGGACGTACGACAGCGAGTCCCAGACCACGACGTCACGGCCGGCGTCCCGTTCGATCCTCTCGGACTCCTCGACGTTGCCCTTGAGGGTCTGGACGATGGTGACCTTCTCGACCTGTTCGGCCTGCATGGTGTCGTACTGCAGCAGGGTCGCGGGCTTCGCCTCCAGCACCATCTCCTGGTACTGGCTGGGCGGGATCTTCGCCAGCCGCGGGAAGGCGTACCAGCGCAGGACCGGTGCCAGGGCGGCGAAGAAGACGGCGAAGGCCAGGAGGACGAGGCTGGCTCGGCGGCGCATGACGGCTGGTCCTCCCGCTAGTTCTTGGGGCCGGGGACGGTGGTGTAGAGCGGCTTGGGGGAGGTCTCCCCGGGCGGTACGTCGAGGACCGCGATGAGCAGCATGATGAGGAGCACCGGGGCCAGCCCGATGGCGGCGGCGACGAGGGCGCGCAAGGTCGGCCTCCCGGGGATGCGGATCTGATACGTCGTCAGGACGTCGGGGCGGGGGCACCGTAGCAACGCGGCCGCGAGATGAGAACACGTTGCACCGCACCCTGCGCACGGTTCCCTACCGCCACCCGCTCGCCCCGGCGCCCGCGGTTCCGCCCGGGCGCCGGGGCTCCGCATCGCCGCGCACGCCTCCTTGGGGGCCCTCGGTTCCGCCCCGGCGTCGCTCTCCGCAGGCCGCCCCTACCGCTCCCGGCCGACGACCGCGGTCCGCGGCGGACCCAGGCGCCGGAGCCGCACATCGGACACAGCTCCCGACCCCGCGGGCACGCCGGACGGTGCCGGGCGGGCTCGCGGGGCTCGCCTTCCTAGGTGGCCGGCGGGGTCGCGACCTTCAGCGCGAGGGTGAGGGAGCCGTCGCCCGGGGTGGTGAGGCGGAGCAGGAAGGTGCCGGTCTGCTCGTCGGCGTAGAGCTTCGGGAGGACGAGAGCACCGTTCGCGTCGGTCTTCAGGTCGGTCAGGGTGCGGACGGGGTTGCCCTCCGCGTTCTTGAAGTACGGGCCCTTGGTGTTCTCGGCCGGGTCCTCGGCGGCGGTGATCAGGGTGGCGGTGACGGCGACGCCCGTGGCCGGGGCGCCCTTGAACGTCGCCGTGACCTCGACCGCGTCGGCGAACTCGGTGCCGGGCGCGGCCGTCAGCTCCTTGTCGCCGGTCCTGGCCAGCGCGTCGGCCTGGCGGGGGGTGACGCTCGCGGTGTAGTCGAGTCCGGGCAGGCTGCGGCCGGGGACGGTGACCCGGACCGTGAAGCCGCCGGTCTTCTCGCCCGCGCGCAGGGCCGGCGCGGCGGCCCTTCCGTCGGCTCCGGTGGTGACGACGGCCTTGGTGCTGCCGTCGGCGAAGCGGGCGTCGGTGTCACCGACGATCTCGAAGGCGAGCACCGTCTTGGCGACACCGCCGCCGACGCGGTTCTCGGCACGGACCTTGATGCGCTCGGCGAACTCCGTGCCCGCGAAGGCGGTGAGCGGCCCACTGCCCGCGTCCTCGATGCGCGCGACACCCACGGTGGGCGTCGCAGGCGGCGTCGGCGTCGGCGTGCCGGGCGTCGACGGCGGCGGAGTGGTCGTGGGGGGCGGCGTCGGAGTGGGCGTGCCGCCGGGCTGCGTGGGACTGGGGCTGGGGCTGGGGCTCGTGGGGCCGGGCGTGACAGGGGCGGTCGGCGTGGGGCTCGCCGGAGTGGCGCCGTCGCTGCGGTCGTCGGGCACGGTGCCCGTGCCGTCCGGGATCTGGTGGGTGCCGCGCTTGTAGTACTCGAACCACGACAGCACCGTCCGCAGGTACTCCCGCGAGTGGTTGTAGCTCAGGATCGCCCGGTCCAGATCGGCCTGCCGGGACAGGTCACGGCCGCCGGCGCACAGGTACTTGCCGGCCGCGAGGGCCGCGTCGTAGATGTTGTTCGGGTCCCTGCGGCCGTCGTTGTTGGCGTCCTGCCCCCACGTCTCCCAGGTGGACGGGATGAACTGCATCGGCCCGACCGCCCTGTCGTGGGTGCGGTCGCCGTCGTACGCGCCGTCGTCGGTGTCGGAGATGTTGGCGAAGCCGACGCCGTTGAGGACCGGGCCGAGGATCGGGGACGTCGTCGTGCCGTTGGCGTCGACGCGCCCGCCGCGCGCCTGGCCGGACTCGACCTTGCCGATGGCGGCGAGCAGCTGCCAGGGGAGGCGGCAGGCGGGGTCGGAGGCCGCAAGGGCCGTCTCGGCCTGCTTGTACGCGGCCAGGACCGTGGCCGGTATGCCCGCTTCCGCCGAACCTGTCACGACGGGCAGGTTGTCGGAATTCCCTGGCCGGTTCGACGTGTTGAGCGGGGGCAGGTCGGTGTAGTACGGGGAGTTGCCGGTGGCCGAGCTCTCCGGCGGGGCGGTCGACCCGGCGGCGTTGCCGCCGCCTCCCGCGGTGGCGGACGTGACGCCGGGCGCCTGTGACGCGGAGAGCGCGGCCACCGCGGCCGCGGCCACTGCGGTGCTGGTCGCCCCCTTGCGCAGCCGGCGGCCGAATTGCGCTGCCATACGTCTGTTCCCTCCCCGTGGACGGCCGTTAGCGCTCCCCGCGCATTGTCCCGGGTGACACTACGGCAACCACGGGCCCCATAACACCGGCCCCCCGGCCGCTCTTGCGAGTTGTTCACCGACCGGCCATCCGGCGTGCGGCGAACGGCCTGCGGAACAGCCCGTTCGCATGGCGGACGGCCCGCATCGCGCATACTGGGCGCCGTTGTTCGAGGCCGGTCGCACACGGGGGACCCATCATGCCGTTCACGCTCAGCCATGCCGCGGCGGTGCTGCCAGGAATCCGCAGGAACGGCACGGCCCGTGGACCGCTGTTCGCCTCGGCACTCGTCGCGGGGTCTTTCTCGCCGGACATGACGTATTTCGCGGCAAGTGTCGTGCCTGGCGCCATGGAGTTCGGGAGCGTGACGCACGGGCCGGTGGGCGTCCTGACGGCCGATGTCGCCATCACCGCAGTGCTGGTGGGCCTCTGGCTCACGATCCGCGACCCGCTGGTGGCACTGCTCCCGCGCGGATGGCAGGGGCGGGTGCACACGCTGCTGCGGGGTCGGGCCTGGCGGGAGCGGCCATGGACGTCGGCGGCGCTCTGGTTCTACGTGTCCGCCGTACTCGGCGCGACGACGCATGTGGTGTGGGACGCCTTCACCCACGTCGGCCGCTGGGGCGTGCGGATGCTGCCGGTGCTCGGCGAGGTCGTGGCCGGCTTCCCGCTCTACACCTACACGCAGTACGGCAGTTCCGCGCTGGGACTCGTCGGCATGGTCTGGTTCACGGCCTCGGCGCTTCGGCGGCTGCCGGTGACGACGCCGCGGCCGCCCGCGTCGGTGCCGGTGCTCGGGCGCGGGGAGCGGCGGGCGGCCATGGCGGTGCTGGCGGTGTGCATGCTCGCGGGGATCACCCACCGCTGCGTGCGCTGGTACCAGTACTGGGGGCGCATCGAGACGCCCCTCGACATCATCCCGACCGCGTGCTTCGGCGCGGGTGCGGGGCTTGCCGTGGGGCTGGTGCTGTACGGGACGACCACCCGCGTCCGCACCCGCCGCCGCACCACCCCGGCCCCGGAAGCCGACCGCGCGGGCGTCCTCTGAGGACCGCCCCTGCGGCTTGCGGGGAGGGCGCCCGCGCCCCACCAGCACAGGCACCCCACAGCACAGGCACCGCGGAGGCGCCCACCGGGCAGACGGGGGGCTGACGCCCCCCGTCACGCAATCAGTGCGCCGCGGACTCCCAGTCCGGGCCCACGCCCACCGACACATCCAGCGGCGCCCTCAACTCGACCGCCGTCGACATCTCGTGACGCACGATCTCCTCGGCCTGCGCCCGCTCGCCCGGCGCGAGCTCCAGCACGATTTCGTCGTGGACCTGGAGCAGCATCCGGGAGGTGAGCCCGGCCGTCCGCAGGGCGCCGTCGACGCGCAGCATCGCGACCTTGACGATGTCCGCGGCGGTGCCCTGGATCGGCGCGTTGAGCGCCATGCGCTCGGCGGCCTCGCGGCGCTGGCGGTTGTCGCTGTTCAGATCCGGCAGGTAGCGGCGGCGGCCGAGCATCGTCGCGGTGTAACCCGTCGCCCGTGCCTCGTCCACGACGCGCCGCAGATAGTCACGGACCCCGCCGAAGCGCTCGAAGTAGGTGTCCATCAGCGCTCGTGCCTCGGCCGCCTCGATGTTCAGCTGCTGGCTGAGGCCGAAGGCCGACAGGCCGTACGCCAGTCCGTAGGACATGGCCTTGATCTTGCGGCGCATCTCCGCGTCGACCGCGGACCGCCCGACGCCGAAGACCTGGGAGGCCACCGTCGTGTGCAGGTCCTCACCTGAGGTGAACGCCTCGATCAGACCCTCGTCCTCGGACAGATGGGCCATGACGCGCAGCTCGATCTGGCTGTAGTCGGCGGTCATCAGGGCGTCGAAGCCCTCGCCGACCACGAACCCGCGCCGGATCGCCCGCCCCTCGTCCGTGCGCACCGGCACGTTCTGCAGATTGGGATCGGTCGACGACAGGCGGCCGGTCGCCGCGACGGTCTGGCTGAAGGTCGTATGGATCCTGCCGTCCGCCGCGATCGTCTTGATCAGGCCCTCGACGGTGGAGCGCAGCCGGGCCTGCTCACGGTGGCGCAGCATGACCACCGGCAGCTCGTGGTCGGTCTGGCCGGCGAGCCAGGCCAGCGCGTCCGCGTCCGTCGTGTAGCCGGTCTTGGTCTTCTTCGTCTTGGGGAGGTTCAGCTCGCCGAAGAAGACCTCCTGGAGCTGCTTGGGCGAGCCGAGGTTGAACTCATGGCCCACCGAGGCGTGCGCCTCCTTCACGGCCTGCTGCACCGCACCCGCGAACTGCTGCTCCATCGCCTCCAGATGGGCGCGGTCGGCGGCGATGCCGTGCCGCTCCATCCGGGCCAGCAGCAGCGAGGTGGGCAGCTCCACGTCGTGCAGCAGCTCGACCGCGCCGACCTCCTCGAGGCGGGCGCGGAACGCCTCACCCAGGTCGAGGACCGCACGGGCCTGGGCCATCAGGGCGTCGGCCTCGGCCTGCTCGTCGGTGCCGAAGGCCAGTTGCCCGTCGGCGGCGGCGGGGGCCAGTTCGCGGTGGAGGTACTCCACGGAGAGGGCGTCGAGCGCGAAGGAACGGCGGCCCGGCTTGATCAGATACGCGGCGAGCGCGGTGTCCATCGTGATGCCCGCGATGTCCCAGCCGTGCTCGGGGAAGACCCGCAGCGCGTCCTTGGCGTTGTGCATGACCTTGGGCCGGTCCGGGTCGGAGATCCAGGCGGCGAAGGCCCGCTCGTCGGACTCGTCGAGCTGGGTCGTGTCGAACCAGGCGGCGCTCCCGTCCGCGGCCGCCAGCGCGATCTCGCTGACGCTGCCGACGCCCAGCGCCCAGGCGGCGACGGTGGCCACGCCGAGCGGCTGCCCGCCGTGCCGCTCCAGCCAGGGGGCCAGCTCGCCGGCGCCGAGCACGGTGCCGTCCAGCTCGACTCCGGCCTCCGGCGCCGGGGCCTCGTCCTCCTCGGCGCCCGGGTCGACCGCGAGCAGCCGGTCCCGCAGGCTCGGGTTGCGGATCTCCAGGACCTCGAGGAAGCCCTTCAGCGCGGTCCTGTCGTACGGCTGCCGCTCCAGGTCCGGGACGGACCTGGGCAGCTCGACGTCGCGCACCAGCTCCGTGAGGTGGCGGTTGAGCTTGACGGACTCCAGGTGGTCGCGCAGGGACTGTCCGACCTTGCCCTTGACCTCGTCGGCGCGCTCGACCAGCTCCGCGAACGAACCGAACTGGTTGATCCACTTCGTGGCGGTCTTCTCACCCACGCCGGGGATGCCCGGCAGGTTGTCCGACGGGTCGCCGCGCAGGGCCGCGAAGTCCGGGTACTGCTGCGGGGTCAGTCCGTACTTCTCCTGGACCTTCTCCGGCGTGAAGCGCGTCAGCTCGGAGACGCCCTTCGTCGGGTACAGCACGGTCACATGGTCGGACACCAGCTGGAAGGAGTCGCGGTCGCCGGTGACGATCAGCACCTCGAAGCCGGCGGCCTCGGCCTGGGTGGCAAGGGTGGCGATGATGTCGTCGGCCTCGAAGCCGTCCACCGCGAACCGCACCGCGTTCATGCTGTCCAGGAGCTCGCCGATCAGCTCGACCTGGCCCTTGAACTCGTCGGGCGTCGCGGAGCGGTTCGCCTTGTACTCCGGGAAGTCCTGGGAGCGCCAGGTCTTGCGGGACACGTCGAAGGCCACGGCGAAATGCGTGGGCGCCTCGTCGCGCAGCGTGTTCGCCAGCATCGACGCGAAGCCGTAGATGGCGTTGGTCGTCTGGCCGCTCGCGGTCGTGAAATTCTCCGCGGGCAGCGCGAAGAACGCCCGGTACGCCAGAGAATGCCCGTCCATGAGGAGCAGGCGCGGACGGGTTTCGTCTGGGGTCTTCTTCGATGCTGTCTCAGCCACGCCCCCGATCCTGCCACGGACCACCGACAACCCCGTCCACGGCAGCCGGGGCCCCGGCGCTGTCGATGGCGCGTGACAGGATCGGGACAAGACACACCGATCCCGCGCTCGAAGAGGAGCACGATGCCCAGCAAGCCGCCCGCAGGTGACCCGGTCCAGGACGCGCCGCAGGTCGAGGCGCCCCGGCGTGCCGCGGCCGGCCTCCCCGCGATCGGGCACACGCTGAAGATCGCCCAGCAGCAGATGGGCGTGCGGCGCACCGCACAGACCCTCCTCAAGGTGAACCAGAAGGACGGATTCGACTGCCCGGGCTGCGCCTGGCCCGAGGGCGACAAGCGGCATGTGGCGGAGTTCTGCGAGAACGGCGCGAAGGCGGTCGCCGAGGAGGCGACGCTGCGCCGGGTCACGCCCGACTTCTTCGCCGCGCACCCGGTCTCCGATCTCGCGGCCCGCAGTGGGTACTGGCTGGGTCAGCAGGGCCGCATCACACAGCCCATGCTTCTGGAGAGGGCGTCGGCGGAGGGTGCCGAGCGGTACGAGGCGGTGACCTGGGAGCGGGCCTTCGCGATCATCGCGGAGGAGCTCCAGGCGCTCGACTCCCCCGACGAGGCCGTCTTCTACACGTCGGGACGGACGAGCAACGAGGCGGCGTTCCTGCTGCAGCTCTTCGCCCGCGAGTTCGGCACCAACAACCTTCCGGACTGCTCGAACATGTGCCATGAGTCCTCGGGCTCGGCGCTCACCGAGACCCTCGGCGTCGGCAAGGGCAGTGTCTCCCTGGAGGATCTTCACCAGGCGGACCTGATCATCGTGGCCGGGCAGAACCCCGGCACCAACCACCCCCGGATGCTGTCCGCGCTGGAGAAGGCCAAGCTCTCCGGCGCAAAGATCATCTCGGTGAATCCGCTGCCCGAGGCCGGCCTGGAGAAGTTCAGGAACCCGCAGACCCCGCAGGGCATGCTCAAGGGCGTCTCCCTCACCGATCTCTTCCTCCAGATCCGCATCGGCGGCGACCAGGCCCTCTTCCGCCTCCTCAACAAGCTGATCCTCGAAGCGTCCGACAGCGCCTCCGGCGCGGGCGACGGCGCGGTCGACGAGGACTTCGTACGGGACCACACGCACGGCTACGAGGAGTTCGCCGCCGCAGCGCGGGCGGCCGACTGGGACGAGACGCTCGCCGCGACCGGACTGGACCGGGCGGACATCGAGCGGGCCCTGCGCATGGTCCTGGACTCGAAGCGCACGATCGTCTGCTGGGCGATGGGCCTGACCCAGCACAAGCACGCCGTCCCGACCATCAGGGAGGTCGTCAACTTCCTGCTGCTGCGCGGCAACATCGGCCGCCCAGGCGCCGGGGTGTGCCCGGTGCGGGGGCACTCCAATGTGCAGGGCGACCGCACCATGGGCATCTTCGAGCGGCCCGCGCCGGCCTTCCTGGACGCCCTGGAGCGGGAGTTCGGCTTCACGCCGCCGCGCCACCACGGCCTCGACGTCGTCCGGTCCATCCGGGCGCTGCGCGACGGCGAGGCCAAGGTGTTCTTCGCCATGGGCGGCAATTTCATCGGTGCCGGCCCGGACACGGAGGTCACCGAGGCGGCCATGCGCCGCGCCCGTCTGACCGTGCACGTGTCGACGAAGCTCAACCGCTCGCACGTCGTCACGGGCACGCGCGCGCTGATCCTGCCCACGCTCGGCCGCACCGACAAGGACATGCAGAAGAGCACTCTCGGTGGGAAAGGCACAGCGCAGTTCGTGACCGTCGAGGACTCGATGGGCATGGTCCATGCCTCACGCGGCAACCTGCCGCCCGCGAGCCCGCATCTGCTCTCCGAGCCGGCGATCGTGGCGCGCATGGCGCGTGCCGTCCTCGGCGCGCGGTCGGGGACGCCCTGGGAGGACTTCGAGAAGGACTACGCGACGATCCGCGACCGGATCTCCCGGGTCGTCCCCGGCTTCGAGGACTTCAACGCGAAGATCGCGCGCCCGGGCGGTTTCACGCTGCCGCACGCCCCGCGCGACGAGCGCCGCTTCCCCACCGCCACCGGCAGGGCCAACTTCACGGCGGCCCCCGTCGAGTACCCCCGGGTCCCGCAGGGCCGGCTGCTGCTGCAGACCCTGCGCTCCCACGACCAGTACAACACCACGATCTACGGGCTCGACGACCGCTACCGCGGCATCAAGGGCGGCCGCCGCGTCGTCCTCGTCAACCCGCAGGACGCCGCCGAGCTGGGCCTCGCGGACGGTTCGTACACGGATCTGGTGAGCGAGTGGAAGGACGGCGTGGAGCGCCGGGCGCCCGGCTTCCGGGTCGTGCACTACCCGACCGCGCGGGGCTGCGCCGCCGCCTACTACCCGGAGACGAATGTGCTGGTGCCGCTGGACGCCACCGCGGACACCAGTAACACCCCCGCCAGCAAGTCCGTGATCGTGCGTCTGGAACAATCACCGGCCGACTGAGCGTTTGCTCAGGCAGCAGCTGAGGACGCACCGACGTACGAAGACGTACGCACACGAACGGAGCCGGGCCCATGGGCGAGCAGACCACCGTGAAGTTCCCGCAAGAGGTCATCGACGAGTACGCCGAGCTCGGCGTCGACCTGCCCGCGCTGTTCTCCGCCGGGCATCTCGGCAACCGGATGGGCGTGCAGATCGTCGAGGCCTCGGCGGACCGGGTCGTGGGCACCATGCCCGTCGAGGGCAACACCCAGCCCTACGGACTGCTGCACGGTGGCGCCTCCGCGGTCCTCGCCGAGACGCTCGGCTCGGTCGGCTCGATGCTGCACGGCGGAGTCTCCAAGATCGCGGTCGGTGTGGACCTGAACTGCACCCACCACCGGGGTGTCCGCTCCGGCCTGGTCACCGGAGTGGCCACCCCGGTGCACCGGGGACGCTCGACCGCCACGTACGAGATCGTGATCACCGACGAGCGGGACAAGCGGGTCTGCACGGCCCGCCTGACCTGCCTGCTGCGGGACGTGAACCCGAGCGACGAGGAGCGGGGGCGCGACCTGGTCTGACCTGCCCCGGAACCCTCGCCCACACCGGCCTCCACAGCGCGCGTGAGAAGGACCCGGGGAGGGGCCGAGTGCCCTCCCCGGGTCCTCCGGCGCTACCGCCCGACGGACAGCGTCACCGGTGGACCGGCAGCGTGACACTGCTGAGCCCGGCCCGGACGGACAGCTGGGTGCCTGCCGGGTACCGGAGGGTGTAGTCGTAGTCGGTGGAGATCAGCACCACGCCCAGCCGGTGCCCCTTCTTGAAGACGTGGTCCTGTGGCTGCATGCCCCACTCCAGGGGATACTCGCGGCCCTCGACGACGTGGCTCTGGCGCTCCATGGAGTGCCGGTTCCTGACGTCCAGCCAGCCGCGCGACACGATCTTGAAGTCGGTGGTCTCGGTCCGGTGCCGCGTCCGGTAGGTGCAGCCGGTGTCACCGGGGATCCCTTCGCCGTAGCAGACGAGCTGCGAGGTGTCCGCGACGGTCCCGGCGGTCGCGCGTGTGTCGGTGCCGTAGTCGACCAGCAGCGCGGTCACGTACGGTGACGATCCGGCGAGCGAGGCCCGCACCGACACCTCCGGCACACCGTTCAGACGCAGGTCGGCCGGGAGGGGCCCTGTCGTGTACGCGAGCCGGTCCGGGCGGGCCGTGTCAGGGGCGGCGACCAGCTCCTCGGCAGGCACTGTACGGCCCGCGTCGGTCATCGTCTGCCGCACCGGCAGGCCCGGGAGCGGCGAGAGCCTGTCGGCGTTCAGCCGCAGGGTGAGGTCGCGGGTGGAGCGTGCGGGCCATTCCGGCTGCTGCCGCCAGCTGAAGTCCGCCTGCTCGACATCGACGCGCGGAGCGGTGAGGGCGCCGTTGTCCAGCCCGTACAGCCAGTGGTCGAACCACTGGTGCAGCTGGTGCAGCCACTCCTCCATGCGCAGCGGCATCGGATTGACGTGGCCGGCCTGGTGCAGCCACAGCTTCCGCGGGACGTCGTGCTTCTTCAGGGCCTCCCAGAGCTGTCCGAAGTGCTGGGTCTTCACGTTCCAGTCGTTGCCGCCGTGCACGACGAAGACGCCGGCCTTGATCTTCGGGACGTCCCGGAGATAGTCCCGCTCCTTCCAGAAGCGGGTGAAGTCGCCGGTCACCCGGTCCTGTTCGGCGGTCAGCCGGTCGATCACGGGCTGGCAGATCTCCCGGTCGGCGCGCGTGTGGACGTACTTGGCGAGGACGTCGGTGTCCTCGCCCTGGTAGCCGCCGGGCGCCACGACCCCGCCACCGGCGCGGTAGTAGTCGTACCAGGACGAGATCCCGGAAATCGGCACGATCGCCTTGAGTCCCTCGACGCCGGTGGTCGCGACGGCGGTCGGCAGCGTGCCGTTGTACGAGATCCCCATCATCGCGGTGTTCCCGGTCGCCCAGGCGGCGCCGACCGGACTGCCGTCCGGGGCCCAGCCCCTGGCACGGCCGTTCAGCCAGTCGACGGCGGCCTTCGCGCCGAGGGTTTCGTTGCGTCCGCCGGAGGTCGGGCAGCCGGTCGAGCCGCCGGTGCCGAGGCTGTCGACCTGCGCGACCGCGTAGCCGCGCGGCAGAAAGTAGTTGTCCGTGTAGCCGGACCAGGTGACCGAGGGGCCGGACTGTGCGTACGGGCCGGACTGCGGGGAAGCGCCGGACTGCGCGTACGGACCCACGAGCCCCGGGACCCGTTCGCTCGGCGCGAGCCGCCTGCCCGCCGGGAGGCCGTCCTCGTCCACGTCCACGTTGTGGTTCTGCACATCGTTGCCGCCCGCCCAGTAGGGGCTCGCCTCGACGATCGTGGCGACCTTCAGCCCGGAGTCCGTCTCCTTCGGCCGCAGGATCCGCATCCGTACGGTGTCGCGCCGGCCGTCGCCGTCGCTGTCCACCTCGGTCTCGATGTCGACCTGTTGATAAATCGCGTCGGCCCGGGAGAAGACCGGCCGGGTCTCGTTGCCGACGATGCTCAGCGACGGGGCCCCCGCCTGAGCGGCGGGCGCGGGGAGCGCCGTCAGCAGGGAAGCGGCAAGAGCCGCTGTCCCCCAGGTCCGAATGCTACGGACATAGCGGAATGTCCAGGCCCTACGTATTCGGGTGGGTCTCGCCATCGTGCCTGCCTCCAGGGACGGGATGAGTGACGATCACGCGGGAAGCGCGGACACATTCCACCGCTCGTGCACCAGCCGCACCAGACCGCGACACCGCCAACACCTGCGACCCCGTGCCCTCTTGCCCCACCCGCCGTTCACCGCTTCACTGTCGCTCTCCCCACAGGAGGTCCCGTCCCCACCACACGCAGAGGGGTTCTTCTTGACCGCCGTACGCACCACCGCGCTCACCGCCGCCACCGCGGCCGCCTGCGCCGCCGTCCTCGCCACCGCGATCCCGTCCGCGGCCATCAACTCGTACAACGCCACGCCCGCGCCCGAGCGCACCGAAGTGGGCGCCCTGGTCGCCACCTGGGACAACGACGGCGATCCGGCCACCCCCGACCGCGTCGACTGGGTCTGCTCCGGCACGATGGTCGACACGAACACGTTCCTGACCGCCGCGCACTGCACCACCGACTGGCCGGCGAACGTGAAGTTCTACGTCTCCCTCGACCAGGACGTGCAGTCCGGACTCGACAAGGCCGCCGCCGAGCACCCGGGCGACCCCGCCGCCGTCGCGAACGCCGTCGCCGTCCAGGGCACCGCGCACAGCCACCCGGCCTACCCGGGGCCCGCATCCGACACGCACGACATCTCGGTGATCGAACTGCCCGCGGCCAAGGTCAAGGCCCGCTGGTCCTTCACCCCGGCCGCGCTCCCCAAGGCAGGGGCCCTCGCGGCGCTCGGCCCGCAGGGTCTCGACGACACGTCGTTCCTCGTCGCCGGATACGGCACCCAGGAGGCCCAGCGCGGCCCCGGCGGGCACACCCACCCCGGCGGCGGAGTCCGGATGAAGGCCCCGGTCACCTACAACGCGCTCAACGACGCCTGGCTGCGGCTGGCCATGACCGCCCCGCAGGGCAACGGTGGCGCCTGCTACGGGGACTCCGGCGGCCCGAACTTCGCCACGCTGGCGGGCAAGCGCACCCTTGTCGCCACCACGATCACCGGAGACACCCCCTGCTACGCCACGAACGTGACGTACCGGCTCGACACCCCCGGCGCCCGCGCCTTCCTCTCCCCTTTCGTCGCGCTGCCCTGAAACCCTTGCGGGAACGGGATGTTGTGCTCCCGCGGGCAAGGTCCTAGCGTTCCCTCATGAGGCACAAGGCGTACCGCCCGGCCAGGGCCGCCGTCGGCGCGGCCCTGGCCGCCGGTGTTCTCGTGGGTGCGGCAGCCTGCTCGGCCGGAGGGTCCGACAGCGGAGCGCCCGACGGCAGGCGCACCACCCCTTCGCCGCACACCACCTCGCCCCAGGAACTGTGCACGGCCCTCATCACCAAGTGGGGGCACGAGCTCCTCGACGACGACAGCGGCTACGGCGACTACCAGTCGATAGGCTTGTCCAACGCCCAGTACGAGATCCTGCGCGCGACGCTGGACGCCGCCCGCGCCGCCAAGCAGCGCAACGGCCCCGCCTCCGCCCGTGAGTTGATCGACCGTCAGGCCGAGGAGCGCTGTACGGAGCGTTACCGCAACGGTGTACCGACCGGCGGGCCGTGGCAATGACCGGCGTCGGCCCCGTGGAGCCCGGCGAGTACACGTACGTCGCGGAGGCCCCCGGGCCGTCGCCCCGCCGCGGACCGGCCGGACCATGGGGGGCACTCCCCCCACGTCGCCGCCGCACGCTCCTCACCGTCCTGCTCGTCATCGCAGTCGCCGCCGGCTCCGTCCACCTCTACGTCACCCGGCCCCGCCCCGATCCCGGCCCCTGGCCTGCACAAGCGGTCTCCGTGTCGTACGGGCGCGCCGCCCCGGCCCCCGACCGCCCTGAGGGTGCGCTGCGCTTCTCCGTCCGGATCACCGTCGGCGCGGGCACGCCCGTCACGGTCGAGAACATCCGGCAGCCTTCGGCAGCCCTGCGGCTCACGACGGACCCGAATCCTCCCTTTACGGTGAAATCCGGGTCTGCCCGCAGTGTGGATATCGTGCTCAACGTGGACGACTGCGGAAAAGCGCCTAGGAATGCCGGCATGGCTTTCCTCGATGTAACGCTGCGTAATGCCCGCGCAAAACAGGACCAGAGTTTCATCCTGGGCGACCGCTACGCACGGGACCTGGGGCGGACCGTGACCGACTACTGCGAGCAACCACCACGGCCGTCATGACCAAAAGCATGGAACAGTCATGCACCCCATCCCGCAAATCCGTTCGGGATAACAAGAGCGTCACAGCCTCGGCAGACCCGTGCTGAATTCCCATTTACCCGCTTAGAGTCACGGCCAGTCACCGCGCCACCGGATTCCTTGTCAGTGAGGCTCCAGCGCTCGACTCGGCACTCCAAAGGGAGACGCCGTGCCAGGTGAAAGGACCAGACAGTGCGTCAACGTTCGCTCATAGCCATAACCGCTGCGCTTGCCGCGGGGGCACTCACCCTCACCGCCTGTGGCTCGCGCGACGAGAACGGCGGCGGCACCGCTGACGGTGGCGACACCACCGTGGTCATCGGTGTCGACGCGCCCCTGACCGGCGACCTCTCCGCGCTCGGACTCGGCATCAAGAACTCGGCCGACCTCGCCGCCAAGCAGGCCAACGAGAAGAAGTACGTCAAGGGCGTCACCTTCAAGATCGAGGCCCTCGACGACCAGGCGCAGCCCTCCTCCGGCCAGCAGAACGCCACCAAGCTCGTCGCCGACAAGGGCGTCCTCGGCGTCGTCGGCCCGCTGAACTCCTCGGTGGCCGAGTCGATGCAGAAGGTCTTCGACGACGCCAAGCTCGTCCAGGTCTCGCCCGCCAACACCAACCCGGCCCTGACGCAGGGGCCGGAGTGGAACGGCGGCACGAAGAAGCGCGTGTACAACTCGTACTTCCGCACGGCCACCACGGACGCCATCCAGGGCCCGTTCGCCGCGCAGTACCTGTTCAACGACGCCAAGAAGAAGAAGGTCTTCGTCGTCGACGACAAGAAGACCTACGGCGCCGGCCTCGCGGCCACCTTCAAGGCCGAGTTCACCAAGCTGGGCGGCGCGGTCGCCGGCGAGGACCACGTGGACCCGGACACGAAGGACTTCTCCTCCGTCGTCACCAAGATCAAGGCCTCTGGTGCGGACGTCGTCTACTACGGCGGCGAGTACCCGGCGGCCGGCCCGCTGAGCAAGCAGATCAAGAAGGCCGGTGCCAAGATCCCGCTGGTCGGCGGCGACGGCATCTACAGCGCCGACTTCATCAAGCTCTCCGGCAAGGAGGGTGAGGGCGACCTCGCCACCTCCGTCGGCGCGCCGGTCGAAACCCTCCCGTCCGCCAAGGAGTTCGTGGCGAAGTACAAGGAGGGCGGTTACAAGGAGGCCTACGAGGCCTACGGCGGCTACTCCTACGACTCCGCCTGGGCGATCATCGAGGCCGTGAAGAAGGCCGTCGACGACAACGGCGGCAAGCTGCCCGAGGACGCCCGCACCAAGGTCCTCGACGCCATGAAGGGTGTCTCCTTCGACGGTGTGACCGGCAAGGTCTCCTTCGACGAGTACGGCGACGCCACCAACAAGCAGCTCACCGTCTACACGTACAAGGCGGGCGCCTGGGCCCCCGTCAAGTCCGGTACCTTCACGGGCTGAACCGGCTGAACAACCGCAACACATTTCTGGCCGCGCGGGGCGCCGCAACAGGCGCCCCGCGCGGTGTCACATCCGGCGAAAGACTTCGGAGGACCTGCGGTGAACGAACTGCCGCAACAGCTGGTCAACGGCCTGCTACTCGGATCGATGTACGGGCTGGTCGCCATTGGCTACACGATGGTCTACGGCATCGTCCAGCTCATCAACTTCGCCCACGGCGAGATCTTCATGACCGGAGGCTTCGGAGCTCTCACGGTCTGGCTGATCCTCCCCAGCGGCACGACCATGTGGCTGGCCCTGCCACTCATGATCATCGGCGCGATCATCGTCGCCACCACCATCGCCGTCGGAGCCGAACGCTTCGCGTACCGGCCCCTGCGCGGAGGACCACGCCTCGCACCACTCATCACCGCCATCGGGCTCTCCCTCGCCCTCCAGCAGGCCGTATGGGCGTGGTACCCCGGAGCCAAGTCCTCCCGCACCTTCCCGGAGATCCCCGGCGGGCCGTTCCACCTCGGAGACGTCACCATCCAGACGGGTGACATCTTCCTGCTGATCGCAGCCCCCATCTCGATGGCCTTCCTCGGCTACTTCGTGATGAAGACCCGCACCGGCCGCGGCATGCAGGCCACCGCGCAGGACCCCGACACCGCCAAGCTCATGGGCGTCAACACCGACCGCATCATCGTGGTCGCCTTCGCCCTCGGCGCCGCGTTCGCCGCCATCGGAGCCGTCGCCTACGGCCTCAAGTACGGCGAAGTCCAGTTCCGCATGGGCTTCCTCCTCGGCCTCAAGGCCTTCACCGCGGCCGTCCTCGGCGGCATCGGCAACATCTACGGCGCCATGATCGGCGGACTCGTCCTCGGCGTCGCCGAGACCATGGCCGCCGCCTACGTCAGCGAAATCCCCGGCATGCAGCAGCTCGGCGGCCAGTCCTGGGCCAACGCCTGGGCGTTCGTACTCCTCATCCTCGTGCTCCTCTTCCGGCCCCAAGGCCTCCTGGGTGAGCGCGTCGCGGACAGGGCGTGACCACCATGACGACACAGACCAGCACCGCGGACACCCCCCGCATCGACAAGTCCGAGGCACCCAGCGGCCTCATCGCCCTGCCGCCGCACATCGCACGCGCCACCGCCACCGCAGGCGGCATCCTCACCGTCCTGTCCGCCTTCATGTCGTGGACATGGACCGCCGCGTTCCCCGGCAATCTGACCGTCTACGGCTACCCGGGCGGCCTGCAGTGGCTCGTCCTCGTCGGCGGTGTGCTCACCACGCTGTTCGGCCTCGCCTCGTACGGGGTCAAGGGCACCCGCTGGCTCGTGCCGGCCGGCGCCGACGCCGCGATCAAGCTGTCCGCGCTCGCGGCGTTCGTCACCGCCTGGTACACGGTCATCGCGATCAGCACCCAGCTCGGCGGGCTCGTCAACCTCGAGCCGGGCGGCTACGTCGCGGCCGTGGGCAGCCTCGTCGCCCTCATCGGCGCACTGGCACTGCCCTTCGAGCGGCCGACGCTCCAGCCCGGCGACCCGGAGGACAGCGCCTGGCAGCGGGTCAGGCACCGCGGCAGGAACCGCTTGACGACGTTCAAGGCGGCCTTCGCCTCGGGCACGCCCTCCCCGACTCCCAAGCTCCCGGCGTACGCCGAGATCCTCATCATCACCGCAGTACTCGCACTCGGGCTGCTCGTCTTCACCTACGGCATCACCACCGAGTACGACGAGCTCTTCGTCGGCTTCCTGATCACGGCGGGCTTCGGCTTCGGCGCGCTCTTCAAGTCCGGGCTCATCAGCCGCGCATCGGCGCTCACCGCGCGCCACCGCAATGTGACGATGGCCGGAGCGTTCGCCGCCGCCGCCGCGTTCCCGCTCACGCAGTCCGACGACCAGTACGCGACCATCGGCGTGAACATCCTGATCTTCGCCACCGTCGCCCTGGGCCTCAACATCGTCGTCGGCCTCGCCGGACTTCTCGACCTCGGTTACGTCGCCTTCCTCGGTGTCGGTGCGTACGCCGCGGCCATGGTCTCCGGATCGCCGTCCTCGCCGTTCGACGTGCACCTCTCGTTCGGGTGGGCGATCCTCGTCGGCGCCTGCGCGTCCATGGTCTTCGGCGTGCTCATCGGCGCGCCGACCCTGCGACTGCGCGGCGACTACCTCGCGATCGTCACCCTCGGCTTCGGTGAGATCTTCCGCATCACCGTACTCAACCTCGACGGCACCTCCGGACCGGACATCACCAACGGCTCCAACGGCATCTCGTCGATCCCGAACCTCAACATGTGGGGCTTCGACTTCGGTGCCGAGCACAGCCTCGGCGGCATCGCCATCGGCCGATTCGCCAACTACTTCTACCTGATGCTCCTCGTCACCCTCGTCGTGGTCGTGGTCTTCCGCCGCAGCGCGGAGTCCCGCATCGGCCGCGCCTGGATCGCCATCCGTGAGGACGAGACCGCCGCGGAGGCCATGGGCGTCAACGGCTTCCGCGTCAAGCTCATCGCCTTCGCCCTCGGCGCCGCGCTCGCCGGCCTCGCCGGCGCCGTCCAGGCGCACGTGACGTACACCGTGACCCCGGAGCAGTACCAGTTCGCCCACGTCGTGCCGCCGAACTCGGCGTTCCTGCTCGCCGCCGTCGTACTCGGCGGCATGGGAACGATCAGCGGCCCCCTCGTCGGCGGTGCCCTGCTCTTCCTCATCCCGGCGAAGCTGCAGTTCCTGAGCGACTACCAGCTCTTCGTCTTCGGCCTGGTCCTCGTCGTGCTGATGCGCGTCCGCCCCGAGGGCCTCATCCCCAACCGACGCCGCCAGCTCGAGTTCCACGAGAACGAGGAAGCGCCCGCCACCCTCACCAAGGCAGGTGCCTGATCATGACGACCATCACCACGGCAACCGCCACGGCGACCGGCGAGGCCGTCCTCGACGCCCGCGGTGTGACCATGCGCTTCGGCGGCCTCACCGCCGTGCGCAACGTCGACCTCACCGTCAACAGCGGCGAGATCGTCGGCCTCATCGGCCCCAACGGCGCCGGCAAGACCACCTTCTTCAACTGCCTCACCGGCCTCTACATCCCCACCGAGGGTGAGGTCCGGTACAAGGGCACGGTCCTGCCGCCCAAGTCCTTCAAGGTCACCGCGGCCGGAATCGCCCGGACGTTCCAGAACATCCGGCTGTTCAACAACATGACCGTGCTGGAGAACGTCCTCGTCGGACGCCACACCCGCACCAAGGAAGGCCTCTGGTCCGCCCTGCTGCGCGGTCCCGGTTTCCACAAGGCCGAAGCCGCATCGCGCCAGCGGGCCATGGAACTCCTGGAGTTCGTCGGCCTCGCCGCCAAAGCCGACCACCTCGCCCGCAACCTCCCCTACGGCGAGCAGCGCAAGCTCGAGATCGCCCGGGCACTGGCCAGCGAGCCGGGGCTGCTGCTCCTCGACGAGCCCACCGCGGGCATGAACCCGCAGGAGACCCGGGCCACCGAGGAACTGGTCTTCGCCATCCGGGACCAGGGCATCGCCGTCCTCGTCATCGAGCACGACATGCGGTTCATCATGAACCTCTGCGACCGCGTCGCCGTCCTCGTCCAGGGCGAGAAGCTCATCGAGGGCGACAGCGCCACCGTCCAGAACGACGAGCGCGTCATCGCCGCCTACCTGGGTGAGCCCTTTGAGGGCGCGCCCGGCGCCGAGGAGGCGGCGGAGGTCGCCGCGGCAGAGGCGCACACCGCCGACGCCAACACCGACGAGGCGGACGACACGCCGGCCGACGCACCAGCCGCCGCGCCGGAAGCTTCGTCCGACAGCGACAGCGACGGCGACGCCGACAGCACCACCGCCCAGGCCTCCGGCTCTGGCAAGGAGAACGACTGATGACCGCACTGCTCGAAGTCGAGGACCTGCGCGTCGCCTACGGCAAGATCGAGGCCGTCAAGGGCATCTCTTTCAAGGTCGAGGCCGGCGAGGTCGTCACCCTCATCGGCACCAACGGCGCCGGCAAGACCACCACCCTGCGCACCCTCTCCGGGCTCCTCAAGCCCGTCGGCGGCCAGATCAAGTTCAACGGCAAGTCACTGCGCAAGGTCCCCGCCCACCAGATCGTCTCGCTCGGACTCGCCCACTCCCCCGAGGGGCGGCACATCTTCCCGCGCATGACGATCGAGGACAACCTGCTCCTCGGCGCCTTCCTCCGCAGCGACAAGGAAGGCATCGCCAAGGACGTCCAGCGCGCCTACGACCTCTTCCCCATCCTGGGCGAACGCAGGAAGCAGGCGGCGGGCACCCTTTCCGGCGGTGAACAGCAGATGCTCGCCATGGGCCGGGCGCTGATGTCCCAGCCCAAGCTGCTGATGCTGGACGAGCCCTCCATGGGCCTCTCGCCGATCATGATGCAGAAGATCATGGCGACCATCGCCGAGCTCAAGGCCCAGGGCACCACCATCCTGCTCGTCGAGCAGAACGCCCAGGCCGCGCTCTCCCTGGCCGACCACGGCCACGTCATGGAGATCGGCAAGGTCGTCCTCTCCGGCACCGGACAGGACCTCCTCCACGACGAGTCGGTCCGCAAGGCCTACCTCGGCGAGGACTGAGCACGACAAGCACACGAGGAGGCCCGCACCCCGGATCGGGGTGCGGGCCTCCTCGTACGTACGGGCACGTACAGCCGGGCAGCCGGGGTTACTGCCCCTTCGCGGCCTTCTTCTCCTCGGCGTCCTCGATGACCGCCTCCGCGACCTGCTGCATCGACAGCCGCCGGTCCATCGACGTCTTCTGGATCCACCGGAACGCGGCAGGCTCCGTCAGCCCGTACTGCGTCTGCAGGATGCTCTTCGCCCGGTCGACCAGCTTCCGCGTCTCCAGCCGCTGAGCGAGGTCCGCGACCTCCTTCTCCAGCGCCCTCAGCTCCGCGAACCGCGACACCGCCATCTCGATGGCCGGCACCACATCGCTCTTGCTGAACGGCTTCACCAGATACGCCATCGCACCGGCGTCCCGAGCCCGCTCCACGAGGTCGCGCTGCGAGAACGCGGTGAGCATGAGGACCGGGGCGATCGACTCCTCGGCGATCTTCTCCGCGGCGGAGATGCCGTCGAGCACCGGCATCTTCACATCGAGGATCACCAGATCCGGCCGGTGCTCCCGGGCGAGCTCGACGGCCCGCTGGCCGTCCCCGGCCTCGCCCACGACCTGGTAGCCCTCTTCCTCGAGCATCTCTTTGAGGTCGAGGCGGATGAGGGCCTCGTCCTCGGCGATGACGACGCGGGTCGTCAGCGGCGGGACGTGCGACGTGTCGTCGTCTGCGACGGGCTGGGGCGACTCGGGCTCGGGGGCGGTCACGGTACTCCTCGCTGCGGGCAGGTGCTGCTACCTGAGCCTACCTAGCAGCGAGCAGCTGCGGGCACAGGGTACGCTTTCGGCGGTGCCACCAGCCCGGTTGGAGGAACTGGTCAGACTCGCGGTGCTCAAACCACCGTGCCTTAGGGCATGTGGGTTCGAATCCCACACCGGGCACTATTCGACGGAAGCGGATGCTCACGTTCTCGTGAACATCCGCTTTCTGCTACTTGGCGCCACGATCAGTCGCCCAGAGTGGCCCCATGGACTGCCACGGCACTGATGTGCGACAGAAGGCACTCTCGCTCCTGCGAAGTGGCGCCAGAAACGCTGACGTGGCCCGCCAGCTGAGCGTCCCCCCAAGCACGATTGGCGTCTGGCTTCACAGGGACCGGGCCAAACGCGGAGAGTGTCCGGGAAAGCCCGCTCCGCAATGTCCACGTTGTGATGGGCGAGAGCTTGATAGTGCGGCGTACGCCTACCTCCTCGGCCTATACCTGGGGGACGGCTGCATCAACGTGCTCAAGAAGGGGGTCTACTTTCTCCGCATCGCTTGTGCTGACGCCTGGCCTGGCCTCCTTGACGCCTGCGAGGCCGCGATCCGCTCCGTACATCCCAGCAACAGCGTGTGCCGCGTCCAGCGGCAGGGATGCCAGTACGTCACCGCCTCGAGCAAGCACTGGCCATGCCTGTTCCCGCAACACGGGCCCGGCAGGAAGCACGAGCGCAAGATCATTCTCGAGCCCTGGCAGCAGGAGATCGTGGACGCCCACCCCTGGGAGTTCATCCGCGGCCTCATCCACTCCGACGGGTGCCGGATCACCAACTGGACCACCCGAGTGGTCGGCGGCGAGCGGAAGCGCTACGAGTACCCGCGGTACTTCTTCACGAACCTCTCGGCCGACATCATGAGGCTGTTCACAGATGCGCTGGAGGGCGTCGGCGTCGCGTGGACGCGTACCAACGCCCGCAACATCTCCGTCGCCCGCAAGGAATCCGTCGCCCTCATGGACGCGCACATCGGGCCCAAGTACTGAGCTCGGGCCCGGCCGTGTGCGCGGTGGATCAGGCGTGGAGCAGCCGGTTGAAGAAGGTCCGGTACCGCTGGAGTGCGACGCGGAGGCCTTCGGTCTCGATCTCCTCGCCCCGGCTCCACTGGGACTCGAGTTCCTTCTTGTGGTCGGCGAAGTTCGCGGCCAGCGACTGGATCACGTCGGCGACCAGGGCGTCGGCGGCGCGGACGGAGTCCCTGGGGTCGTCGACGAAGGTGCCCTGGATCTCCTGCCAGCGGTCCCGGTAGCTCTCGGCCTCCTCGGGTGCGATGAGGGGCGGGCCTTGCTCGGGTGCCGCGGCGGTCGGGGGTTCCTCGGCTGCGGCCGGTTCTTCGGCGGGTTCGGCAGGTGCTTCCTCGGGCGCCTCTTCCGTGGCGCCGGGCAGCGGGGTGGCCTCGCCGGGGTAGGCGGGCGCTTCGTCGCGGGTGCTGGTGTCCTCCCTGAAGGTGTCGGTCTTCGGGTGCGCCAGGTCGTCGGTGGTGAGACCGCTCGTCGAGGCGTCGTGGGTGGTGTCGGTGTCTCGCATGTCAACTCACCTCGTGCGGCGCGGGATCAGGCCGCGTCGTGCCGGGGTCGTCGGTCGCTTCGGGGGTTCCTGTCGCCGAGCAGCTCCTGGAAGAGGGCCCGGTAGTGCACCATGGCGCCGCGCAGTTCCTCGGTGGTCGCGCGGCTCTCTCTGTTGCGGATGCCGACGTCGTGGGCGGCGCGGTAGTGCTCCAGGGTGCGTCCGTGTTCGACGGAGAGGTCCCGGAGTTGCTGGTCGTAGCCTTCCGTCGGGTAACCGCGGTCGCTCATGAGGCGGGTGACCAGGCGGTCGGCGTCGTCGACGCTCGTGCCTGGTGCGTCGACGAAGTGCTGTTCCGCGTGCTTCCACTCCTCGGCGTACCGCGCGCGGGCTTCCGCGGGCAGTTGCCTGATGTCGAGGTCCTGGTGCCGTTGCTCCCGGGAGCGCAGGTCGCGTTCCGCGGAGTGCCGGCTGTCCTCGGTCTGGACGGTCCGGTCGTACTCGGGTCCGAACCGTTCCTGGAGGCGACGCCGGCGCATGGCGAGCCATACGCCCACGGCGATGAGGATCAGGAGGACCGCGAGGGCGACGATGATGGCGATGAGCGTTCCTGTGGACATCCGGACCTCCAGGTGCGTCCGTTGTCGGCCGGGCCCTGTGTGGTTCGGGCCTCCTGTAGTCGCCGACTGCCCGGGACAAGACCGGACAAACGTCTTCAGGAACTCGTGTCGTCCTCGCCGATGTGGTGCACCCGCACGAGATTCGTCGAACCCGGGACGCCCGGCGGTGAGCCGGCCGTGATGACCACGATGTCGCCCTTCTGGCAGCGGCCGATCTTCAGGAGCATCTCGTCGACCTGGGCGACCATCGCGTCCGTGGACTCGACATGCGGGCCGAGGAAGGTCTCCACGCCCCAGGTGAGGGTGAGCTGGGAGCGGGTGGCCGGGTCCGGGGTGAAGGCCAGCAGCGGGATCGGGGAGCGGTAGCGGGAGAGGCGGCGGACGGTGTCGCCCGACTGGGTGAAGGCGACCAGGAATTTCGCGCCGAGGAAGTCGCCCATTTCGGCGGCTGCGCGGGCGACGGCTCCGCCCTGGGTGCGGGGCTTGTTGCGTTCCGTGAGCGGCGGGAGGCCCTTGGCGAGGATGTCCTCCTCGGCGGCTTCGACGATCCGCGCCATGGTCTTGACCGTTTCGACGGGGTACTTGCCGACGCTGGTCTCGCCGGAGAGCATCACGGCGTCGGTGCCGTCGATGACCGCGTTGGCGACGTCGGAGGCCTCGGCACGGGTGGGCCGGGAATTGTCGATCATCGATTCGAGCATCTGGGTGGCGACGATGACCGGTTTGGCGTTGCGCTTGGCGAGTTTGATCGCGCGCTTCTGGACGATCGGCACCTGCTCCAGGGGCATTTCCACGCCGAGGTCGCCACGGGCGACCATGATGCCGTCGAAGGCGGCGACGATGTCGTCGATATTGTCGACGGCCTGCGGTTTCTCGACTTTGGCGATGACGGGGAGTCGGCGGCCTTCCTCGTCCATGATGCGGTGCACGTCTTCGATGTCGCGCCCGCTGCGGACGAAGGAGAGTGCGATGACGTCGGCGCCGATTCTGATCGCCCAGCGGAGGTCGTCGATGTCCTTCTCGGATAGCGCGGGGACGGAGACGGCCACGCCGGGGAGGTTGAGGCCCTTGTGGTCGGAGATCACGCCGCCTTCGACGACGGTGGTGCGGACGCGGGGTCCGTCGACGGCGGTGACTTCGAGGGCGACGCGGCCGTCGTCGACAAGGATGCGCTCTCCGGTGGTGACGTCGGCGGCGAGGCCGGAGTAGGTGGTTCCGCAGGTGTGGCGGTCGCCTTCGACGGGTTCGACGGTGAGGGTGAACTCGTCGCCGCGTTCAAGCAGTACGGGACCTTCACGGAATCGTCCGAGACGGATCTTCGGGCCTTGAAGGTCGGCGAGCACGCCGACGCTGCGGCCGATTTCGTCGGAGGCCTTGCGAACGCGCTGATAGCGCTCCTCGTGGTCGGCGTAGGTGCCGTGGCTGAGGTTGAATCGGGCGACGTCCATTCCGGCTTCGACCAGTGCCTTGATCTGGTCGTATGTCTCGGTGGCGGGCCCCAGTGTGCAGACGATCTTTGCTCGGCGCATGGCTCGAGCCTATGGCTTACCGGCCGGTAGAGATTCGGCTGAGCATGACTACTCAACAACCATTACGTGAAAGGTTATTGACAAGTATTGAATTGTGCATGGGGTCGCTCTTTTGAGCAATTCGGCGTCCCCCGTCTTGGGCGACCGCCACGGAGCCACCTGTGTGTCACAGCTGCGGCGGTGTCATCGTGAAGCGCGCGTTCACCTGCGCGTGGACCGTCTGGCGCTGCGGCTCCAGGTCGAGGGCGGGGGCGGCCTCGGTGGCGGCCCCGGCGAAGGCGGCCGAGCGCATGGCGCCGGGGGCCTGGGTCATGCCGTACGACATGGGCGCCTCGGCGCCGAGGTCGGCGAGCTCGACGAGGGCGGCGAGGCGGGCGCCGAGGGCCTCGGCGTACTCGCGGGCGCGCTGGACGGCTTCGCGGACGGCCTGGCGGCGGGCCTCGCCGTGGGCCGGGGAGTCGGGGCGCAGGGACCACCAGGGGCCGTCGACGCGGGTGAGCTCGAGGTCGGCGATGCGGGTGGTGAGCTCGCCGAGGGCGGTGAAGTCACCGAGCACCGCGGTGATGTGGACGCGGCCGTGGTAGGCGCGGACGCGTTCGCCGCGGCCGTGCTGGGTCAGCTCGGGACTGATGGAGAACGCGCCGGTCTCCAGCTTCTCGACCGCGTCACCGTACGACTTGATCAGGTCGAGCACCTGGCCGTTGCGGCGGGTGAGATCCTCCAGGGCTGCCCTGCGGTCCCTGCCGCGTGCGCTGACCATGACCCCGATCCGGGCGATCTCGGGGTCGACCTCGAGGCGGGCTTCACCGCGGACCGCGACGCGCGGCGTCTCGGGTGTTCCGTACGGTGCCGGTGGTGCGGTGTCGCTGCTCACGGTCCACTCCCTCGCTGGTGTCCTCGAATCACTTTCGCACGGGGCCGTGCTGCGCCAGAATCTACGCGCGTTGTGTCAGTGAACGAGGGAGATCTTCATGCCGATGAATCGCAGGACGTTCCTTGGCCGTTCGGCCGCCGCAGGGGCCGGGGTGGCCGTCGCGGGGAGCGTCGCCGGGCCCGCCGAGGCTCAGGGACACGGAGGGCGGATGAAGCGGTACTCGTTCACGGTGATGGGGACGACCGACCTGCACGGCAACGTCTTCAACTGGGACTACTTCACGGACAAGGAGTTCGACGACAAGAGCCACAACGACGTGGGCCTTGCCAAGATCTCGACCCTGGTCGACCAGGTCAGGAGCGAGAAGGGTCGGCGCAACACCCTTCTCATCGACGCCGGTGACACCATTCAGGGCACCCAGCTGTCGTACTACTACGCCAAGGTCGACCCGATCACCGCCCGCAGCGGTCCGATCCACCCGATGGCGCAGGCCATGAACGCGATCGGCTACGACGCCGCGGCGCTCGGCAACCACGAGTTCAACTACGGCATACCGGTGCTGCGGAAGTTCGAGGAGCAGTGCGACTTCCCGCTGCTCGGCGCCAACGCGCTGGACGCGAAGACGCTCCGGCCGGCCTTCCCGCCGTACAGCATGCACCGGCTGTGCACCCCGCTCGGCCGGGATGTCAGGGTCGCCGTCCTCGGGCTCACCAACCCAGGTATCGCGATCTGGGACAAGGCCAACGTCAGCGGGAAGATGGTGTTCCCCGGTCTCGAGGAGCAGGCCGCGAAGTGGGTGCCGAAGCTGCGCGCGATGGGTGCGGACGTCGTCGTCGTGTCGGCGCACTCGGGGTCGAGCGGCACGTCCTCGTACGGTGACCAGCTCCCGTACGTCGAGAATGCCGCTGCGCTCGTGGCCGAGCAGGTGCCGGGCATCGACGCGATTCTCGTGGGGCACGCGCACACGGAGATCGTCGAGTACTTCGTCACGAACAAGCAGACCGGCAAGCAGGTCGTGCTGTCCGAGCCGCTGAAGTGGGGCCAGCGGCTGACGCTCTTCGACTTCGACCTGGTGTGGGAGAAGGGCCGCTGGACGGTGGAGCGGGTGGGCGCGAAGGTCCTCAACTCCAACACCGTCGCCGAGGACCCGCAGATCGCCAAGCTGCTGGGTGACGAGCACGAGAAGGTCGTCGCGTACGTCAATCAGGTCATCGGCACCTCCACCGCCGCGATGGCCACGGCCGAGGCGCCGTGGAAGGACGAGCCGATCATCGATCTGATCAATCACGTCCAGGCGGAGACGGTGAAGGCGGCGCTGGCCGGCGGCTCGTACGCGGCGCTGCCGGTCCTCTCGCAGGCGTCCTGCTTCTCCCGTACGGCGGCGATTCCGGCCGGTCAGGTGACGATCCGGGACGCGGCGGGGCTGTACCCGTTCGAGAACACGCTGGAGGCGCGGCTGCTGACCGGCGCGCAGCTGAAGGACTATCTGGAGTACTCGGCGCGGTACTACGTGCTGACCCCGGCGGGGGCGCCGGTGGACACGACGAAGCTGACGAACGCCGACGGCATCCCGGACTACAACTACGACGCCGTGTCCGGGCTGACGTACGAGATCGACGTGGCGAAGCCGTCCGGGTCGCGGATCGTGAATCTGTCCTTCGAGGGCAAGGCGCTGGACCCGGCGGCCCAGTTCGTGCTGGCGGTGAACAACTACCGGGCCAGTGGCGGCGGTGCGTTCCCGCACGTGGCCAAGGCCGAGCAGCTGTGGGCGAACTCGGACGAGATCCGTAACACGATCATCCAGTGGGTGCAGTCCAAGGGCACCGTCGATCCGGCCGCGTTCGCGTCGGTGGGCTGGAAGCTGACCCGCGAGGGCGATCCGGTCTTCTAGCGCCGGCCTTCTGGCGCCGGTCTTGTCGCGCCGGCCTTCTAGCGCCGGTCTTGTCGCGCCGGTCTTCTAGCGACGGTCTTCGAGCGGAGTGAGCGGGGGCGCCTGGCCGGGAATGCCGGGCGCCTCCCGCCGTTCGAGGCCGAAGCTGGTGAAGGCGGTGCGCCGCGGGAGCGGGTAGTGCTCCTTGCCGGTGAGCGAGTTCAGGATGGTCGCGCTGCGCCAGGCGGCGAGGCCGAGATCGGGGGCGCCGACGCCGTGCGTGTGCCGTTCCGCGTTCTGGACGTAGACCGAGCCGGTGACGGCGGGGTCGAGGACGAGGCGGAACTGGTCGTCGATGCGGGGGCGCTCGGAGGAGTCGCGGCGCATGTACGGGTCGAGTCCGGCGAGGATCCGGTCGAGGGGGCGCTCGCGGTATCCGGTGGCGAGGACGACGGCGGCGGTGGTGAGGCGGGAGCGGGTGCCCTGCTGGAGGTGCTCCAGATGGAGCTCGACCTTGGTGGTGGCGACGCGGCCCGCGGTGCGGACCTGGACGCCGGGGGTGAGGACGGCGTCGGGCCAGCCGCCGTGGAGGGTGCGGCGGTAGAGCTCGTCGTGGATGGCGGCGATGGTGTCGGCGTCGATGCCCTTGTGGAGCTGCCACTGCTGCGGGACGAGTCCGTCGCGTACGGATTCGGGCAGGGCGTGGAAGTAGCGGGTGTAGTCGGGGGTGAAGTGTTCGAGGCCGAGCTTCGAGTACTCCATGGGGGCGAAGGCTTCGGTGCGGGCGAGCCAGTGGATCTTCTCGGCTCCGGTGGGGCGGGCGCGCAGCAGGTCGAGGAAGATCTCGGCGCCGGACTGACCGGACCCGATGACGGTGATGTGCTCGGCGGCGAGGAGCTTGTCCCGGTGCTCGAGGTAGTCGGCGGAGTGCAGGACGGGGACGGTGGGCGCCTCGACGAGGGTCTTCAGCGGTACGGGGACGAACGGCTCGGTGCCGATGCCGAGGGCGATGTGGCGGGCGTAGGCGCGGCCGAGTGACTCCGCTCCCCCGTGGGTGTCGAGCTGGGTGAAGTCGACCTCGAACAGGGCTCGTTCGGGGTTCCAGCGGACGGCGTCGACCTGGTGGCCGAAGTGGAGTCCGGGGAGCCGGCCGCTGACCCAGCGGCAGTACGCGTCGTACTCGGCGCGCTGGATGTGGAACTTCTCGGCGACGTAGAAGGGGAAGAGCCGGTCGCGGGCCTTGAGGTAGTTCAGGAACGACCAGGGGCTGGCGGGGTCGGCGAGGGTCACCAGGTCGGCGAGGAAGGGCACTTGGAGGGTCGCTCCGTCGATGAGGAGGCCCGGGTGCCAGTGGAAGTCGGGGCGCTGCTCGTAGAAGGTGGCGGCGAGCCCTCCCGCCCCTTCCCCGTACTGCAGCCCGTGGGCGAGGGCGGCGAGGGAGAGGTTGAACGGCCCGATGCCGATGCCCACCAGGTCGTGGGGCTGGTCGAGGCCGTGGGCGCCGGAGGCGGGCGTGCCGGTCATCGGGGAGTGCTGCCTTCCACGAGGGAGATGAGGGTTTCGAGGTCGCCGGGGGTGGCGTGGGGGTTGAGCAGGGTGGCCTTGAGCCAGAGCCGGCCGTCGGCGCGGGCGCGGCCGAGTACGGCGCGGCCCTGGTGCAGGAGGGTGCGGCGGACGGCTGCGACGGTGTCGTCGCTCGCGCCGCGCGGGCGGAAGAGGACGGTGGAGAGGACGGGCCGGGCGTGGAGCTCCAGGGAGGGGTGCTTCTCGACGAGGTCGGCGAGGTCGTGGGCGGCGGCGACGGTGCGGTCGACGAGGTCGGCGAGGCCGCTGCGGCCGAGGGCGCGGAGGGTGACGGCGATCTTGAGGATGTCGGGGCGCCGGGTCGTCCGCAGGGAGCGGCCGAGCAGATCCGGGATTCCGGCCTCGGTGTCGTCGTCGGGGTTCAGATAGTCGGCGGTGTGGGCGAGGGGGGCGAGCAGGGCGCTGTCGGGGACGGCGAGGAGCCCGGCGGCGACCGGCTGCCAGCCGAGTTTGTGCAGGTCGAGGGTGACGGACCGGGCGCGGTCGAGGCCGCGCAGCAGGTCGCGGTGGCGAGGGCTGAGGAGCAGGGGCCCACCGTATGCGGCGTCGATGTGGAGCTCGGCGCCGTGGCGCTCGCACAGGTCGGCGATGCCGGGGAGCGGGTCGATGCGGCCGGTGTCGGTGGTGCCGGCGGTGGCGGTGACGAGCACGGGGCCGTGGAGGCGGGCGAGTGCGTCGTCGAGGCCGCCGAGGTCCGTGGTGCCGTCGGGGGCGGGGACGGTGAGGGGCTCGGGCAGGCCGAGGAGCCAGGCGGCGCGGGTGACGGAGTGGTGGGCCTGGGCGCCGCAGACGACCTGGACGGTGCCGTGGCGCTCGCGGGCGAGGAGGAGGGCGAGCTGGTTGGCTTCGGTGCCGCCGGTGGTGACGAGCGCGTCGGGGCGCGCGCCGCGGGGGTACACCTCGCCGGCCAGGGCGCGGGTGACCTCGGCCTCCAGGGCCGATGCGGCGGGCGCCTGGTCCCAGGAGTCCAGGGACGGGTTGAGCGCGGATGCGGCGAGGTCGGCGGCGACGGCGAGCGCGAGTGGCGGCGTGTGCAGATGGGCGGCGCACCGGGGGTCTGCCGGGTCGGCCGCGCCCCGGGCGAAGGCCCGTACGAGCGTGCGCAGCGACTCGTCGGCGCCGTGGCCGTGCTCGGGGATGACGGGGGTGACGGCCTCCCGTACGTCCGCGCGGACCGCTTCGGGTCCGCCGGACGGCAGGGGTCCGCCCCGGGTGTCCGCGCCCTCCTTGAGCGCGTCGAGCACGACGCCGAGCAGGGGCCGCAGGGCGTCGGGCCCTGCGGCCCCTCCGGCGAGGGGCGGGACGGTCATGCCCCCAGACTGGCCGCGCCGGGGGCGGTGCGCCCGGAGACCGGGTGATCTCAACCCGAAAGGGGTACGGCCTCCCGGATCGCCAGCGCGCGGCGCAGGTCGTCGAGCTGGTCGACGAGCTTGCGGCGCAGGGCCGGGATCATCTCGGTGTCGCGGAGGAAGTCCTCGCCGAGACGGAGGGCCTCCGCGTCCGCCGCGTGGGCCGGGAAGGCGTAGCGCCCGGCGGCCTCGGCGATGGCGGGGCCGCGGCGGGCGGCCACGGCGACGGCGGAGGGGTAGAAGCGGGGGACGTAGTCCCTGAGGAGCTCGGCCTGTTCGGGGCGCCAGAAGCCCTGGGCGGTGGCGGTGAACAGGTAGTTGGAGAGGTCGTCGGAGTCGAAGAGCCGGGACCAGGCGGCCGTCTTGGCCTCGGGGGTGGGGAGGGAGGCGCGGCAGCGGGCGGCGCCTTCCTGGCCGGTGGCGCTGGGGTCGCGGTCGAGTTCGGCCGCGATCTCGCTCTCGTCGGTGGCGCCGAGCACGGCGAGCCTGGCGAGGATGCGCCAGCGCAGTTCGGGGTCGAGGTCGGGTCCGCCGGGAACGCTTCCGCTGCCGAGCCAGTCGCGGAGCGCGTTGGACTGGGAGGCGGAGTCGATGAAGTGGCGTACGGCGGTGAGCCGCAGGCCGGGGTCGCGGCCGTCCTCGGTGCGGCGGATCAGGTCGCGGGTGAGGTCGGTGAGGAGGGCGAGTGCGGCCGGGCGGGCCTCGGGGGTGAGGTAGCGGTCGGCGATCTGGGTGCCGGCGAAGGCGAGGACGCCCTGGACGACGGCGAGGTCGCTCTCCGCCGGGAGGTGGGCGCGGGCGGTCTCCAGATAGGCGGTGGGTTCGAGCTCGCCGTCGCGGACCATGTCGCGCAGGCAGTTCCAGACGACGGCGCGGGTGAGGGGGTCGGGGATGCCGGAGAGGCTCCGCAGGGCCGGTTCCGCGGAATCCTCGTCGAGACGGACCTTGGCGTAGCTGAGGTCGCCGTCGTTGAGGACGACGAGGGCGGGGCGGCGGCCGGGGCGTGCTGTCGTGGGCTCGCCGGGGGGTACGTCGATCTCGAACCGCTCGCGCAGGACGAGGCGGCCGCCTTCGGCGGGGTCGCGGTCGTAGGCGCCGACGGCGATGCGGTGCGGGCGGCTGCCGTCCTGGGTGATGTCGAGCCGCCAGCTGCCGTCGGACTCGGCCACGGCGGGCGTGAGGGTGTCGACGCCCGTGGTGCGCAGCCAGGCTTCGGCCCAGCTGTGCACGTCGCGGTCGGTGGCTTCGGCGAGGGAGTCGATGAAGTCGGCGAGGGTGGCGTTGCCGAAGCGGTGGCGGGCGAAGTGGAGGTTGATGCCGGTGAGGAAGTCCTTCTCGCCGAGCCAGGTGACGAGCTGGCGCAGGGCGGATGCGCCCTTGGCGTAGGAGATGCCGTCGAAGTTGAGCATGGCCGATGCCGTGTCGGGGACGGCGTCGGGGTCGGGGGCGACGGGGTGGGTGGAGGGGCGCTGGTCGGCGTCGTAGCCCCAGGCCTTGCGCACGATCCCGAAGTCGGTCCAGGTGTCGGTGAAGCGGGTGGCTTCGGTGAGGGTCTGGTAGCCCATGTACTCGGCGAACGACTCGTTCAGCCAGATGTCGTCCCACCAGCGCAGCGTGACGAGGTCGCCGAACCACATGTGGGCCATTTCGTGGGCGATGACGACGGCGCGGGTCTGGCGTTCGGTGTCGGTGACGGCCGAGCGGTAGATGAACTCGTCGCGGAAGGTGACCAGTCCGGGGTTCTCCATCGCGCCGGCGTTGAACTCGGGGACGAAGGCCTGGTCGTACGAGTCGAAGGGGTACGGCTCCTCGAACTTCTCGTGGTAGCGGTCGTAGCAGGCGCGCGTGATGTCGAGGATCTCCTCGGCGTCGGCGTCCAGGTACGGGGCGAGCGACTGGCGGCAGTGGATGGCGAAGGGCAGCCCGGCGTGCTCGGTGCGCACCGAGTGCCAGGGGCCGGCGGCCACGGCGACGAGATAGGTGGAGATCAGGGGTGTGGGCGGCGCGGTCCAGCGGCCCTGTCCGTGGTCCGTGGTGATGCCGTTGGCGAGGACGGTCCAGCCCTCGGGGGCGGTGACGGTGATCTCGAAGACGGACTTGAGGTCGGGCTGGTCGAAGGCGGCGAAGACGCGCTGGACGTCCTCCATGAAGAGCTGGGTGTACAGGTACGTCTCACCGTCGCTCGGGTCGGTGAAGCGGTGCATGCCTTCGCCCGTGCGGGAGTAGCGCATGGCGGCGTCGATGTGCAGCTCGTGCTCGCCCGCCGTGAGCCCCTTCAGGGCGAGTCTGTTCCCGTCGAGGGTCTCGGGGTCCAGGGGCTGTCCGTCGAGGGTGACGGAGCGCAGGGTGGCGGGCTTGAGCTCGACGAAGGTGTCTCCGGCCGCGCGGGCCGTGAACCGGATCGCGGTCCGTGAGTCGAAGGTCTCGTCCCCGGTGGTGAGATCGAGGTCGATCGTGTACCGGTGGACGTCGAGGAGCTGGGCACGGGTCTGCGCTTCGTCGCGCGTGAGTACGGGCATGGGGCCATGCTGCCCGACGGGGTGGGGGCAGTGGCAGGGGGATTCGCTGTGGGCGAGCGAAGCACGGCCGAGGAAGGCCGAGGAAGGCCGAAGAAGGCGAACGAGGTCGGACGGGCCGGCGGCCGGCTCAGGAGCAGGGCGCGTCCGCGTCGCCGCCCGCGATGGTCTCGTGGTGGCGGATGACCTCGGCGATGACGAAGGTGAGCAGCTTCTCGGCGAACGCCGGGTCCAGTTTGGCGCTCTCCGCGAGCTCGCGGAGGCGGGCGATCTGACGGGCCTCGCGGGCGGGGTCGGCGGGCGGGAGGCGGTGCTGCGCCTTGAGGTGGCCGACCTGTTGGGTGCATTTGAACCGTTCCGCAAGCATATGGACGACGGCCGCGTCGATGTTGTCGATGCTCTCGCGCAGCCTGGTGAGTTCGGCCTGGACGGCCTCGTCGATGTCGTTCGTCTCGCTGGAGGTCATGGGGAGGGAGCTTACGACGGGCGGGCCGTGATCATCGGAGGGTGATCAGGATCCGGAATGCGGTTGCTCCAGCCCCCTGGCACGGTGCGGCCCTGCTGTTCGCGGAAGCGGATCGGGGCGGTGCCGACGCGGCGGGTGAAGAGGCGGGAGAAGTAGGCCGGGTCGTCGTAGCCGACGCGGCGGGCGACGGCGGCGACGGGAAGATCGGTCGCGGCGAGGAGTTCCTTGGCCCGGCCGAGCCGGATGCCGAGGAGGTAGTCCTTGGGGCTGCACCCGGCGCCGCGGCGGACGGCGGTGCGCAGTTCGGCGGTGGTCATTCCGTGGCGGGCGGCATGTTCGGCAACGGTCAGCGGCTGGAAGGCGTCGCGGGCGAGGGCCTGGAGGACGGGGTCGCCGTCGGGGCTCATGTCGGCGCGGGCGCGGCGCAGGGCGACGAGGAGTTCATGGACGGCGGCGGCGGTCTCGACCTCGAGGAGCGGGTTGCCGCGGCGGGCGGCGCGGGCGATGCGGCCGACGGCCGCGCGGGCGGGGGACGCGTCGGAGAGGGGGACGACGGGGCGGTCGGGCTCGATGTAGCCGAGTTCGGCGTAGGTGGCCGTCGCCGGGCCCGCGAAGTCGACGAAGCTCTCGTCCCAGCCGGTCGCCGGGTCCGGGGCGTAGTGGTGCGCAACGCCGGGGGTGAGCCAGAGCACGGCCGGTGCGGTCACCGTGAGGCGCCGCCCGTCGGTGCCGCGGAACCAGCCGCCGCCCGCGCTGATCAGGACGGCGACATGGTGGTCGAGGGTGCGGGGACCGACGGTGGGCAGGACACCGTGCTGGAGGCCGACGCCGAGGCAGACGAGGCCCAGGCGGTGGTGGACGGGGCTGGGCGTGAAGTAGCGCATCCAGGTGTGGTACATCGAGCCTGCCCTCCGGGCTCCGAGCGTTCGTGCGTCCAAACGGTGCCGATCTTTGTCCATGGACCGGCCTGCCGCCAGGGGGTGAAGGTGGCTCGTGGCACGTGATCAAGGAGGGGCGGGACCGGTGCGCGAGTTCGCTGCGGGTGAGGAGCACTTTCTGCTGGACGGGCGGCCGGTGCGGCTGCTGTCCGGGGCGCTGCACTATTTCCGGGTGCACGAGGCCCAGTGGGAGCACCGCATCGGGATGCTGCGGGCGATGGGCCTGAACTGCGTCGAGACCTACGTCCCGTGGAATCTGCACGAGCCGCACCCCGGTGAGTTCCGCGATGTCCGGGCACTCGGGCGGTTCCTGGACGCCGTGCGCGCCGCGGGCCTGTGGGCGATCGTGCGCCCAGGACCGTACATCTGCGCCGAGTGGGAGAACGGCGGCCTGCCGCACTGGCTGACCGGCACCCTCGGGACCCGCGCGCGCACCCGCGACCCGGAGTACCTGCGGCACGTGACACGCTGGTTCCACCGCCTGATGAAGGAGGTCGTGCCCCGGCAGATCGACCGCGGCGGCCCGGTGATCCTGGTGCAGGTCGAGAACGAGTACGGCTCCTACGGCTCGGACCAGGTGTATCTGCGCCGGCTCGCGGACCTGCTGCGCGAACGGGGCGTCACCGTCCCGCTCGTCACCTCGGACGGTCTCGAGGACCACATGCTCACCGGCGGCTCGATCCCCGGTGTCCTCGCCACCGCCAACTTCGGCTCACGCGCGACCGAGGGTTTCGACGTGCTGCGCCGGCACCAGCCCAAGGGTCCGCTGATGTGCATGGAGTTCTGGTGCGGCTGGTTCGACCACTGGGGTGCGGAGCACGCCGTGCGCGATCCGCGGGAGGCGGCGGACGCGCTGCGCGAGATCCTCGCGTGCGGGGCCTCGGTCAATGTGTACATGGCGCACGGCGGCACCAGCTTCGCCGGCTGGGCGGGCGCCAACCGCGGCGGCGAGCTGCACGACGGCGCACTGGAGCCGGATGTCACGTCGTACGACTACGACGCCCCGATCGACGAGTACGGACGCCCGACGGAGAAGTTCTGGGCGTTCCGCGAGGTGCTCGCCGAGTACGCGGACGGGCCGCTGCCCGCACTCCCGGCCTCCCCGGCCCGGCTGGGGGCGCCGACGACGGCCGCCCCGGACGCATGGGCCCCGCTCGACGAAGTGGTCGACGCGCTCGGCGGCGAGGAGTCGGAGACCGGCGCACCGCCCTCCTTCGAGGACCTCGACGTGGATCGCGGCCTGGTCCGCTACCGCTTCTCGGTGCCGGGCCCGCGACAGCCGTACGCGCTGAGCGTGCGGGGACTGCGGGACCGTGCGGTCGTCCACGTCGACGGCGCGCGGGCCGGGGTGCTCACCGAGGCCGAGCCGGTCCTGCCCGAGCCCGTGCCGGGACCCGCCTCGGTCGAGCTGTGGGTGGAGTCCCTGGGGCGGGTGAACTACGGGCCGCTCGTCGGGGAGACGAAGGGCATCACCGGTGGGGTGCTGCACGAGCGGCAGTATCTGCACGGCTTCCGGGCGCGGGGGCTGCGGCTGGACGCGTTCGACGACGCGGAGGCCGTGGCGAAGGTGCCGTTCCGGGCGGTGGAGGGCTGCGAGCCCGGCCTCTACCGCGCCACCGCGGACGTGGCCGTCCCGGGTGACGCGGGTCTCGAACTGCCGGGCTGGACCCGGGGGTTCGTGTGGGTCAACGGCTTCTGTCTCGGCCGCTACTGGGCCGCGGGGCCGCAGACGTCCCTGTTCGTCCCCGGTCCGGTGCTGCGGGAGGGCGCGAACGAGGTGTGGGTGCTGGAGCTGGAGCGGGGCGGGGAGGACGTACGCCTGGTGTGACCCCGGGGCGTACGCCTGGTGTGGTCTCCCCGCCCCTCCATGTCCGTGGGACGGGGAGCTACAGGGTGGCGGCCGCGTTCTTGATCGCGGTGGCGAAGGTGGACACCTCGGTGTAGACACCGGGGAAGCCGGCCCGGGCACAGCCGTAGCCCCAGCTCACGATGCCGACCTGGATCCAGGCGCCGGCGCTGTCCCTGCGGAACATCGGTCCGCCGGAGTCACCCTGGCAGGTGTCGACGCCGCCCTCGTTGTAGCCGGCGCAGATCTCCTCGCCCGGCACGAGCTCGGGGTACGAGGACTGGCAGGAGGCGTCGGAGACGAACGGGACCGTCGCCTTGCGCAGGTGGCGCTGCTGGGCGCCGCCCTCGCGGGTGGCGCCCCAGCCGGCCACGGTGAAGGTGCCGTTGTTGTGCGCCGTCGTCTCGGCGATCTTCAGGGTCGGCAGGTTGATCGGCTGGGCGAGCTTGATCAGCGCCCAGTCCTTGCCGGTGCCGTTGTAGCCCGGGGCCTGGAGGACCTTGGTCGACTTGACCTTGATCGCGCTGGAGCTCTGGAGGTCCACGACTCCGGCGGTGGCCGTGATGCTGGTGTTGTTGCCGGAGCCGCTCACACAGTGCGCGGCGGTGAGCACGATCTGCTGGGTGTAGAGCGCGCCGCCACAGCCCATGGAGAGCCGGACCATGAAGGGGAACTCGCCCTGGGTGGCGCGGGTTCCGCCGACGACGGGCGGCGGGGCTGCGGAGGCGGAAGTGGGCTGGAGGCTGACGGCGGCGAGTATGACGGCACCGGCGGCGGCGCATCTCTTGAGGGCACGTACAAGCTTGTTGTTCAAGGTTCTGCCTTCTTCCGTGGGGGGTTGCGGTGACGCGCAGGACGGCACACGGCACACCGCTGTGACATGCGCCCGTCAAGGCGTGTCCGGATTATGGGGAGGGCGCGAGGAGAGCCACAAGGTGCACTTTTCGGCCAGGAAGGGCGCCCGCGACGTAGCGCGGGGCCGCCGCGGAGCACCGTAGAGTTGAGAGCGGTCGACCGTCGTCCAGGGCGACTTCGTACGGCACCTGCAGGGGGTACGGGCGTGACGACCGGCAGCGAGGTGGTCCACGGGTTCCCGCACCTCGACACCGCGCGCGCGGCCATCACCGCGCTGCACAAACGGCTGTCGTACGACGGAGTGCGGGCGTACCCGACCAGCGTGCTGCCGGCCGACGTGGCCTTCGCCGACCACGACGACCTGCATCTCGGGGCGCAGCGCGTGGCCCGTGCACTGGTGCATCAGCTGCGGCTGCCCGAGGCCCGGATGATCGTGAGCTTCCGGGAGATGGAGCATGCGGCGAGCGTGGAACTCACCGCCGGGCCCGAGTACTTCATCGAGCTGAACGACCGCTTCCGCAGGCATCGCAGGGACATCGGGGCGGCACTCGCGCACGAGATCACGCATGTGCTGCTGCACCGGCTGGACCTCTCGTTCCCCGGGACGCGCGACAACGAGATCCTCACGGACACGGTGACGACGTATCTCGGAGCGGGGTGGCTGCTGCTCGACGCGTACCGCGAGGACGCGGTTTCCAGCCAGAAACTGGGCTATCTGACCCCTGAGGAGTTCGGGTACGTCCTGGCGAAGCGCGCGCTGGTCTTCGGCGAGGACCCGTCGGTGTGGTTCACCAGCCCGCAGGGCTACTCGGCGTACACGAAGGGCCGGGTGCAGGCCCTGCGCGACGGGCAGCAGCCACCGCTGACCGCGGCGGGGTGGAACGGGCGGCGGCGGTACGCGAAGGACCGGCGCAACGCGCAGGACCACCCCGGACCGGGGCGTCCGGGGCCGGGCCCCGGCCCTGGCCCCGGCTCGCCGTACGCGTTCGAGCGGGCGCCGGGAGGCGGGCTGCGGGTGTCGTTCCCCTGCCCCACCTGCCACCAGCGGATCCGGGTGCCGGTGCGGGGACGGGTGCGGGCGCGGTGTGCACTGTGCCGGACGGTTCTCGAATGCGACACCTGAGGGGGTTTCCGTAGGGTTTCGGTATGAGCACCGAAAGCGGCGGCGACGCGGACCGGGACCGTGACCTGGACCTGACCGAAGAGCTGTTCGAGGCCCTGTACGAGGGCGACGACGACGCGGTGGTACGGGCGCTGCGGGCCGGGGCACCGGCGGAGGCTGCCGACGAGGACGGGCAGACCGCGCTGTACCTGGCCGCGTCCCAGGACCGTCCCGGCACGGTGCGCCTGCTGCTCGCGGCGGGCGCCGACCCCGATCGGGCGAGCGGGCCCGAAGCAGATGAGCTTCCCCTGTGCGGGACCGCGGTGTGGGGCCACACCGCGGTGATGAGCGCCCTGCTCGCGGCAGGGGCGCGGCCCGATCTGGAGGAGAACCCCGGGGTGCGTGCCCTGACCTGGGCCTGCCGCCAGGGCCGCGCCGAGGTGGCGGAGCTCCTGCTCGCGTCCGGCGCCGATCCCGACCTGCCCGGTCCCGACGGGGATCCCCCGCTCGTGACCGCGGCCCGGCGCGGGTCCCCCTCGTGCGTACGGGCCCTGCTGAGGCACGGTGCCCGGGCCACGGACGAGGCGCTCGCGGAGGCCCGGCGGTGGCTCGACCTCGATGTGGAGGAGGAACTGCGGCGCACGCTGTCCGCATCCGAGCCCGGGCCGGAGGGCGAGGGCGCCTTGACGGTGGCCCGGCAGGTCGAGGAGGACGGCGGGGTGACCGTGGTCGTGGAGCTGATCGGCGACCGCGGTCCGATGAGGTCGGTCGAGCAGCAGACCGGGCACGCGGCGATCGTCACGCTCCTGGAGGACGCGCTGGGTGTGCACCCGCCCGCCGATGAGCTCGTGGCGCGGGCGCTGGGCTGCGGGGACCCGGACCAGGACGACTGGACCGAGGCGGTGGCCGTCCTGCAGCGGCGCGGCGACGAGGAGACGTTCCGGGCCGCGGCGGCGTGGTGCGGGACCGTGGATCCCCTGCGCCAGGCGTTCGCGGCCGACGTGCTGGCGGGGCTGGGCGCGGTGGAAGCGGAGCCGACGGAACCGGCGGGAGGCACAGAAGCTGCGGGACGGACGGGGCCGGCCTCGGCCGAGGGTGAGGCTCCCGGGCGTGGGGCGTTCGCCGCGCGCGTCGTGCCGCTGTTGCGGGAGCTGGCACGTGCGGCCGACGAGCCCGAGCTGATCCGGGCGGCCGTGGCGGGGCTCGGGCAGCAGGGTGATCCGGCGGCGCTGCCGGAGGTTCTGCGGCACGCCGGGCACGACGATCCCGAGATCCGCTTCGGCGTGGCGGTCGCGCTGCACGGGCTCGTGCCCGGTGATCACGCCGAGGCCGTCCGTGTGCTGCTCGGCCTCACCCGGGACAGCGACGACGGGGTCCGGGACTGGGCGACGACGGCGCTGGCGGACGTGGCGGCCGACAGCCCGGAGATCCGCGAGGCGCTCGCGGCCCGGCTCACGGACCAGGTCCCGGACATCGAGGCGGAGGCGGCGCGAGGGCTGGCGATGCGTCAGGACGCGCGGGCGGTGGAGGCGCTGGCGCGGATCCTCGCGGACGAGGATCCGGAGGGGTACGCGTACTCCACCGCCGAGCAGGCCGTGGAGTACGTCCAGGACGAACACGCCAGGCGCCGCCTGGAGGCGACGGTCCCGCGCACGCACTGACGCCTGCGGCGGGCCGGGGTGAGGGGCAGGGCAGGCCCCGCCCCGGCCGCCGGGGACGTGCCCGGTACCGCCCGGCGGCCCGAGTGTCCGTCCCCGAACGCCGGACAGCCTCGATGTGCGGCTCGGCACCCGCGCGTCGGCCCGAGTGCCCGACCTCCCGACACCCCACGGGCTCAACGCGCACCCGGCACCGGCGAGCCGGCGCCCCGATGCCTCCCCGAACACCGGACAGGCTCGAAGTGAGCCCAACCCCACCCCGCCCGGTAATCGCATCGCACGCGACGCTCCGCGTTCACCGTCGGGACACCGGCAGCCCCCGTAATGACGGAGCTGTATGGACAACTGTTGTCCATACAGCTTTGGCCCCGCCTCGCATTCCCTCATGGAGTACGCGTGACCACCCCTGCCCGCGCCGCCGCCTTCGTCGGTGCTCTCGGTATCACTCTGACGCTCACCGCCTGTGGCGCCGCCCCCACCAACGACTCCGCCACCGTCGACGGAAAGAACCTCGCCACCGCTGCGTCCGCGGCCGACGCCGGCGGCATGGACGCCCTCGTCGCCGCCGCGAAGAAGGAAGGCGTGCTCAACGCGATCGCCCTCCCCCGCGACTGGGCGAACTACGGCGCGATCATCGACGGCTTCACCGCCAAGTACGGCATCAAGGTGACCGTCGAGAACCCCGACGCCTCCAGCCAGGACGAGATCAACGCGGTGAAGACCCGCAAGGGTCAGGACCGTGCCCCGGACGTGCTCGACCTCGGTGCCTCCTTCGCCCAGGCCGCCGCCGCCGAGGGGCTGACCGCCCCGTACAAGGTCGCCGCCTTCGACAAGATCCCCGAGGCGCAGCGCGATGCGCAGGGCCGCTGGTTCAACGACTACGGCGGCTATGTCTCCATCGGCTGCGACGCCAAGCGCGTCAAGGTCTGCCCGCAGACCTTCGCCGATCTGCTCAAGCCCGAATACAAGGGCCAGGTCGCCCTCAACGGCAACCCCACCAAGTCCGGCTCCGCCTTCGGCGGCGTGTACGCGGCGGCCCTCGCGAACGGCGGCTCGTTCGACGACATCCAGCCCGGCATCGACTTCTTCGGCAAGCTGAAGAAGAACGGCAACTACAACCCCGTCGAGTCCACCCCGGCCACGGTCGAGAAGGGCGAGACCCCGATCAGCATCGACTGGGACTACCTCAACTCGGGCTACGCCGAGCAGTTCTCGTCCAAGGGCATCGACTGGAAGGTCGCCGTCCCCTCCGACGGCGTCTACGCCCAGTACTACGCGCAGGCCATCAACAAGGACGCCCCGCACCCGGCCGCAGCCCGCCTGTGGCAGGAGTACCTGTACAGCGCCGAGGGCCAGAACCTGTGGCTCAAGGGCCACGCCCGCCCGGTGCTGATGCCGGCGATGACCGCCGACGGCACCATCGACAAGGCGGCCGCGGCCGCACTGCCGGTCGTCGAGGGCACCCCGAAGTTCCCGAACGAGCAGCAGACCGCCAAGGCCAAGGAGACCCTCGCGCAGGGCTGGGCCGCGGCCGTCTCCGGGTGATCCGCCGATGACCCTGCTCGACTCCCCCGCCCGCGCCTCGGCCGGTACCTCACCGGCCGCGGGCGCGGGCCCCCGGCGCAGGCGGCGCTCCTGGGCCTGGATGTCCGCGCTGCCGCTGTTCCTCGTCGTCGGCGTCGCCTTCGGGCTGCCCGCCCTGGCCATGGCCGACGGGGCGTTCACCGTCGACGGCTCGTACGGCCTCGACAATCTGAGCCGCTCGGTCGACGGCGCCTACCGCACCGCCCTGCTCGGCAGCGTCGAGCTCTCCGCGCTGACCGCGGCCGGGGGCACGCTCTTCGGGCTGCTGCTCGCCCAGGCCGTCGTCACCTCCCGCGGCCGCGCGCTGCGCGAGGCCGTGCTCACCGCGTCCGGTGTGCTCGCCAACTTCGGTGGCGTACCGCTCGCCTTCGCGTTCGTCGCCACGCTCGGCAACGCCGGCGTCCTCACCACCCGGCTCGGCCTCGACGACCACGGCTGGTCGCTCTACAGCTTCTGGGGACTCGCGCTGACGTACGTGTACTTCCTGGTCCCGCTGATGGTGCTGACCGTCGCGCCCGCGCTCGACGGGCTGCGCGTCCAGTGGCGGGAGGCGGCCCGCGACTGCGGCGCCTCCACCTGGCAGTACTGGCGGCACGTCGGCATCCCGGTGCTGCTGCCCACGCTCCTCGGCGGGTTCGTGCTGCTCTTCGGCAGCGCCTTCGCGGCGTACGCCACCGCCGCGGCGATGGTGGGCAGTTCGGTGCCGCTGGTCACCCTCCAGATCGCCGACGCGCTCTCCGGCAACGTCCTGGTCGGCCAGGAGAACGTGGCGCTCGCGCTCAGCCTCGACATGGTGCTGGTCGCGGCTCTGGTGATGGCCGTTCATCTGCCGCTGCAGCGAAGGAGCACCCGATGGCTCGCCTGACCCGCTCCGCCGTGCTGCTGGTCGCCGGGGTGTACTTCCTGGTGCCGCTGATCGCCTCCGCCGTGTTCACGCTGGACATCCCCGGCCAGGGGCTGACCCTGTCCTCGTACACACGGGTCGTCGTCGCGCCCGGCTTCACCGGCAGTCTGCTGCTGTCGCTGGCACTCGCGGCGGCCACGGTCGCGCTCGTGCTGCTGATCACCGTGCCGGCGGCGGTCGCGGCCAGGCTCGCGGCTCCACGGCTGCGTCCGGTGCTCGAAGTCGTGTGCACCCTGCCGCTGGTGGTGCCGCCCGTGGCGCTGACCGCCGGGCTCGGGACCGTGCTGCGCTGGGGCCCGGAGAAGCTCTCCACGACGCCGCTGTACCAGACGTTCGTGGCCGTGCAGAACCCGGACTTCCCGTTCGTCCTCGTCCTGGCGTACGCCGTGATGGCGCTGCCGTTCGTGTACCGGGCGCTGGACGCGGGGCTGCGCGCCGTCGACGTGCGCACCCTGGTGGAGGCCGCGCGCGACTGCGGGGCGTCCTGGCCGCGGGCGCTCGTCTCGGCCGTGCTGCCCAATCTGCGGGGCGCGCTGCTGAACGGCTCGTTCCTCACGCTCGCCCTGGTGCTGGGCGAGTTCACGGTCGCCTCGCTGCTCGGCTTCCAGCCGTTCGCGGTCTGGATCGTGCAGGCATCGGGCTCGGACGCCCGGCTGTCGGTGGCCGTTTCGCTGCTGAGCCTGCTGCTGACCTGGGTGCTGCTGCTGGCGCTGACCACGCTCGGCAACCGCCGCCGCCCGTCCCGCACCTCTGCACCCCGTGCCTCTGCCCGTACCTCTCAAGGAAAGACCTCCCGATGACCCTCATCGACGCGCCCGCCCGCACCGGCGCCGCGCTGCAACTGCGCGGGCTGCGCCGTACCTTCGCTGCCACCGTCGCGCTCGACGGCCTCGACCTGGACGTCGCGCCGGGCGAGCTGCTCGCCCTGCTCGGCCCCTCCGGCTGCGGCAAGACCACCGCGCTGCGGGTGCTGGCGGGTTTCGAGCAGCCCGACGAGGGCCAGGCGCTGCTGGACGGCGAGGACCTCGTGCCGGTGCCGGCCAACCGCCGTGACACGGCGATGGTGTTCCAGTCGTACAGCCTCTTCCCGCACCTCACGGCCACGGACAACGTCGCCTTCGGCCTGCGCATGCGCAGGGTCGGAGGTGCCGAGCGGCGGGCGCGCGCCGCCGAGCTGCTGGAGCTCGTCGGACTGCCCGGTCACGGCGGCCGTTTCCCGCACCAGCTGTCCGGCGGCCAGCAGCAGCGGGTCGCGCTCGCCCGGGCGCTCGCGCTGCGGCCCCGGCTGCTGCTGCTCGACGAGCCGCTGTCGGCGCTGGACGCGCAGGTGCGGGTGACCCTGCGGGAGGAGATCCGCAGGCTCCAGCTGGAGCTCGGCATCACCACCGTGTTCGTCACGCACGACCAGGAGGAGGCCCTCTCGATGGCCGACCGGGTCGCGGTCATGAACCAGGGCCGGCTCGAACAGTGCGCCGCACCCACGGAGTTGTACGCCCGGCCCGCGACGGACTTCGTCGCCGAGTTCATCGGCACCATGAACCGGGTGCCCGGGCATGCCGCCGACGGCGGCGGTCCGGTGGAGGTGCTGGGGGTGCGGCTGCCCGTCGAGGGCGACGCGCCCGCGTCCGGCGGTCCGGTGCACGCGCTGATCCGGCCCGAGGCGCTGGACGTCGTCGTGGACGCGGCCGGTAAGGCCAGGGTCACCGCCACCGCCTTCCACGGCCCCACCACGCGGGTGCGGGTCACGCTGGCCGACGGCACGTCCGTCAAGGCGGACGTGCCGACGCACGCCGCCGCGGAGCTCGCACCGGGCACCGCCGTGTCCGTACGCCCGCAGGAGCGGCCCGTCCTGGTCACCCGTGGCGGCGCCGCGTGAGCGTACTGCGTGGAGTGCTGTTCGACATGGACGGCACCCTGGTCGACACCGAACGTGCGTGGCTCGATGTGGTGGAGTCGGCTGCCGTACGACGGGGGCGTGTGCTGGACCCCGAGCGCCGGACGGCCGTGACCGGCCGCTCGGTCGAGGACACCGCGGCGATGCTGCACAGCTGGCTGGAGGCACCGGAGGGGGAACTCGCCGCGGAGCTGGGCGCGGACTTCGCGTCCCGCCTCGCGGCGGCCGCCGTGCCTCGCCCGGGCGCGCTGCGGCTGCTCGCCGCGCTGCGCGCCCGGAACGTGCCGACGGCGCTGGTCTCGGCGTCGCCGCGGGCGGTCGTCGAGCAGGTCGCGGGGACGCTGGACGGGCACCGGTTCGACGCGCTGTTCGGCGCCGAGGACACCGTACGCACCAAGCCGGAGCCCGATCCCTACCTGGCGGCGGCCGCGGCGCTCGGCGCCGACCCGGCGCAGTGCGTCGCGGTCGAGGACAGCCCGGCGGGGGTCGCGTCCGCCGTCGCCGCGGGGTGCCGGGTGCTGGCCGTGCCGTCGACCGAACCCCTCGCGAAGGCCGACGGGGTGACGCTGGCAGGGTCGTTGAACGAGGTGGATCCCGAGCTGCTGAGCTCGCTGGTCCGGATGACAACGGTGCATGACAAGGTGTGGACGTGAGCGAAGGACGGGGCAGGACTCCGCTGTATCTGAAGGTCGCCGCCGATCTGCGGACCGCAATCACGGCAGGTGACTACGACTCCGGGGCGAAGCTGCCCGCCGAGGACGAACTCGCCCGCCGCTACGGCGTGTCCAGAGGCACCGTGCGCCAGGCGCTCGCCGCGCTGCGCACCGACGGACTCATCACGTCGCGACGCGGGACACGGCGCGTGGTGCTGGGCGGGCCACGGCTGCACAGCTTCGGTGAGCTGCGCTCGTTCACCCGCTGGGCGCGGTCGCTGGGCGAGGAGCCGGGCGGCCGGGTCGTGGCGGTCGACCGGGTCGTCGCGAGCGAGGAGGAGGCGGAGAAACTGCGGCTGGCGGAGGGCTCGGTCGTGTACCGGGTGCGGCGGCTTCGTACGCTCTCGGACGCGCCGGTGATGGTGGAGCGGACGACCTATCCGGAGCGGATCGGGAAGCTGGTGGCGGCGATGCCCCTGGACACCGTCTCGCACTCGGCCGCACTCGCACTGCACGGCGTGCTGTTCGCGGACGCCCGGCACACGATCGACCTCGTGCCGGCGAACGACGACGACGCGCAGCTGCTGGGGTGCCGGGCCGGGGAGTCACTGCTGCGGGAGCGGCGCCACTCGACGGATCCGACGGGAGCACCGGTCGAATGGTCCCAGGACCGCTATCTGCCGGGGACGGTGGCGTTCACGATGCAGAGTTCGACGGCAACGAGCGCGCTGGGGCGGCGACTGAGCCGCTGACCGCCTCCGCGGCGGGCGTGGTGGGCTGGGTGCGCGTCGACCACGCGTTCGATACCCGGCGTGCGTCGCACACCGGCTTGTCGGCCGTGGCGCGAGACGTTGCGGCACCGGGTCTCTCGGCGGCGGTGCCCGGCTTGTGGCTCCCCCCATCCGAGCGGGGTGCCGCACCCGTCCGGCATGGCGCCGGGGCCCGCCGCGCCACGCGTCGGATGCTGATGCCTCCTACCCTGCAGGAGAGGCCCGTGAACGACCCCAGCTCTCAAGGAACCCGAAGGCCGGCATCCACCGGCGCAGGTGATGACGCTGCCGGTCAGGCCGGGGTCATCGGCATGGGACTCGCTGCCGTGCTGACGATCGCACTCGCGCAGGGCTCCTGGCAGTGGTTCGCCACCTTCATCGGGGTGACGCTTCTTGCGGTGATCTTCGCCTTTCATCGACAGCCGGCATGGACGCCCGGCATCCGATCTGCATACATGCGCAGTCTGGTCGCGTACTCGCTGGTCGTCGGCCTGTGCGTGGCGATCGCACTGGCCCCCGTGCTGCAGCGCTGGGCTTGGCTGTTTCCGATGTCAGGCACGCGTAGCGGGTGCCAAGAGGTGGGCAGGTACGAGGCCGTCCGCTCGAGGGCCGCGCTGGCGAACCTGGCCGGTCGCGACAGCGCGGCCCTGGCGTACGCGCAGGAGACTCAGAGCGCCAAGGCCGTTGCCGACTGCCTGGCAGCGACTACGACCCTGTGGCTGCCCCTGTACGGAGCCGGGGCGGCCGTGCTGGTCGGCGCTGGTACGTGGTCCCGCGACCGGGCTCGGGCGAGGAAGGGTCCTCAGCCGACATCCTCCTCGCCAAGGCCGGCGAGCGCGGGAACGTGGCAGGACGGCACGAAGTAGCCGCCGGGGCCCTCGCTCCTAGGGGCTCCTGTGTCGTCGACACGGGATCTCCACGGGCCACGGGCCAGATGCCATAAGACCGCAGGCAGGACAGTCCAGCCGGTTCCCGTGCCGGTGCCGTCGACGGTGGGGCTGTCGGAGGTGCTGGACCGGCCGAGTCGGCCTCGCCGGAGCTGTCGGCCAAGGCCGGCGCCCCGCCGATGGCCGTGGCACCTCAGCGGGCGGACACCAGAGCCCATGCCGTGACCGTAGGGAGCAGCACCATTGCGGAGCTGAACCGCCAGTACCGGCCTGCACGGAGATCGGCCTTGCGGCGCATCAGGGTGTTGAGCGACAACCACAGGCCGAGAACGCCGGCCAGTAGCGGTGCCAGCAGGATCAGCCAGGGCAGCATGCCGTCGTTCTCCGTGGGCTCCCTCTCACTCGGCCCGAGTGCGGCGAGCGGGAAATTCACCGCGAACAGCACGAGCAACCAGATCGGAACGATGGCGACAAGGCCCACGAGGTTCACGAACGTCGGCTTCGCCCACTTGCCACCGCTCTTCATCTGCCCGCCCGTCCCGGTGGTCGTGGAGCTCGCACTGTACCCGGCGGCCGGCGGAGTCTTTTCCTTCGACTGCTGCACTCCCGGAGAGCCGGGCGGGGCACTCCACCGGAGCCATCCATGGGCAACGGTTTCCGAGCCCCACCCGACTCTCCCCGGACCGCCGGACTGCTCGACGAGCGGCTCCGGCCGGTGTCCCGCCCGCCTCAGCCCGTCGGCGCCGCCTCCGGGCGCAGCAGACCCGCCAGCAGCGGCCGGAAGTGGGCGAAGGCCGGCGTCGGCATGGCCGGGTCCTTCGCCTGTTCGTCCCAGCGGCGGACGGCGACGGCGTCCCGCGCCCCGGGTTGTCCTTCGAAGGCCCGCACCTGCTCCTCCGTCATCGGACCGCCCTGGACCCGCAAGGTGTGGACGGACGCCTCGGAGAGCAGGTCGAAGTAGCCGGGTTCGACGGCGCACAGATAGCGCTTGGCGGCGACGTGCAGCCGGACGGGCTCGGTCACTTCGGGGCCGAACCACCGGTCGAGCCAGTCGGCGCCGGTGTGGCTGTGCCGGTTGTCGGTGCCGTGCTCCATCAGGTCGCGGCCGGTGACCGCGCCCTGGAAGTGGCCGACGTCGTGCAGCAGCGCGGCGGCGACCAGGTGCGGCGGGGCTCCGGCGGCCTCGGCGAGGGCCCCGGCCTGGAGCATGTGCTGGGCCTGGGTGACGGCCTCGCCGAAGTACTCGGCGCTGCCTTGGCCCTCGAAGAGCTCGGCGAGGGTGTCGAGGGGGTTCGCTTCACTGTCGAGGGGGTTCACTTCACGGTCTCCTCTCGGCGCAGGACCGCCAGCGTGGACGCGAGGCCGTCGATGTCGGCGTACGCGCCCTGGAGGTGGCGGTCGCCGGACTCGGCGAAGGCCGTACGGGCGTGCAGCAGGCGGGTGTTGTCGAAGATGAGGCAGTCGCCGGGGGTGAGCCGGAATTCCAGCTGGAGCTCGCTTCGCAGCAGCAGCTCGCCGAAGCGCCGGTAGGCGGCGTAGAAGGCGTCGAGCACGTCGGCCGGCTGGTGCAGCGTGCCGATGGAACGGTTGTTGAAGCGGATCTCGCGGATCCGGCCGGCCGGGTCGGTGCCGATCAGCGGCCGGTGGGCGCGCAGCTCGCTGCGGTCGTCGGCGAAGGCGAACGGCACCGGGACGCGGGTGAGGACGTCGTACGCCTCCGGGTCCTCGTGCCGCAGCAGGGCCGCCGCGTGGAAGCCGTCGACGAGCCCGGAGTCGCCGCCCTGGGCCGCGTTGGTGAGGCAGTGCAGCAGCTGGAGGGTCGGCACCGGATCGCGGTACGGGTTGTCCGTGTGCGGGGTGATGCGGGCGCCGGTGAAGGCGAGGTTGTTCGGGTCGGCCTCGACGCGTACCTCGAAGAGTTCGCCGTAGTTCGTCTCGCGCACGTAACCGAAGGTCCGGGCCACGTCGAGGACCTGGCGGTCGCGGACGGGGACGCCGCGCAGCAGGACGAAGCCGAGGCGCAGCACGCTCCGGAGGGCGGCGGCCTTGACCGCAGGGTCGGTCGTGTAGGCGGACCAGTCGGCCTCGGGGAGTCGTCCCTCCAGGTCGGCGGCGGCCCACAGCTCCTTGTCGTCCTCGGTGCGGCCGTCGCCGGGTGCGGCGGAAGCGCCCGGGAGATGCGCGCCGAGCCAGGTCTCGGCGTAGACGGAGCGGTGCCCGTCGGGGGCCCAGACGACCTCGCGGGCGGGGGCGCCGTCCGCGGTCGTGGCGTCCCGGACGCTGTCCACGGCGAGAGCGGCGGGCAGCTCGGTGATCTGGAACAGCTTCTGGCCGTTACGGGGGTCCCGGCAGTGCGGGCAGGGACAGTTGTCGCGCAGCCAGACAGGCGGTGCGGATGCGAGGGGGGGCATGAGCGGAACTCCGAGTTGTACAGACAACTTCTTCGACGACGCGGAGCCTCGCAGCCTGGGATGACACGGGGGTTACGCCGAGGTGGACGGCGCAGTGCCGGCCCCTGGAACGCGCCGTGCCGCCGGCCGAGGAGCGGGAAGGGCCGGCGGCACGGGGTGGGGGGCGGCTGTGCGACGGCTCAGCAGCCGTAGTCGACGAGGTCGAACGAGCGGTAGTGGTCGGCGGTGTAGTAATCCTCCAGGTACGACTGCCCGGTGACGATGCGCCGTGCGCCGCGCGTGGAGGAGCCGGGCGTCTTGACCGTGTACTCGTGGTAGTAGCCGGTCGAGTGGGCGGGCAGGATGCCTTCCCGGTTCTGGAAGACCGTCCCGTCCTGGGAATACGGGAACGGGCCCCCGTTCTCGATGAGTTCGAGGGTGTCGTACGCCTGGGACGGCAGGTCGGAGTAGCAGATGTCACCGACCGCGGTGGCGGCGGCGGTCGCCGGAGCCGCTACGGGTCCGCCGACGAGAAGGGCGGAGAGAAGGGCGGCGGCGCCGCCGAGCATGGTGATCCGTGGGGGGATTCGCATGACCCCATGATGACGCGCGTAGACGTTGTCGTGTCAACGTCAAGTCGAGGAGTTTTCGTGCAATTCACCTCCTCCACGTGACCGTCACGCGCCGGACGCGCGAACGCCCTTGGGCGGTGACCGGGTCCGGGTTCGCGCGACGGGAACGGCGCGACTCGCTCGCCCTGGCCCATCGCCGCGCGCTTGCGGACGCCCAGCGGCCCTCCGGCCGTACGATCGACACCGTGCACATCGTCGGCGGCGGCGCCCACAACGAGCTGCTGTGCCGGCTGACGGCCGACGCGTGCGGTCTGCCCGTGGTGGCGGGCCCGGCCGAGGCCGCCGCGCTGGGCATCATCCTCGTCCAGGCCCGCACCGCAGGCGTAATCATCGGAGGTCTGCGTGAATCGCGGCAGCTCCTGTGCGAGACTCAGGGCCTACGGCACCACGAACCCACAGAAGACGTCCGAGCATGGGAGCGGGCCGAGGCCCGTCTCGCCAAGGAGGAACAGCCATGCGGGTAGCGCTCTTCGTCACCTGCGTCAACGACACGCTCTTCCCCCGCACCGGACAGGCGGTCGTCACCCTGCTGGAGCGCCTCGGCGTCGAGGTGGACTTCCCGCCGGCGCAGACCTGTTGCGGGCAGCCGCAGTTCAACACCGGTTACCGGCACGAGACCGAGCCCCTGGTGCGCCGGTACGCCGCCGCCTTCGACGCCTACGACTACGTCGTCACCCCGTCCGGCTCCTGCGCGGCGATGGTCCGCGACAGCTACCCCCGCATCGGCGCGAAGGCGGCCGCCGAGGGGCGCGGCCAGGAGCTCGCCGAAGCGGCGGCTGCCGCGGTCCCGAAGACCTACGAGCTCACGGAGTTCCTGGTCGACGTGCTGAAGGTGACGGACGTCGGGGCCTGTTACCCGCACACCGTCACCTACCATCCGACCTGCCACGGCCTGCGGATGCTCGGTCTCGGCGACCGGCCGCGGCGGCTGCTGGAGCACGTCAAGGGGCTCGAACTGCGGGAGCTTCCGGGCGCCGAGGAGTGCTGCGGCTTCGGCGGCACCTTCGCCGTGAAGAACGCCGCCGTGTCCGCGGCGATGGGCGCGGACAAGGCCCGCAACATCGTCTCCACCGGGGCGGAGGCCGTGTGCACGGTCGACAACTCCTGCCAGATGCACATCGGCGGGACGCTCACCCGGCTCGGCTCGCCGGTGCGTCCGGTCCACATCGCCGAGATCCTGGCGAGCACGGAGGAGGATGCCCGATGAGCGGCACGTATCTCGGCATGCCCGCCTTCCCGAAGGCCGCGGCCGAGTCCACGCGGAACGTCACCCTGCGCAGCAATCTGCGCCATGCCACCCACACCATCCGCGACAAGCGCGCCAAGGCCGTCGCCGAACTCGACGACTGGGCGGAACTGCGCGCCGCCGGGGCAGCGATCAAGAACCGTACGCTCCGGCACCTCGACCACTACCTCGAGCAGGTGGAGACCGCCGTGACGGCGGCGGGCGGCCAGGTGCACTGGGCCGCCGAGGCCGCCGAGGCCAACCGGATCGTCACCGACCTCGTCCGGGCCACCGGCGAGACCGAGGTCGTCAAGGTCAAGTCCATGGCCACCCAGGAGATCGGGCTCAACGACGCGCTGGCCGAGGCCGGGATCACCGCCTGCGAGACCGACCTCGCCGAGCTGATCGTGCAGTTGGGCGACGACCTGCCCTCGCACATCCTGGTCCCGGCGATCCACCGCAACCGCTCCGAGATCCGCGACATCTTCCGCACGAAGATGGCGGACTGGGGCCGCCCTGCCCCCGACGGTCTCACCGACCGGCCCGAGGAGCTGGCCGAGGCTGCGCGGCTGCATCTGCGGGAGAAGTTCCTCCGCGCGAAGGTCGCGATCTCCGGGGCCAACTTCATGGTCGCCGAGACCGGCACCCTGGTCGTGGTCGAGTCCGAGGGCAACGGCCGGATGTGCCTGACCCTGCCCGAGACGCTGATCTCGGTCGTCGGTATCGAAAAGGTGGTGCCGACCTGGCAGGACCTGGAGGTGTTCCTCCAGCTCCTGCCCCGCTCTTCCACGGCCGAGCGCATGAACCCGTACACGAGCATGTGGACGGGGACGTCGGACGGCGACGGCCCGCGGACCTTCCATCTGGTGCTGATCGACAACGGCCGCACCGACACCCTCGCCGACACGGTGGGACGGCAGGCGCTGCGCTGCATCCGCTGCTCGGCCTGCCTGAACGTGTGCCCGGTGTACGAGCGGGCGGGCGGGCACGCCTACGGGTCCGCCTACCCCGGCCCGATCGGCGCGATCCTCACGCCCCAGCTGCGGGGCACGGACAGCGAGGTGGACGCCTCGCTCCCGTACGCGTCGTCGCTGTGCGGCGCCTGCTACGAGGTGTGCCCGGTCGCCATCGACATCCCCGAGGTGCTGGTGCATCTGCGGGAACGGGTCGTCGAGGGCGGTGAGGTGACACGGCACGGCACGAAGGTCACGCTCCGCCCGGCGAAGGGTCACGCGGCGGAGCGGGCCGCGATGCGCGCGGCCCGCTGGACGCTGGACCACCCCGGCGCACTGCGCGCGGCCCAGCGCGTCGCCTCCCGTACCCGCCGGCTGCATCCGAAGCGGCTGCCGGGACCCGGCCGGGCCTGGTCCGACACCCGGGCCGTGCCGGTGGTGCCGGCCGAGTCGTTCCGCGACTGGTGGCAGCGCACGCGCGGTACCGAAGGGAGCGGCAAGTGAGCAGCAGGGACACGGTCCTCGGGCGGCTGCGCCGTGCGCTGGCGGACGTGCCGCGCGACGAGCGTCCAGAGGACGTACCGGTCGTCCGCGACTATCTCCGCGTCCACGGGGAACGCACGCCCGCGCAGACCGCGGACCTTCTCGCCGAGAACCTCGCGGACTACCGCGCGCTCGTGCACCGCGTCGCCTCTGCCGACGACCTGCCGGACCTGATCGGCCGGCTGCTGGCGGAGCGCGGGACCCGCACGGTCGTGGTGCCGGACGGGCTGCCGGAGGAGTGGCCGGCCACGGCGGTGGCGAACGGCATCGAGCTCGTGCCGGACACGCCGGGCTCCACGCCCGCCGAACTCGACACGGTGGACAGCGTGGTCACCGGCTGTGCGGTGGCCATCGCCGAGACCGGCACCATCGTCCTGGACGGCGGCGCGGCCCAGGGCCGCCGCCGGATCACGCTCGTGCCCGACCACCACATCTGCGTCGTACGCGTCCCGGAGCAGCTCGTCGACTCGGTGCCGCAGGGCCTGGAGCGCCTGGACCCGGCGCGCCCGCTGACCTGGATCAGCGGCCCGTCGGCGACGAGCGACATCGAGCTGGACCGGGTGGAGGGGGTCCACGGGCCCCGGACGCTCGAAGTGATCCTGGTCGAGGGCTGAGAGACTCCGTGCTCCTCTCGGTCGGTTCGCGGGCCCGAATCCGCCGGACGCAGCCGAGGCGGGCCGCCCCCATGCCTGGCGGCAGCTGCACAAGGTGGCCGGGATATTGCTGCGCCGGCGGCTGTGCACCATCTGCCCTGAGGAGCAGCTGCTACTGTGCCGGCGCGCCGGGGCGAAGCCCGATCTCGCGGAAGTCACCAAAGAAGCCCGAGCCCTCGGCGCGACGGGAGCCGTTGAGGTTGATGATCGCGCCATCATCGTGGAGGGACTGGACCAGCCGCCGCGCTACTTCCTTCGGCGCGGTTACGGCTACCAGTGCCACGACCGAGCGAAGCCTCACCACTACCGCCGGCACGGCCGCGCCCCCATCGGCTGGAAGGCGGAGAACGGAACTCCCACGCCATGAACTTCAGCACCTGGCCCCGACTGCTCGTAGTCGATGTCGAAGGCAACGGGCTCAACCCGCCGGACCTGGTCGAGGTCGCCGCACTGCCCGTAGGCGAGGGCAAGCCGGACACGAACATGGCCAGCGCATGGCTGATCCGCCCGCCTCGGCCCGTCACCCCCCTCGCGGCCCGCATTCACGGCCTGACGAACCAGGTCCTGGAGAGTGCGCCCCGATGGGAGGAAGTCGCCGGCCAGGTGCAAGAAGTCCTCGGCGACGTGTGGATCTGCGGCCACAACGTGAGCGGCGATTACCGCGTGCTGAAAGCTCACCTGCCGAAATGGGAGCCGACCGGAGTCATCGACACGCTGCGCCTGGCCCGGAACACGTACGCGGGCCTGCCCTCCTACGGGCTCGATGCCCTGATCGAGCACACTCGGCCGGATCTGACTCACGCGCCCGCTGTCGGACGGCACCGCGCCACCTACGACGCCTACGCCACGGCGCAGCTTCTCACCGCCATGGCCAACCGCTACGAGACCTGGGACCAGCTCATTGCCGTGGCCGTTCCGCCCGGCATGCCCGGCGCCCCCGAATCCGAAATGGATGCAACCCTGTGGTGACGACACCATTCCGCATTGGCGTGCTCGGAACCCACTCCACCGGCAGGACGACGCTACTGAAGCGGATCGAGAGGGAACTGCGCGGCCACGGTGTCACCGTGGCCCGCACCGGCCGTCTCGCAAAGCGCCGGCTGACATCGGCCTGCCGAAGATGCAGCACCACACAGAGACGTCCACCGTCCGGTGGGGTTCGTACCACCCACCGGGCCGCAGACGGCGGACTACGGGGGCGGGGCCGTGCAGGGTCGCCCCCGCAGAAATCGGCTGCCCGCGCCGGGTGACGCCGTACCCACCGATCTCGAAGAGGCGAGCCCGGAGGGCCCCGACCCCCACCCACCGACAGCAGCCGCACCCAGCCCGTCTGGGGGTCCCCCACGCCGCAGGGCGTAGGGGGCACTTGAGGACGGACACACCGGACGCCCATCACGGCACCGGGCACACCGCCCACCCCACACCCCGCACGGCCGGAGGCACCCCGCACCCCGCACCCCACACCCCGGCCCAGAGCGCTACCCCGCCCCGTACACCGGCTGCGGTGGCTCCGACTCCGCCAGGAGTTTCAGGGCCGCCTCCCCCGCCTCCGCGGCGGTCCAGCGGGAACCCTTGTCCGCGGTGGGGCCCGGGCGCCAGCCCTCCATCACGGTGATGCGGCCCGCCTCCGCCCCGAAGACGCGGCCCGTGACGCCCGCCGACGCCGTCGCGCCGAGCCAGACGACGAGCGGCGAGACGTTCTCGGGGGCCATCGCGTCGAAGGCCCCCGCCTCCTCCGGCGCCGCCATCGTCTCCGCGAAGGTCTGCTCGGTCATCCGTGTCCGTGCCGCCGGGGCGATCGCGTTGACCTGGACGCCGTAACGGGCCATCTCCGCCGCCGCGACGAGTGTGAGGCCGACGATGCCCGCCTTCGCCGCGCTGTAGTTGCCCTGGCCGACCGAGCCGAGCAGGCCCGCCCCGGAGGAGGTGTTCACCACCCGTGCGGCCGGCTCGCGGCCCGCCTTCGCCTCGGCCCGCCAGTACGCCGCCGCGTGCTTCAGCGGCAGGAAGTGCCCCTTCAGATGCACCCGCATCACCGCGTCCCAGTCGTCCTCGTCCAGGTTGACCAGCATCCGGTCGCGCAGGAACCCGGCGTTGTTGACGAGGGTGTCGAGCCGCCCGAAGGTGTCGAGCGCGGTCGCCACCAAGGACGCCGCGCCCTCGGCGGACGCCACGTCGCCTCCGTGCGCCACCGCTTCGCCTCCCGCCGAGCGGATCTCGTCGACGACCTGTTCCGCGGGGGTGCGGGACGTGCCCGAGCCGTCCGGGCCCACTCCGAGGTCGTTGACCACCACCTTCGCGCCCTCGGCGGCGAAGGTGAGGGCGTGGGCCCTGCCCAGCCCGCGACCGGCGCCGGTCACGATCACGACGCGTCCCTCAGTGATTCCGGTCATCACGTTCTCTCCTCACGTCACCGGTCGGCATTCGCCGCGTCCAGGAACGCGGGGCGCTCGCCGCCCCCGTGCACCAGCAGCGACGCCCCGCTCACGTACCCCGCCCGATCCGACGCGAGGAACACGGCCGCGTCCCCGATCTCGTCCGGTTCGGCGAGCCGGCCCAGCGGCACGGTGCGGCCGACCGCCGCGATCCCCGCCTCGTCGCCGTAGTGGAGGTGCGACAGTTCGGTGCGCACCATGCCCAGCACCAGGGTGTTCACCCGGACTTCGGGCGCCCACTCGACGGCCATGGAGCGGGCCAGGTTCTCCAGGCCCGCCTTGGCGGCCCCGTACGCGGCCGTGCCCGGCGAGGGTCGCGTACCGCTCACGCTGCCGATCATCAGGAGCGAGCCGCGCGCCGCGCGCAGGTGCTCGTACGCGGCCAGGGACGCGGTCATCGGCGCCACCAGATTGAGCTGCACCACCCGCGCGTGGCGCTCGGCGTCCCCCTCGCCGAGCAGCCGGTACGGCGTCCCGCCCGCGTTGTTGACGAGGGCGTCGAGCCGCCCGTACCGGCGCCCGACATCGGCGAAGAGGTCCGAGACGGCCGCCCCGTCGCGCAGGTCGACGGGCATGAACTCCGCCTTGCGTCCGCCCGCTTCGACCGGGGCGTCCGGCGGTCTGCGGGCGCAGACGACGACCTCCGCACCGGCCGCAAGGAACGCCCGCGCGATCCCCGCGCCGACGCCCCGCGTGCCGCCGGTGACGACGGCGACCCTCCCGTCCAGCTCCATCGGCTGCTACCTTCCTGACGCAGCATCACCTAACAAATGTTTGGTGGAAAGGTAGCTGATCCGCTCATGGGTGTCTCCACCTCAGGCCCGGAGAAGGGCGTATCCGTCGTCACGGTCGACTTCCCGCCCGTCAACGCCCTGCCCGTGCAGGGCTGGTACGACCTCGCGGACGCCGTCCGCGCGGCCGGCCGCGACCGGGAGATCCGCTGCGTCGTCCTCGCCGCCGCGGGCCGCGGCTTCAACGCGGGCGTCGACATCAAGGAGCTCCAGCGCGACGCGGGCACGCACCGCGCCCTCATCGGCGCCAACCACGGCTGCTACGAGGCCTTCGCCGCGGTCTACGAGTGCGAGGTGCCCGTCGTCGCCGCCGTGCACGGCTTCTGCCTCGGCGGCGGGATCGGGCTCGTCGGGAACGCCGACGCGATCGTGGCGTCCGAGGACGCCACCTTCGGGCTGCCGGAACTGGACCGCGGCGCTCTCGGCGCGGCCACCCATCTCGCCCGGCTGGTGCCGCAGCATCTGATGCGCGCCCTGTACTACACCTCACGTACGGCCACGGCCGCCGAACTGCATGCCCACGGTTCGGTGTGGAAGGTCGTCCCGCGCGAGGAACTCCCCACCGCGGCCCTGGAGCTGGCGCGCGAGATCGCGCGGAAGGACGGCCATCTGCTCCGGCTGGCCAAGGCCGCCATCAACGGCATCGACCCCGTCGACGTACGCCGCAGCTACCGCTTCGAGCAGGGCTTCACCTTCGAGGCGGGCCTCAGCGGGACCGCCGACCGCGTCCGCGACACCTTCGGCAAGGAGGCGTGATCCATGGCCGACAAGACCATGTCCGTCGATGACGTCATCGGGCGGCTGCGCAGCGGCATGACCCTCGGCATCGGCGGCTGGGGCTCGCGGCGCAAGCCGATGGCCCTGGTGCGAGCGCTGCTCCGGAGCGGGATCACCGACCTGACCGTCGTCTCGTACGGCGGCCCCGACGTGGGCCTCCTCGCCGCGGCGGGCCGCATCCGCAGGCTCGTGGCACCGTTCGCGACGCTCGACTCGATCCCGCTGGAGCCGCACTTCCGCGCCGCCCGCGAGCGCGGCGCCTTCGAGATGACCGAGCTCGACGAGGCCATGTTCATGTGGGGCCTGCACGCCGCGGCCAACCGGCTGCCGTTCCTGCCCGTGCGGGCCGGACTCGGCTCGGACGTCATGCGGGTCAACCCCGGGCTGCGGACGGTGACATCGCCCTACGACGACGGGGAGGAGTTCGTCGCCGTACCCGCCCTGCGCATGGACGCGGCCCTCGTCCACATGAACCGCGCCGACCGGCTCGGCAACGGCCAGTACCTCGGTCCCGACCCGTACTTCGACGACCTCTTCTGCGAGGCGGCCGACGAGGCGTACGTGTCGTGCGAACAGCTTGTCGAGACGGCCGAGCTGACCAAGGACGCCGCCCCGCAGACCCTCCTCGTCGGCCGGCACAGCGTCACGGGCGTCGCCGAGACCCCGAACGGTGCGCACTTCACCTCCTGCGTGCCCGACCACGGGCGCGACGAGGCGTTCCAGAAGCTGTACGCGACCACGCCGTGGGAGGACTTCGCCGGGCGCTTCCTGTCCGGCCCTGACGAGCACGCCTATCAGTCGGCCGTCCAGGCCTGGCACGAGGAGCAGCGATGACCGTCTCTCGTTCCGAGTACTGCGTGATCGCCTGCGCCGAGGCCTGGCGGGACGACGGCGAGGTGCTGGCCAGTCCCATGGGCCTGATCCCCTCCATCGGCGCGCGCCTCGCCAAGCGCACCTTCTCGCCCGATCTGCTGCTCACGGACGGCGAAGCGATGCTCGTCGGCCTCGACGGCACGGTCGAGGGCTGGCTGCCGTACCGCCGCCACCTCACGATGGTCACCGGCGGGAAGCGGCACGTCATGATGGGCGCCGGCCAGATCGACCGGTACGGCAACCAGAACATCTCCTGCATCGGTGACTGGGCCCGACCGGCCCGCCAGCTGCTCGGTGTGCGCGGAGCGCCGGTCAACACCCTCAACAATCCGGTCAGTTACTGGGTGCCGCGGCACTCCACCCGTGTGTTCGTCGAGAAGGTCGACATGGTGAGCGGTGTGGGGTACGACAACGCGGCGGGTGCTCGCTTCCACCGCATCCCGCGGGTGGTCAGCGACCTCGGGGTCTTCGACTTCGCGACGCCGGACCGGTCCATGCGGCTGGCCTCCCTGCATCCCGGGGTGACGGTGGAGCAGGTGCGGGAGGCGACCGGATTCGGGCTGGTGATCGATGACGACGTCCCGTGCACGCGGGAGCCGACCGCAGCCGAACTGACGCTGATCCGCGACGTCATCGACCCGGACGGGATGCGCGACCGCGAGGTCAGGGCCTGATGGAGACCGCGCTCACCAAGCTCGTCGGCGTGCGCCACCCCATCGTCCAGACCGGCATGGGCTGGGTCGCGGGCCCTCGACTGGTGACCGCCACCGCCGAAGCCGGGGCGCTCGGCATCCTCGGCTCCGCGACCATGACCACCGGGCAGCTCCGACAGTCCGTGCGCGAGGTCAAGTCCCGTACGGACGCGCCCTTCGGCGTCAATCTGCGCGCCGACGCCGGGGACGCACGGGAGCGGGTGCGGATCATCATCGACGAGGGCGTACGCGTCGCCTCCTTCGCCCTGGCCCCCTCGCGCGAGCTGATCGCCGAGCTCAAGGACGCGGGCGTCGTGGTCATCCCGTCCATCGGCGCCCGCCGCCACGCCGAGAAGGTCGCAGCGTGGGGCGCGGACGCGGTGATCGTGCAGGGCGGCGAGGGCGGTGGCCACACCGGGGACGTCGCCACGACCGTGCTGCTGCCGCAGGTCGTGGACGCCGTGGAGATCCCCGTGGTCGCGGCGGGAGGTTTCCACGACGGGCGAGGTCTGGTGGCGGCGCTCGCCTTCGGGGCGGCGGGCGTCGCCATGGGCACCCGTTTCCTGCTCACGTCGGACTCGACGGTCCCGGACGCCGTCAAGGCCCGTTATCTGGCGGCGTCGGTGAGGGACATCACCGTCACGACGGCCGTCGACGGCCTGCCGCACCGCATGCTCCGTACGGAACTCGTCGACGCGCTCGAACGGTCCGGCCGCACCCGGGCCCTCCTGCACGCCGTCCGCCGGGCTGCCCGTTTCAGGAAGCTCTCGGGACTGTCCTGGGCCGCAATGATCCGTGACGGGCTCGCGATGAAACACGGCAGGGACCTGTCCTGGAGCCAGGTCCTGCTCGCCGCGAACACGCCGATGCTCCTGAAGGCCTCCATGGTCGAGGGCCGCACCGACCTCGGCGTCATGGCGTCCGGGCAGGTCGCGGGCCTGATCGAGGACCTCCCCAGCTGCGCGGAGCTGGTCGCCCGCGTGATGTCCGAGGCCGACCACGCACTCCGCGCCCTACCGCCCCTTCCGAGTCCGTCCGCCGACTGACGACGAACAACCGGCCGCACCGCACCGCACCCGACCGCCGACTGACGACGAACAACCGGCCGCACCGCACCGAACCCGACCGCCGACCGACGACGAACAACCGGCCGCACCGCACCGAACCCGACCGCCGACTGACGACGAACAACCGGCCGCACCGCACCGCACCCGACCGCCGACCGACGACGAACAACCGGCCGCACCGCACCGAGCCCGACCGCCGACTGACGACGGACACCCAGGCCCACCACACCGAACCCTTCCGGCCATGGAGGACGGACACCCGGGCCCACCGAACAGCACCGGGCACCGCACGCCCCGGCGGGCGGGCCCGACGGGTGCGCCTAGCGGCCCGCGGCCCGGTGGTGGCGGCCGGTCTGCGTGCGCCGACCCGACCCCGTACCGCCGCCCTGCTGCGGACGCGGCGCCCGGCGCCGCGACCGCGCGGACCGCGCCGCCGTCTGCTGCGGCTGCGGCTGCTGCGGCACCTCGATGGTGACGGCCACACCCGACGGCTCGCGGGCCCCGGTCAGCCGTGCCAGCTCCTCGTCGCTGGACTTGATCATCGCCGTGCGCGGGCTGATGCCCGCATCCGACATCAGCCGGGCCATCTCGCGCTTCTGGTCGGGCAGGACCAGCGTGACGACGCTGCCCGACTCGCCCGCCCGCGCGGTGCGCCCGCCCCGGTGGAGATAGTCCTTGTGGTCCATCGGCGGATCGACGTTCACGACGAGGTCCAGGTCGTCGACATGGATGCCACGGGCCGCCACATTGGTCGCCACCAGCGCGCTGACCTGCCCGTTCTTGAACTGGTCGAGGGTGCGGTTGCGCTGCGGCTGCGACCGCCCGCCGTGCAGGCCCGCCGCCCGTACGCCGCTGGCGAGCAGCCGCTTGACGAGCCGGTCCACGGACCGCTTGGTGTCCAGGAACATGATGACCCGGCCGTCACGGGCCGCTATGCGCGTCGTGACCGCCTTCTTGTCCGTCTCGTCGGCGACGTACAGCACGTGGTGGTCCATCGTGGTCACGGCGCCTGCGGACGGGTCGACCGAGTGCACGACGGGGTCGGTCAGGAACTGCCGTACGAGCCGGTCGATGTTCCGGTCCAGGGTGGCCGAGAACAGCATGCGCTGCCCGTCCGCCTCCACCTGCTTCAGCAGGGCGGTGACCTGCGGCATGAAGCCCATGTCGGCCATCTGGTCGGCCTCGTCCAGCACGGTGATCGCCACCTGGTCGAGCCGGCAGTCGCCGCGCTCGATGAGGTCCTTGAGCCGGCCGGGCGTCGCCACGACCACCTCGGCGCCGCGCCGCAGCGAGCCCGCCTGCTTGGTGATCGACATTCCGCCGACGACCGTGGCGAGCCGCAGGTTGACGGCCGTCGCGTACGGGGTGAGGGCATCGGTGACCTGCTGGGCGAGCTCCCGCGTGGGCACGAGGACCAGGGCGAGCGGGGCCCCGGACTCGGCCCGCCGCCCGGCGGTGCGGGCGAGCAGCGCGAGACCGAAAGCGAGGGTCTTGCCCGAGCCGGTGCGCCCGCGTCCGAGCAGGTCACGCCCGGCGAGCGAGTTCGGCAGCGTGGCGGCCTGGATCGGGAAGGGTGCGGTCACCCCCTGCGCGGAGAGGGTCTTCAGCAGCGCCGCGGGCAGTTCCAGCTCGTCGAACGACGCGACGGCGGGCAGGGCGGGCGTGCTGGTTTCCGGCAGCGTGAATTCCTGCGGAGGCGTCACGGCACGGCGCACACTGCCGGAGCGTTTGGCCGAGCCGTTCGCGGAGCCCTTTGCGGGACTCTTGGCAGAGCTCTTGGCGGACCGTCGCGCGGGCTGTTTCGACGGCTCGTTCGCGGACCGGTTCGCGGAGGAGCCCGCGGACCTGTCCACGGGCTCGTTCGCGGTGCGCTTGACGGGTCGCGTCGCCGGTCGCCGGCGTGCGGGACTTTCGGAGCGAGTCATTCGGGAATGCCTTCCTGGGCCTGAGGACAGCACAAGCCGGGGCCCGCACCGCGAAGGTGCGGGCCCCGGCTGCGTGGTACGCGTCCGGGTGTCAGGCCGGGACGATGTTCTCCGCCTGCGGGCCCTTCTGGCCCTGCGTGACGTCGAAGGTGACCTTCTGGCCTTCCTGGAGCTCACGGAAGCCCGAGGAGGCGATGTTGGAGTAGTGCGCGAAGACGTCGGCGCCGCCGCCGTCCTGCTCGATGAAGCCGAAGCCCTTTTCCGAGTTGAACCACTTCACGGTTCCAGTGGCCATGTCATTCTCCCGATAGGTAAGAGGTCCCATCCGGAGAAAGCCGGAAAAACAGTAATGCGCCCAGCGGATCATTTCCCGTCAGGCGCACATAAAGTTCATGGGTACCAAAACTGCAACGTCGAGAACTGTAGCACGCCCGGTCGCCGTGCGGGATCACGAAACGGCGGAGCCGCGGCAGGTCTTTATTGTCATGAACACCATCGAAGCCGCCGCCGGCCTCGCCCACACCATGTGGCCCCTGGCCGAGCCCGTCCACGGCGTCACCTCCCTCGCCCCGAAAGCCCACGCCGCTTTCGAGGACGCGGCCCGTCCCACCGACATGTCCGCCGCGCCCTCAGGGAATGGCGGCGCTACAGCCGCTCGATGATCGTCACGTTCGCCTGGCCCCCGCCCTCGCACATCGTCTGAAGCCCGAACCGCCCACCCGTGCGCTCCAGTTCGTGCAGCAGCGTCGTCATCAGCTTCACACCCGTCGCACCCAGCGGATGGCCCAGGGCGATCGCGCCGCCGTTCACGTTCACCCGCGCGGGGTCCGCACCGGTCTCCTTGAGCCAGGCGAGCACCACGGGGGCGAAGGCCTCGTTGATCTCGACGAGGTCGATGTCGTCGATGGACATACCGGTCTTCTTCAGCGCGTGTGCGGTGGCCGGGATGGGGGCGGAGAGCATCCGGACGGGGTCCTCGCCGCGCACCGAGAGGTGGTGGACGCGGGCGCGTGGGGTGAGCCCGTGTTCGCGTACGGCACGCTCGCTCGCGAGGAGCATCGCCGCCGCGCCGTCCGAGACCTGGGAGGAGCAGGCCGCGGTGATCGTGCCGCCGTCCAGGACGGGGCGCAGGCCCGCCATCTTCTCCAGGGTCGTGTCGCGGCGAGGGCCTTCGTCCACCGTCACGTCGCCGTGGGCGACGGTCTCCCGCTCGAAGCGGCCCTCGTCGATCGCGCGGACGGCCCGCTGGTGGGAGCGGAGGGCGAACTCCTCCATGTCGAGGCGGGAGATGCCCCACTTCTTCGCGATCAGCTCGGCGCCGTGGAACTGGTTGACGGGCGCGTCGCCGTACCGGGCACGCCAGCCCTGCGAGCCGTGGAAGGGGCCCTCGGTCAGCCCGAGCGGCTCCGCGGCCTGTCGGGAGGCGAAGGCGATCGGGATCTGCGTCATGTTCTGCACGCCGCCCGCGACGACGAGGTCCTGGGTGCCGGACATGACGCCCTGGGCCGCGAAGTGCACCGCCTGCTGGGAGGAGCCGCACTGGCGGTCGACGGTGACGCCCGGCACCTCCTCGGGCAGGCCCGCCGCCAGCCAGCAGGTGCGGGCGATGTCACCTGCCTGCGGGCCCACGGTGTCCAGGCAGCCGAAGACGACGTCCTCGACGGCGGCCGGGTCGATCCCCGACCGGGCGACCAGAGCGTTGAGGACGTGTGCGCCCAGGTCGGCGGGGTGGACACCGGCCAGGCCTCCCTTGCGCCGGCCGACCGGGGTGCGTACCGCTTCGACTATGTAGGCCTCGGCCATGACTGCTGCTCCTTCGTCGTAATGCCGTCGAGCACCATCGACAGGTACTGGCGGGCGATCTCGTCGGGGCTGTGCCGCCCGCCCGGCCGGTACCAGGACGCCGCGACCCACACCGTGTCGCGGACGAACCGGTACGTGAGCCGGACGTCCAGGTCGTCGCGGAAGACCCGCGCGGCGACCCCGCGCTCCAGCGTTCCCAGCCACGCCTTCTCGAACTTCTGCTGCGAGTCGGCGAGATAGCGGAAGCGGGGCTGTGCGGAGAGGTGCCTGGACTCCTTCTGGTAGATCGCGACGGCGGCGCGGTGCCGGTCGATCTCCCGGAACGACTCGGTGACGAGTGCCTCGATCGTCTCCCTCGGCCCGAGCCCGGCCGCAAGGACGGTGTCGTACCCCGCCCACAGTTCGTCGAGGAAGGTGGAGAGGATCTCGTCGAGCATCGATTCCTTGGAATCGAAGTGGTAGTAGAGGCTGCCGGCGAGCATGCCCGCCGCGTCCGCGATCTTGCGGACGGTGGTGGCGTTGTAGCCCTGGGCGGCGAACACCTCGGCCGCGATGCCGAGCAGTTCGCGGCGCCGCTCCGGCGAGGCGGTCACCTGGGTCTTCTTCTTCGTCGTTGGCACGTGCCCATTCTGGTCCTGCCCGGTCCTGCCCGATCTACGGATGCTGGGAGCTGACGGACACCGTTTCGCCCGTCATGTACGAGGAGTAGCCGCTGGCGAGGAAGACGATGACGTTGGCGACCTCCCAGGGCTCGGCGTACCGGCCGAAGGCCTCGCGGGCGGTGAGCTCCTCCAGCAGCTCGGCCGAGGTGACCTTCACCAGGTGCGGGTGCATGGCGAGGCTCGGCGAGACCGCGTTGACGCGGACCCCGTACGCCGCCGCCTCGACCGCCGCGCACCGGGTCAGCGCCATGACGCCGGCCTTCGCGGCGGCGTAGTGGGCCTGGCCGGCCTGGGCGCGCCAGCCGACGACGGAGGCGTTGTTGACGACGACGCCGCCGCGGCCGGCCGCCCTGAACGCCCGGAGGGCGGCCCGGGTGCAGCGGAAGGTGCCGTTCAGCGTGACGTCCAGCACGCGGGACCACTGCTCGTCGGTCATGTCGACGAGTTCGGACGTGCCGCCGAGGCCCGCGTTGTTGACGACGAGGTCGAGGCCCCCGTGGATCCGTACGGCCTCGTCGAAGAGGGCCTGCACCTGGGCCTCGTCGGTGACGTCGCACACCCGCGAGTCCACGGCCGCCGCCCCGAACTCGGCAGCGAGCGCGTCCTCGCTCTCCTTGAGGCGGCGCGCGTGCGCGTCGCTGATCAGGACCCGTGCACCTTCCTCGAGGAAGCGGCGCGCGGTCGCCCCGCCGATCCCGGCCCCCGCGGCCGCGGTGATGACGGCGGTACGGCCGTCCAGCAGCGCATGCCCGGGTACGTACTGAGCCTTGATGTCCGTCACACCGGCACGCTAACCTACCAAACACTTGTTAGGGAAGGTTCCCGGGGAGGGGAGCGGGCGCTTCATGGACCTGACGCACACGGCGGACGAGGACGCGTTCCGCGCGGAGGCCCGCGCGTGGCTGCGTGCGCACGTCCCGGCCGGGCCGCTGCCGTCGCTGGAGACGGAGGAGGGCTTCGCCGCGCACCGGGCGTGGGAGGCGGAGCTGTACGCCGACCGCTGGTCGGTGGTGTCCTGGCCGCAGCGGTACGGCGGCCGCGGCGTCGATCTCTTCCACTGGCTGGTCTTCGAGGAGGAGTACTACGCGGCGGGCGCGCCGGGCCGGGTGTCGCAGAACGGCATCAACCTCCTCGCCCCGACCCTCTTCGACCACGGGACCGAGGAGCAGCGGGCCCGCATCCTGCCGTCCATGGCCGGCGGCGAGGCGATCTGGGCGCAGGCCTGGTCGGAGCCGGAGTCCGGTTCCGACCTCGCGTCGCTGAAGTCCCGGGCCGTGCGGACGGACGGCGGCTGGCTGCTGTCGGGCCAGAAGACGTGGTCGTCGCGGGCGGCCTTCGCGGACCGGGCGTTCGGCATCTTCCGGACCGACCCCGATGCCGGCAAGCCGCACCGGGGCCTGACGTACCTGATGTTCGACCTGCGCGCGCCGGGCGTCACGGTCCGCCCGATCGGCCGGCTCGACGGCAAGCCGGCCTTCGCCGAACTGTTCCTGGACGACGTCTTCGTGCCGGACGAGGACGTGATCGGCGAGCCCGGGCAGGGCTGGCGTATCGCCATGTCGACGACCGGCAACGAACGCGGCCTCACGCTCCGCTCCCCCGGCCGCTTCCTGGCCGCGGCCGACCGGCTCGTACGGCTCTGGCGGTCGGCCGGGGACCCCTCCGACACGGCGCTGAGGGACCGGGTCGCGGACGCGGTGATCGGCGCGCGGGCGTACCAGCTCTTCACGTACGCCAACGCCTCACGCTTCGCGGCGGGTTCGGCCATCGGTGCCGAGTCCAGCCTGAACAAGGTCTTCTGGTCCGAGTACGACATCGCCCTGCACGAGACCGCGCTCGATCTGCTCGGCGTGGACGGGGAGTTGGCGGACGGCCCGGGCGGGTGGGCCGAGGGGTACGTCTTCTCGCTGGCCGGGCCCCTCTACGCCGGAACGAACGAGATCCAGCGCGACATCATCGCCGAGCGCCTGCTCGGACTTCCGAAAGGCCGCCGCTGATGCGCTTCCTGCTCGACGACGAACAGCGGGCCTTCGGGCGCTCGCTGGACGCGATGCTGACGGCCGCGGACACGGTGGCGGCAGCGCGGGCCTGGGCGGCGGGCGACCCAGCGCCGGGTCGCGCACTGTGGTCCCGCCTGGCCGGCGCGGGGGTCTTCGCGCTGGCCGTTCCGGAGGCGTACGAGGGCGTGGGCCCGCTCCCCGTCGATCTCGCCGTCGCCTTCGTGGAGCTCGGCCGCCATGCGGTACCGGGCCCGCTGGCGGAAACCGTCGCCGCGGCCGCGCTGCTCGCGGAGCTCGGTGAGCCCGGCCCGGCGAAGCGGCTCCTGCCGGGGATCGCGGCGGGCGAGGTGATGGCGACGCTGCGGCTTCCGGGGGCGGGGCGGTACGTGCTGGACGCGGATGCGGCGGGCTGGGTGCTGGTGGTCGAACCGGATGGCGGCGAGGGCGCCGACGGCTCCGGCCCGCCCCGCGCGAGGCTGCGTGTCGCGCCCGGGCACGGACCGGTCCGGACGTCGGCCGATCCGGTGCGGCGGCTTGCTGTGCCGGACGCGGGCGGGGAGGTCATCGCCGCCGGGACCGCCGTCGCCGCGGCGGCCCGGCGCGCCGGGGACTGGGCGCGTCTCGCCACGGCCGCGCAGTCGCTCGGCACCGGGCTCGCCTTGCTGGAGCGAACCGTCGCGTACGCCGGGCAGCGCACCCAGTTCGGCGCCCCGATCGGGTCGTTCCAGGCGGTCAAGCACCGGCTGGCGGACACGCTGGTCGCGCTCGAGTTCGCCCGGCCGCTCCTCCACGGGGCGGCGCTCTCGCTGGCCCCCGCCGAGGTCGCCGCGGCGAAGGTGGCCACGGGCGAGGCCGCGTACGCCGCCGCCCGCACCGCCCTCCAGGTGCACGGCGCCGTCGGCTACACCGAGGAGCTGGACCTCTCCCTCTGGCTGCGCAAGGCCCGCCCGCTGCGGGACGCGTGGGGCACGCCGGCCCAGTGCCGGGCCGCGGTGCTGTCCGGCTGACTCACGGCGCGGTCCCCGGCGCGGTCACGTGGCGTCCGGGCGCGCCGGGCTGTCGTCGTTGCCGCGCCGGACGGTCCGCAGCCCTCGCCCCGGCCGCCAGGACCGGACCACGAGCTCGTCGCCCTCGACCCCCGTCCGTACGACCTCGGTCGGCTCCACCCGGAACAGATGGAACGGCTGCGGCGCCTCGACCGCCTCCTGGAACCGTGCCATCACCTCCGGATCGGTCACCTCGACGGCCCGTCCGGCGACCCGCACGTCCCCGTCCTCCATGGACGCACCGGCCCCGGGATTGGCATGGATCGCGAACCTCGGGTCACGCCGCAGGTCCAGTGCCTTGCGCGAGTTCGGCATCATCCCGAGCCACAGCTCCCCGAACCTGAAGTTCACCTCGAGGCCGGTCACGCGCGGTGAGCCGTCCTTGCGCAGCGTCGCGAGGACGTGGTGCGTGTACTGCTCGAAGCGCTGCTGCACGGTCGCGGCGAAGTCCGGCTCCGCCTCACTGAAATCTGTCCAGCTGTTTCCCATGGCTCCAGACAACCCTGGATACCCGACATCTTCTGTCGGGATTGCGGCGGGCAGGGCTGCGCATGCCCGGGAAGCGGTCGCCGTGGTCGGCAGACCGCCGCCGGTTCAGGTCTCCTGGCCGATGCGGGCACGGCACGCGCTGTCGCGCCCCACCGCGTGCGGCCGAACCGCAGCGGCCGGCGACGGTGCAGCGTGGGGGATCCACCCGCGCGGCGCGCCGAACGGTTCCTTGAGCCGGTGGACGGCGGGGCGTCCGCGCACACGGGAGCCGAGGTGCTGCTCGGTGGTCACCCGGGCGACCGCAGCCCGGCCCTCGGGGGCGACGTGGAAGCGCGAGCGGAGCGGCGTCGTCCGGCACGGGCCCGTCGGCGTCACGGCAGAGACGGACAGCCCCGCCCTCCCGGGCCACCGCCGGCGGGGACGCCGCGTACCTCGTCTCCCAGGATCACCCGCTCCTGCGGCGCCACGTACTCCCCTCCCGTGCCACGGCAGTCGGGCGCCCGTGCGCTCACCATGATCACCGAAGGCAGCGGGCGGAGCCGCCCGGTCTCCTGCGCTCTGCACGGTGCCGGTGACCTGGGCACACGGCGGCGCGGCGGCCAGGCATGACGGGCCCGTACGGTCAGGAGCGCACGATGCCCTGCGCGCGGGCGGCGGCCAGCCAGGACGGGAACTCGGCGACGAGCCGGTCGTACAGCTCCGCGTCCGGGACCCGGCGCGGGTCCTGGCCCGCGTGGAAGAAGCCGGCGTTGTCGACCGGACGCTTCGCCGGGACGGCCAGCTCGTCCAGCTTGCGCAGGAACTCGAACTGCCGGCTGCCCGGATCGCCGAAGCCGATGAACTGCCAGAACAGCGGCAGCTTCGCCGCCTTGCACAGATAGCGCTCCGCGGCGAGCTTGTTGATGGGCCCGCCGTCCGTCTGGAAGACGACGAGGGCGGGGGCCGTGGACCCGCTGTCCAGGTAGTGGTCGATGACCGCGTCCATCGCCGCGTGGTAGCTGGTCTTGCCCATGTGCCCGAGCCCGGCCACGATCCGGTCGATCCGGCCCTCGTGGTCCGCGAGGGCGATCTCGGTCTCCGCGTCGATGTCCGTGGAGAAGAAGACGACGGGCACGCTCCCGTCGTCGTCCAGGTTCGCCGACAGCCCCAGCACCCGGTCGGCGAGGGCCTGGACGCTGCCGTCCTTGTAGTACGGCTTCATCGAGCCGGAGTAGTCCACCACCAGATAGACCGCGACGCGCTGCCCGCGCAGCCCGTGCTTCTCCAGCGAGACGCCCGCGGTCTTGTAGAGGCTGACGAGGGCCGGGGCGGACTCCTCTATCTTGCGGAGGCTGATCGCCGCCATTGCGCGTCTCCGTTTCGCCGGGTGTGCCAACGCGCAGGAATGTACGGGAAGTCGAGCGGATGACGCAGCCGCCCGATCGGCTGTCGGACCTGGCCGGTACCGTGCGGCCGGGACCTCTGGCATTCCACGGACCTGTCCCGGCAGTACTGCGAGACCTGCGGTCAGGAGCTGCGGCTGCTGCTGACCGTCGATTCGCGCGGGTGGGACGGGGGCTCGCGCAGCCGGCGCCCCGTGGAGGACGCCGAGGACGGCAGGGTGGATCCGACGAAGGTCGTCGTGGGCCGCTGTGGCGAGTACAACGTGTTCGTCCGCCCCGCCCACCCCCGCCACCCGCACCGGATGAGCCTGCAGTAGCGGCACCCGCCGCAAAGCACCGCGACGCCTGCCCGTCGTCCGGTCGGGGACAGTGGGCAGGCGCCGCGATCAGTTCCGTACGCCGTTGTACGGGACGTATATGAGGGAACGTCAGACCATCAGGGCACGGTCCGTCGGGCGGATCGGGGCCGGCAGGTGGCTCGCGCCCGTGAGGTAGCGGTCCACCCCGCGTGCCGCGGAGCGGCCCTCGGCGATGGCCCAGACGATCAGGGACTGGCCGCGGCCCGCGTCGCCGGCGACGAAGACGCCGTCGACGTTGGTCGCGAAGTCCGCGTCGCGCGCGATGTTGCCGCGCTCGTCCAGCTCCAGGCCGAACTGGGAGACCAGGCCGTTCTCGACGTCCGTGCCGGTGAAGCCCATGGCGAGGGTGACCAGCTGGGCCGGGATGACGCGCTCCGTGCCCGGCTTCTGCTGGAGCTTGCCGTCGACGAACTCGACCTCGATCAGGTGCAGGGACTGGACGTTGCCGTCCTCGTCGCCCTCGAAGTGGGTGGTGGAGACGGAGTAGACCCGCTCGCCGCCCTCCTCGTGCGCGGACGTCACCTTGTAGAGCATCGGGAACGTCGGCCAGGGCTGGTTGGCGTTCCGCTCCTCGCCCGGCCGGGGCATGATCTCCAGCTGTGTGACGGACAGCGCGCCCTGGCGGTGGGCGGTGCCGACACAGTCCGCACCGGTGTCGCCGCCGCCGATGACGACGACGTGCTTGCCCTCGGCGGTGATCGGCGGGGCCACGAAGTCGCCCTCGACGACCTTGTTGGAGAGCGGCAGGTACTCCATCGCCTGGTGGATGCCCTTGAGCTCGCGGCCCGGCACCGGCAGGTCGCGGGCGGTCGTGGCGCCGGCCGCGACGACGACGGCGTCGTACCGGCGGCGCAACTTCGCCGCGTCGGTGTCGCGGCCGATCTCCACGCCCGTGCGGAACTTGGTGCCCTCCGCGCGCATCTGCTCGATCCGGCGGTTGATGTGCCGCTTCTCCATCTTGAACTCGGGGATGCCGTAGCGCAGCAGTCCGCCGATGCGGTCGGCGCGCTCGAACACGGCGACCGTGTGGCCCGCCCGGGTCAGCTGCTGGGCGGCGGCGAGACCCGCCGGGCCCGAGCCGATGACCGCGACGGTCTTGCCGGACAGCCGCTCCGGCGGCTGCGGCTTGACGTCGTTGGCGTCCCACGCCTTGTCGATGATGGAGACTTCGACGTTCTTGATGGTGACGGCGGGCTGGTTGATGCCGAGGACGCACGCCGACTCGCACGGGGCGGGGCAGAGCCGGCCCGTGAACTCGGGGAAGTTGTTCGTGGCGTGCAGCCGCTCGCTCGCGGCCTGCCAGTCCTCGCGGTAGGCGTAGTCGTTCCACTCGGGGATCAGGTTCCCCAGGGGGCAGCCGTTGTGGCAGAACGGGATGCCGCAGTCCATGCAGCGCCCGGCCTGCTTGCTGATGATCGGCAGCAGGGAGCCGGGGACGTAGACCTCGTTCCAGTCCTTCACCCGCTCGCCCACCGGGCGGGTCCTGGCGACCTCGCGCCCGGTGGTCAGGAAGCCCTTGGGGTCAGCCATTGGTCGCCGCCTCCATCATCTTCTCGGTGGTCTCCTGATCGGAGAGACCGGCGAGCTCAGCGGCGTCCTTGGCGGCGAGCACTGCCTTGTACGTGGTCGGGATGATCTTGCTGAACCGGTCGACCGCCGCGGACCAGTCGGCAACCAGCTTCTCGGCGACGGTGGAGCCCGTCTCCTCGTGGTGGCGGCGCACGACGTCGTGCAGCCACTGCTTGTCGGTGTCGTCCAGCGCCTCGACGGCGCCCGCGTTTCCGGCGTTGACGTTGTCCTTGTCGAGGTCGATGACGTACGCGATGCCACCGGACATGCCGGCCGCGAAGTTGCGTCCCGTCTCGCCGAGGACGACGGCGTGGCCGCCGGTCATGTACTCGCAGCCGTGGTCGCCCACGCCCTCGGAGACCACCAGCGCACCGGAGTTGCGGACGCAGAAGCGCTCGCCGGTGCGGCCGCGCAGGAACAGTTCGCCGCCGGTCGCGCCGTAGGCGATGGTGTTGCCCGCGATGGTCGAGTACTCGGCCAGGTGGTCGGCGCCGCGGTCCGGGCGGACGATGACACGGCCGCCGGAGAGGCCCTTGCCGACGTAGTCGTTGGCGTCGCCCTCCAGGCGCAGCGTGACACCGCGCGGCAGGAAGGCTCCGAAGGACTGGCCGGCCGAGCCGGTGAAGGTGATGTCGATGGTGTCGTCGGGCAGGCCCGCACCGCCGAACTTCCTGGTCACCTCGTGGCCGAGCATCGTGCCCACGGTCCGGTTGATGTTCCGGATCGGGACCTGGGCGCGGACCGGCTGGGCCTCCTCGGCGGAGGGCGCGGCCAGCGCATCGGCCGACAGCTTGATCAGCTCGTTGTCCAGGGCCTTCTCCAGGCCGTGGTCCTGCTCGACCAGCTGGTGGCGTACGGCACCGTCGGGCAGGTCGGGAACGTGGAAGAGGGGCTCGAGGTCGAGGCCCTGCGCCTTCCAGTGGTTCACGGCCCGGGTGGTGTCGAGCAGCTCGGCGTGGCCGACGGCCTCGTCGAGCGTGCGGAAGCCGAGCTCGGCGAGGAGCTCGCGGACCTCTTCGGCGATGAACCGGAAGAAGTTCACGACGAACTCGGCCTTGCCGGCGAACCGTTCCCGCAGGACCGGGTTCTGCGTGGCGATGCCGACCGGGCAGGTGTCCAGGTGGCAGACGCGCATCATGACGCAGCCGGAGACGACGAGCGGCGCGGTCGCGAAACCGAACTCCTCGGCGCCGAGCAGCGCGGCGATGACGACGTCACGGCCGGTCTTCAGCTGGCCGTCGGTCTGCACGACGATGCGGTCGCGCAGGCCGTTGAGCAGCAGCGTCTGCTGGGTCTCGGCGAGGCCGAGCTCCCAGGGGCCGCCCGCGTGCTTCAGCGACGTGAGCGGGGACGCGCCGGTGCCGCCGTCGTGGCCGGAGATGAGGACGACGTCCGCATGGGCCTTGGAGACACCCGCGGCGACCGTGCCGACACCGACCTCGGACACCAGCTTCACGTGGATGCGGGCGGCCGGGTTGGCGTTCTTGAGGTCGTGGATCAGCTGAGCCAGGTCCTCGATGGAGTAGATGTCGTGGTGCGGCGGCGGGGAGATCAGACCGACACCGGGCGTGCTGTGCCGGGTCTTGGCGATCCACGGGTAGACCTTCTGGCCGGGCAGCTGGCCGCCCTCGCCGGGCTTGGCGCCCTGGGCCATCTTGATCTGGATGTCGTCCGCGTTGACCAGGTACTCGGACGTGACGCCGAAGCGGCCGGAGGCGACCTGCTTGATCGACGAACGCCGCGCCGGGTCGTACAGGCGCTCCGGGTCCTCGCCACCCTCACCGGTGTTGGACTTGCCGCCCAGCTGGTTCATGGCGACGGCGAGGGTCTCGTGGGCCTCCTTGGAGATGGAGCCGTACGACATGGCGCCGGTGGAGAAGCGCTTGACGATCTCGGAGACCGGCTCGACCTCGTCGAGCGGGACGGGCTCGCGGTCGGACGTGAAACCGAACATGCCGCGGAGCGTCATGAGGCGCTCGGACTGCTCGTTCACGCGCTCCGTGTACTTCTTGAAGATGTCGTACCGCTTGGAGCGCGTGGCGTGCTGCAGCCGGAAGACCGTCTCCGGGTCGAAGAGGTGCGGCTCGCCCTCGCGGCGCCACTGGTACTCGCCGCCGATGTCCAGCGCGCGGTGCGCCGGGGCGATGCCGCTGGCCGGGTACGCCTTGGCGTGCCGGGCGGCGACCTCCTTGGCGATGACGTCGAGGCCGGGTCCGCCGATCTTCGTCGCCGTGCCGTCGAAGTACTTGTCGACGAAGGCCTCGTCGAGACCGACGGCCTCGAAGACCTGCGCGCCGCGGTAGGAGGCGACCGTGGAGATGCCCATCTTGGACATGACCTTGAGGACGCCCTTGCCCAGAGCCTTGATCAGGTTGCGGATCGCCTGCTCGGGCTCGATGCCCTCGATGAACGTACCGGCGCGCAGGAGGTCCTCGACGGACTCCATCGCCAGGTACGGGTTGACGGCGGCGGCGCCGTAACCGATGAGCAGCGCGACGTGGTGCACCTCGCGGACGTCACCGGCCTCGACCAGCAGGCCCACGTGGGTGCGCTGCTTGGTGCGGATGAGGTGATGGTGCACGGCGGCGGTGAGCAGCAGCGACGGGATCGGCGCGTGCTCGGCGTCGGAGTGCCGGTCGGAGAGCACGATCAGCCGGGCGCCGCTCTCGATCGCGGCGTCGGCCTCGGCGCAGATCTCGTCGATACGGGCGGCCAGCGCGTCGCCGCCGCCGGAGACCCGGAAGAGGCCGGAGAGCGTCGCGGCCTTCATGCCGGGCATGTCGCCGTCGGCGTTGATGTGGATGAGCTTGGCCAGCTCGTCGTTGTCGATCACCGGGAAGGGCAGGGTGACCGACCGGCAGGAGGCCGAGATCGGCTCCAGCAGGTTGCCCTGGGGGCCGAGGGACGAGCGCAGCGAGGTGACGAGCTCCTCGCGGATGGCGTCCAGCGGCGGGTTGGTGACCTGCGCGAACAGCTGGGTGAAGTAGTCGAAGAGGAGACGGGGCCGCTCGGAGAGGGCCGCGATCGGGGAGTCCGTACCCATGGAGCCCAGCGGCTCGCCGCCGGTGCGGGCCATCGGCGCGAGGATGACGCGCAGCTCCTCCTCGGTGTAGCCGAAGGTCTGCTGGCGGCGGGTGACCGAGGCGTGGGTGTGGACGATGTGCTCGCGCTCGGGAAGGTCCTCGAGCTCGATCTCGCCGGTCTCCAGCCAGTCCTGGTACGGGTGCTCGGCGGCGAGGGCGGCCTTGATCTCGTCGTCCTCGATGATGCGGTGCTCGGCGGTGTCGACGAGGAACATCCTGCCGGGCTGGAGGCGGCCCTTGCGGACGACCTTCGCGGGGTCGATGTCGAGGACACCGACCTCGGAGGAGAGGACGACGAGGCCGTCGTCGGTGACCCAGTAGCGGCCGGGACGCAGACCGTTGCGGTCCAGGACCGCGCCGACCTGGGTGCCGTCGGTGAAGGTGACACAGGCCGGGCCGTCCCAGGGCTCCATCATCGTGGAGTGGTACTGGTAGAAGGCGCGCCGGGCCGGGTCCATGGAGTCGTGGTTCTCCCACGCCTCGGGGACCATCATCAGGACGCTGTGCGGCAGCGAGCGGCCGCCGAGGTGGAGCAGCTCCAGGACCTCGTCGAAGGAGGCGGAGTCGGAGGCGTCCGGCGTACAGACCGGGAAGATCCGCTCCAGCTTGTCGCTCCCGAACAGCTCCGAGGCGAGCTGGGACTCGCGGGCGCGCATCCAGTTGCGGTTGCCCTTGACCGTGTTGATCTCGCCGTTGTGCGCGACGAAGCGGTACGGATGGGCGAGCGGCCAGCTCGGGAAGGTGTTCGTGGAGAACCGGGAGTGGACGAGCGCGACGGCGGTGGCGAAGCGGCGGTCGGACAGGTCCGGGAAGAAGGGCTCCAGCTGGCCGGTGGTCAGCATGCCCTTGTAGACGATGGTGCGCGCCGACAGCGACGGGAAGTACACGCCCGCCTCGCGCTCGGCGCGCTTGCGCAGCACGAACGCCTTGCGGTCGAGGGCGATGCCGGTGGCGGTGCCGTCCGCGTCCGCGACGAACAGCTGGCGGAAGGCCGGCATCGTCGAGCGGGCGGTGGCGCCGAGAAGGTCGGGGGCGACGGGGACCTCGCGCCAGCCGAGGACGGTCAGTCCCTCCTCGGCGGCGAGCGTCTCGATCCGTGAGACGTTCTCTTCCTGGCCGTCCACGGGCAGGAAGGCGATGCCGACGGCGTACGAACCGGCCTCGGGAAGCCCGAATCCGGTGGCCTCGCGCAGGAACGCGTCCGGGACCTGGAGGAGGATGCCGGCGCCGTCGCCCGAGTCGGGCTCCGAGCCGGTGGCGCCGCGGTGCTCCAGGTTGCGCAGAACGGTCAACGCCTGCTCGACCAGCTCATGGCTGGCTACACCGGTGAGGGTGGCCACGAACCCGACACCGCAGGCGTCGTGTTCGTTACGAGGGTCGTACATCCCCTGCGGGGCGGGGCGACCGTCCATGGGCGACCAGGCGTACGAACGCATCGGCTCTCCCGTCGTCGTCGTGGCATGTGGTGGTGCCGAGGGACGACGTTGGCCCTCTGCTGAAATTTCGTGCAGGTTACATGATGCGATGCTTCTCGGGAAGCGGATAGCCCATTCCAACATGCGGACACCGCGATCTGGGGTCTGGTAACGGCGCAGGTGGGGAGGGGTCCGGACAGATCGGCGTCCGCGATCCCGGATGCAGAGCAGGCTTCATTGCCCACAGCGCTTACGGCTCATGCCCGGTCGTTAAGGACTCGAAACCGCGAGGTAACGGCTACTTATGTGGAGCCATGCATAGTGTCGCACCGGGTGCCGGGTTTCGGCACCGGGATGTACGTCACAAGGGTACTGGGCGCGGAGGCGGAACGTCGGGGCCGAAGGTCCGGGGCAGACGGCCGGGGCCCGGGGCGGCGGCGGACCCGGGCCACTCGGGACGGATCGGAGGCCGGGCCGCCCCGCGGGGTCAGACGGCCGCCCCGACGAGGACCCCGATCCCGTAGGTCAGCGCGGCCGCGGCCCCGCCCAGCGCGAGCTGCCGCAGACCGCTGAACCACCAGCTGCGCGCGGTGACCTTGGCGACGAGCGCGCCGCAGCCGAAGAGCCCGGCGAGCGCGAGCAGGACAGCGGGCCACAGGACGGTGGCACCGAGGAGATACGGCAGTACGGGCAGCAGGGCGCCCAGCGCGAACGAGGCGAAGGACGAGACCGCGGCGACGGCGGGCGACGGCAGGTCGTCCGGGTCGATGCCGAGCTCCTCGCGGGCGTGGATCTCCAGCGCCTGCTCGGGGTCGCGGGACAGCTGCGTGGCCACCTCGCGGGCGAGCCGGGGCTCGACGCCACGGGCCACGTACAGCGCGGCGAGCTCCTCCATCTCGTCGACCGGGTGCCTGCGCAACTCACGACGCTCGACGTCCAGTTCCGCCTGGACGAGCTCGCGCTGCGAGGCCACGGAGGTGTACTCGCCGGCGGCCATCGAGAACGCACCGGCGGCGAGCCCTGCGAGCCCGGTGATCACGATGGTCTGCTGGGACGCGGCACCACCCGCGACACCGGTCATCAGGGCGAGGTTGGAGACGAGTCCGTCCATCGCGCCGAACACCGCGGGGCGCAGCCAGCCGCCGTTCACATCGCGGTGCGTGTGATTGTCGCGGTGCGCCTCGTGAAGCGTCGCTTCGGTATCGATGACGGACACAGTTCTCCCCTTGCAACCGGTTGCCCCCAGGGGCGGGTTCGTGTGCACCCGCGCCCTCTCAACGCCTCGAAAGTACGCGCGATGTAAGGGGCGCGCCAGCAAGGCAGGCTTTACTTACCTGCGGTCAGCCGAGTGACAGGCGGCTCTCCGGCAGCGCGCGGCGCACCCGGCGTGGCAGAGATCCAGGACAGGCTCGATGCCGCACGAAGGAGTGACGCGTTGGAGTGGATTGCATGCGATCGGGCTCGCGGCGCACTGCTCGGACTGGCTGTCGGCGACGCGCTCGGCGCCCCCGCGGAGAACATGCGGCCGTCCGAGATCCGGCGCCGGTGGGGCCGGATCGAGGGCTTCGTGGCGGACAGCCCCGCGGGTACGGACGACACGGAGTACGCGATCTTCTCCGGACTGCTGCTCGCCCGGCACGGCTCGGCGCTGACCGTCTCACATGTCGAGCAGGCCTGGCACCACTGGATCGCGGACCTCGACGAGGGTCCGTTCCGGGGCGCGGGCTTCAGCGAGCGGGGCACGCTGGAGAACCTCCGCCGCGGTCTGGCGGCCCCCATCACGGCCCAGCACCGGCACGCGTGGAGCGACGGGCTCGCGATGCGCGCGGCGCCCTTCGGCGTCTTCGCGGCGGGCGATCCCGCCGAGGCCGCGCGGCTGGTCGCCATCGACGGCTGCGTCAGCCACGACGGGGAGGGCATCTACGGCGGCCAGGCGGTGGCGGCGGGGGTCGCCGCGGCCGTGGCGGGCGAGGGACCGGCCGGAATCATCGGTGCCGCGCTCTCGGTCGTCCCGATGGACTCCTGGACCGCGCGCTCCATGCGGCGCGCGGTCGTCGCGGCGGAGCGGGCCGAGCCCGAGCCCCTCGCCCGCGAACGTACGGTCCGCTCCGCGGTGGTCATCGGCGGCTATCCCTGGACCGACCTGGCCCCCGAGGCCGTCGGCCTGGCCTTCGGCGCCTTCGCGGCGGCGCGCGGCGACTTCCGTACGTCCGTCCTGACCGCGGTCAACATGGGCCGCGACGCCGACACCACGGCGGCGGTCGCGGGCGCCCTCGCCGGGGCCATGTCCGGCGCGTCCGCCATCCCCCGGGACTGGGCCGCGGCCATCGGCCCGGTCCGCGGCAGCTGCCTTCCCGCCATGCGCGGCTACCACGTGCTGGACATCGCCGACCTCCTCACCCCCGACGACGACACCGAGGCCCTCCCATGCCCCCCGGCCCACTAGACCCCACCCCCCAGCCCGCCCCGGGCCCCCCGGACTCCCCTCCGGACCTCTCCCCCGGGACGCCCGACGCGCTCCCGGACTCCCCTCCGCCCGACCCCGCCACCGAGGCATCTCCCGCCCCGCGCGAGACCGAGGACGACACCCCCGCCCCTGGAGGCCCCGGACCACGCGAGCCCGAGGACACCCCGGCGCCGGGACGGCACACGGTCATCGGGCCGGACCGGCACCGCCACCGCCCCGGTACCCGGGCCCGGATCGAGGGCCTGCTCCTCGGGCTCGCCTCCGGGGACGCCGCCGGGTGGCCCGCCGCCCGCCACCGGGCCAGCCGGATGCCCGAGTGGACCCGGCGCCTCACCCGCGAGCTCGACACCTTCGCCGAGCAGAACGCCACGACCACCCTCCCCGTTCCCATCGCCCTCAATCAGCCGCCCGAACCCCTGCGCCTCGGCCCGTCCGACGACGCCGAGTGGGCCGCGTTCGCCGCCGAGACCGTGCTCACCGCCGCCGGTGAGCACTTCCACGGCCTGGACCTCGGCCGCCGTATGCGCGCGGCGGTCGACCTCGCCTGGAACTCGCTCGCCGGCAACGTCGCCGCGGCCGCCGCCCGCGCCCCCGAGGTCGAGTCCGCCGTGCTCCCCCTCCGCGCACGTATCTCCGTGCGCGCCGGACTGGGCAACCTGGCCACCGGTCTGCGCCCGCCCGCCACCGGTCACGACAACCCGCACTACTTCGACGACGCGGCCTGCGTCCGCGCCGTGGTCCTCGCCGTCGTCCATCCGGGGAATCCGCAGGCCGCCGCCGAACTCGCCGAGTTCGACGCCCGCTACACCCAGGACGGCGACGGCGTCCACGGTGCCCGCGCCATGGCGGCGGCGGTCGCGGCCGCCCTCGGCGGCGCGCACGTCGACCTCGCCGTCGACGCCGCCCTCGCCCAGCTCCCGGACGCCACCGAGATCGGCCGCAACGCCCGGCACGCCGTCAAGCTCGCCCGCGACGCCGAGGACGCGTTCTCGCTCGTGCCCCTCCTGGAGCACCAGATCGTCGACCACGTCTACAGCTACGGCATCGCCGCGGCCGAGACCGTCCCCGTCGCCCTCGCCCTCGCGATCGCCTCCCGCGGCGAAGTCGCCGGCTCGATCCCCGCCGCCGCCTGCCTGTCCCGCGTCGCCGACTCCGCGCCCGCCCTGGCCGGGGCGCTGACCGGTGCGCTCGGCGGCGGCGCGGCCGTGCCGGCAGCATGGCGGGACGCCTGCCGCACCCTCGCCGGCTGCGCCCTGCCCCGGCTCGCCGGCACCGATCTCGTGGAACTCGCCGGGCTCCTCGCCGACACGTTGCGCCCACCCGGGGCACGGCCCGAGTGACCCGTCCCGTCAGACACGAATCCCCGACTCGGCATACCCCGCCCGCGACCACCCCGGGTGGACAATTCCGGCATGACACTCTCAGCGCTCCCGACGGTCGCGACACTCGACGACCGGATCACGGGCTCCCTCGTCGGCGCGGCGGTCGGCGACGCCATCGGCGGCCCGGTCGAGGGCTACACCCCGGAGCAGATCGTGGAACGGCACGGCGGCCGCGTCCACGGCATCGTCGGCCCGTGGCACGGCGACGACTGGCGCACCGCCCGCCCCATCGCGCCGTACCACAAGGGCGACGGGCACGTCACCGACGACACCCTGATGACCCACGCCCTCGTCCGTGTCTACGCGACGGTGCGCGACCACCTCGACGCCTACGCGGTCGCCGACCACCTCGTCCCCGACCTCGTCTCCCACCCTCGCTGGATCCCTGAGCTGGAGGCCGAGGCCCTCCCCCTCCAACGGATCTTCCTGGCCGAGAAGTGGCTCGTCGCCCGCCTCCACTACGGCCACGTCGACCCGCGCGAGGCGGGCACCGGGAACATCGTCAACTGCGGTGCCGCGATGTACATGGCACCCGTCGGCCTGGTCAACGCCGCCCACCCTGCGGCCGCCTACGCCGAGGCCGTGGACGTCGCGGGCGCCCACCAGTCCTCGTACGGGCGCGAGGCGGCGGGCGTCTTCGCGGCGGCGGTCGCCGCGGCCTGCACCCCGGGTGCGACCCCGGCCTCCGTCGTCGAGGCCTGTCTCACCCTCGCCAAGGACGGCACCCGTTCGGCCATCGAGGCGGTGGCCGATGTCGCCGACCGTCACCGCGACTTCGAGTCCGCCCTCGCCCCGCTGCGCGCGGCGGTCGCTCCTTTCGACACGGTCGGCCCCGACTACCGTGCGCCCTCCCTCGCGGCCCGCCGCCCGTCCCGGCTGCACGCCATCGAGGAACTCCCCGTCGCCCTGGGCATGCTGCTCGTCGGCGGCGGCGACTACCGCCGTACGGTCCTCGGCTCCGTCAACTACGGGCGGGACTGCGACTCGATCGCCACGATGTCCGGCGCGCTCGCGGGCGCGCTCCACGGCGAGGAGCCGATCCCGCCGGACTGGGTCAAGACCGTCGCCGAGGCCAGCCGTCTCGACCTGCACGCCCCGGCGCGGACGCTGACGGAGGTCACGTACGAGGTCTTCGCCCGCGACACCGAACGACGCCGCGCCCATGAAGCGGCGTTCGCCCGTCTGACGGAGAACCCGACGGAAACCCGATGAACCTCCGCCTCACCTGGGTCCAGCCCGAGGACCTCATCGGCCACGAACTGCGCCAGGCGGCGGAGGACGGCCGCGACGCCGCAGGGATCGCCCGCCGCTGGCAGTCGGCGGGCGGCCACCCCGCACCGCACTCGGCCGGGGCCTCCTCCGCCCCCGCGCCGCCCGGCCTCCGCGCCCTGGCCACCCGTCTGCTGGACGAACTGGCCGGCCTGCCCGGCCGTTCGGCGGCGGACGAACCCACGGACCTCCCGTCCATCAGGGCCGCCTGTCCCGACTGGCCGGAGCCGGCGGCGTCCGACCCGGCTCCCGGCCAGGCGCCGCGCCCGCCGCATGGCGAGGCCCTTGCGGGCGACGGGCCCGACCTGCCGCCCGGATCCCTCGAGCCTGCCGCCGCACGGGACGGAGCCCCTGCGCCCGGTACCGCCCGCAGGCCGACGCGCGCCTCACCCGGCGGTCCCACCCCCGGGCGCACGGCCGGGCCCGAAGCCCCGAGGACGCAGGCCGCCGGGGCCCCGCCCCCGCACGGCGAAGCCCGCGCAGCAGGAGGGCCGGGGGCCTGGGGCCGGGACAGGGCGGGGTGGGGAAACGACCCCCTCCTGCACCGGCTCCACGCCGCCTGGCTCGGCCGCGCCGCCGGTTGCCTGCTCGGCAAACCGGTCGAGAAGCTCCCTCTCCACGCCATCCGCGCCCTCGCCCGTGCCACCGGCAACTGGCCGCTCACCACCTGGTTCACCGCCAAGGGCGTCCCCGCCGAGCTGCTGGCCGCCCACCCCTGGAACCGTCGTTCCGCGGCCACCTCGCTCGCGGAGAACATCGACGGCATGCCCGAGGACGACGACCTCAACTACCCCCTCCTCAACCTGCTCCTCCTCCAGCGGTACGGACACGGCTTCCGCACCTGCGACGTCGCCCGGCTCTGGCTCGACGAACTCCCCGCCGGCCGTACCTTCACCGCCGAGCGCGTCGCCTTCCGCAACCTGCTCGCCGGTCTCGAGCCGCCGCTCACCGCCGCCCGCCACAACCCGTTCCGCGAGTGGATCGGGGCCGCCATCCGTGCCGATGTGCACGGCTGGACGCATCCCGGCGACCCCGCCGCGGCCGCCGCCCAGGCGCACCGGGACGCGACGCTCACGCACACCGCCAACGGGGTGTACGGCGCGATGTTCGTCGCCGCGGCCCTCGCCGAGGCGGCAACCGGCACCGCGGACGTCCACCGGTGCCTGCGTACCGGCCTCCGCGTCGTCCCGCCCCGCTCGCGCCTCGCCGAAGCCGTCCGCTTCGGCATCGAGACCGCCACCGTGCACCCCGGCTTCGACGACGTCGTGGACCGTCTGCACGCCGTCTACGGCACGTACCACTGGGTACACGTCATTCCCAACACCGCCCTGCTCTCCGCCGCCCTGACCCACGCCGACGGCGACTTCACCGGCTCCATCTGCCGTGCCGTGTCCGGCGGCTGGGACACCGACTCCACCGGAGCCACCGCCGGGTCCCTCGCCGGGCTGCTCGCCGGACAACCGGACCGGCTGCCCGAGCGGTGGACCGCGCCGCTGAAGAACCGGCTCGCCACCACCGTCGGCGGGTTCGACGGCACCGGCTTCGACTCCCTCGCCCACCTGACCTTCCAGGAGGTTGTCCGCCCATGACCGGCATCGTGGTGCTCGGCAGCACCAACATGGACCTCGTCGCCTATGTCGCGAAGGCGCCGCAGCGCGGAGAGACGGTGACGGGACGCGAGTTCCGTACGGTCCCCGGCGGCAAAGGCGCCAACCAGGCCGTCGCAGCGGCCCGCGCGGGCGGCGCCGTGTCGATGATCGGCGCCGTGGGGACCGACGACTTCGGCGTACGCCTGCGCGCCACGCTCGACGGCGCCGGGGTCGACACCGACCTGCTCCGCACCGCCGAAGGCCCCTCCGGCACCGCGCACATCGTCGTCGACGACGAGGGCGGCAATGCGATCGTCGTCGTCCCCGGCGCCAATGGCACCGTCGACCACCTCACCCCCGGCGACGAGGCTCTCATCGCCACCGCGGACGCTCTCCTCCTTCAGCTCGAACTCCCCTTGGACGGCGTGATCGCCGGCGCCCGGGCCGCCCGACGCCATGGCGTACGCACCGTCCTCACGCCGGCGCCCGTGCAACCACTGCCGCCCGAACTGCTTGCCGTCACGGATCTGTTGGTGCCGAACGAGCACGAGGCCGCCGCCCTCGCGGGCATCGCCGACCCGCACGCCGCCGCCGAGGCGCTGCTCCGCCAGGTGCCGGAGGTGGTGATCACCCTCGGCGCGGCGGGCAGCCTCTACGCGGCCCGCGGCGCCGAGCCCGTCCCCGTGCCCGCCCCGCGCGTCCGAGCCGTCGACACGACCGCCGCGGGCGACACCTTCGTCGGCGCCCTCGCCGTGGCCGTCGTCGAGGGCAGGCCGATGCCCGCCGCGCTGGCCTGGGCCTCCGCCGCCGCCGCGCTCTCGGTCCAGCGTCCCGGCGCCTCCTCCTCGATGCCGTGCCGCCCGGAGATCGACGAGGCGGCGGAGGCCCAGAGCCCGGTCAACCACTAGGCCGCCACAAGGCCCTCCAGCCCACAAGCCGTATCGCCCTCGCCCGCTCGCCCGCAGAGAAGTACCCCCGCCGGAGCCTCGCAAGGAGCTTGGAGCCCCCATGCACGACCCCGACGCCGACGGTGTCGCCGCCCCCCACCCCACCGGAAACCCCGGCACCACCGGTACGACCGGAACCGCCGGCGCCGCCGAAAACACCGGAACCACCGGAACCACCGGAACCACCGGAAACGGTCCGCTCTCCGGGCTGCGCGTCCTCGATCTCGCCACCCTCTTCGCCGGACCGCTCGCCGCGACGATGCTCGGCGACTTCGGCGCCGACGTCATCAAGGTCGAACACCCCCGCAGACCCGACCCGTCACGCGGGCACGGCCCGGACAAGGACGGTGTCGGCCTGTGGTGGAAGCTGCTCGGCCGCAACAAACGCACCATCACACTCGACCTGTCCACGCCCGGCGGCCGCGAGACGCTCCTGCGGCTGGCCGCCACCGCCGATGTGGTCATCGAGAACTTCCGCCCCGGCACCCTGGAGAAGTGGCAGCTCGGCTGGGAGCAGCTGAGCGCCGCCAACCCCCGCCTCGTCCTCGCCCGGGTCACCGGCTTCGGTCAGTTCGGCCCGTACTGCCACCGCCCCGGCTTCGGCACGCTCGCCGAGGCGATGAGCGGCTTCGCCGCCATCACCGGAGAACCCGACGGTCCGCCGACCCTCCCGCCCTTCGGTCTCGCCGACTCCATCGCCGCGCTCGCCACCTCCTACGCCGTGATGACCGCGCTGACCGCCCGGGCCGCGTCCGGCCGCGGCCAGGTCGTCGACATGGCCATCATCGAACCGATCCTCACCGTGCTCGGCCCGCAGCCCATCTGGTACGACCAGCTCGGCTACGTCCAGCCGCGCAGCGGCAACCGCTCCCGCAACAACGCTCCCCGCAACACCTACCGGGCGGCCGACGGGAGCTGGCTCGCCGTCTCCACCTCCGCCCAGTCCGTCGCCGAGCGCGTCATGCGGCTCGTCGGCCGCCCGGAGCTGACGGGCGAGCCGTGGTTCGCGACGGGCAGCGGGCGGGCCGAGCACGCAGACGTACTCGACGAGGCGGTGGGCACATGGATCGCACGGCACACCAGGGACGAGGTCCTCGACGCGTTCGAGAAGGCGGAGGCGGCGATCGCACCCGTCTACGACATCCGCGACGTCATGGCCGATCCCCAGTACCGCGCGCTGGACAGCGTCACCGAGGTCCCCGATCCGGAACTCGGGCCGATCCGTATGCAGAACATCCTCTTCCGCCTTTCCGAGACTCCTGGGGGGATTCGCTGGGCGGGCCGGCCGCACGGCGCGGACACCGATGCGGTGCTCGGCGAGCTCGGGCTCACGCCTGCCCGGATCGCCGCGCTGCGCAACGAAGGCGTGCTATGACCGCCCCCTCGGACACCTCTCTCGGCGGCATGCCCGAAACCACCCCGCTCACCTGGCTGTACGCCCCCGGGGACCATCCCGACGTCGTCCGCAAGGCGCTCTCCTGCGGCGCGGACATCGTGATCGTCGATCTCGAGGACGCGGTCCCACCCGACCGCAAGGCGTACGCCCTCGCGGCGACCGCCGAACTGCTCACCTCCCCCCAGCCGGTGCCCGTCCACGTCCGGATCCACGCAGAGCAGGACATCGCCGCACTGGCCGGACTTCCCGGCCTGTCCGCTCTGCGGATCCCCAAGGTGACACACGCCACTGACATCCGGGGTCCGGCGTCGCTCGCCCCGGGGACGGAGCTGTACGCGCTGCTGGAGTCCGCGTCCGGCGTCGAGCACGCGTACGCCATCGCGACCGCCGATCCCGCGGTCCGCGGGATCGCCCTCGGAGAGGCGGACCTCCGGGCCGACCTGGGGGTACGGGACGACCGTGGCCTCGACTGGCCGCGCAGCCGCATCGTGGTCGCGGCCCGCGCGGCCGGGCTCGCGCCACCGCCGCAGTCGGTGTTCCCCGACATCCGCGACCTGGACGGGCTCGCGGAGTCCTGCGCCCACGGCCGCGCCGTCGGCTTCTTCGGCCGGGCGGCGATCCACCCCCGCCAGCTGCCGGTCATCGAGCGGGCCTACCTCCCCAGCCCCGAGGAGATCGAGGCGGCCGAGGAGATCGTCAAGGCGGCCGAGACGGACGCGGGCGCGCTGGCCCTCCCGGACGGCCGTTTCGTCGACGCGGCCGTGGTCACCACGGCGCACCGCACCCTCGCCCTGGCACGCCGCGGCGAGTGACCCCCGGACATCCGCCCCGTCCGGGACCGCGGCCGCGGCCACCTTCCATGGGCACCCTCACCCGTGCCCTGAGCAGCACGCACAAGGGCCGCCCGACCTTCGTGGTCGGGCGGCCCTAGGCACGCGTGAGCGGAGCCGTCAGCTCTTGGGGGCTGATCCGGAGTCCGCCGGATCGCCGTCGGAGGCCTTGTCCAGGTCCAGCGGGGCGGCGTCGGCCTCCGGCTCCCGGTCCGTGGACGAGGGGTCCGACGGGGCGGGGACGGTGGGCTTCGGGGGCTCGACGACGTCCTCCCGGCCCGGCCGCAGCCGCGCCGAGATCACGATGTACGCCACGGCCAGGGCGCCGACCACGATCGCGGTCCACACGTTCAGGCGCAGGCCCAGGACATGGTGGGCCTCGTCGACCCGCATGTACTCGATCCAGCCGCGGCCGGCGCAGTACGCGGCGACGTACAGCGCGAAGGCGCGCCCGTGGCCGAGCCTGAAGCGGCGGTCGGCCCAGATGACCAGCAGGGCGACACCGATGCACCACAGCGACTCGTAGAGGAACGTCGGGTGGTACAGGCCCGCCTCGCGGTTCACACCCTCGCTGATCTCGAGGGCCCAGGGCAGGTCCGTGGGCCTGCCGTACAGCTCCTGGTTGAACCAGTTGCCCCAGCGGCCGATGGCCTGCGCGAAGGCGATACCGGGCGCGATGGCGTCGGCGTACGCGGGCAGCGGGATGCCCCGGCGGCGGCAGCCGATCCAGGCGCCGACCGCACCCAGGGCGATCGCGCCCCAGATACCGAGGCCCCCCTCCCAGATCTTGAACGCGTCGACCCAGTTCTCACCCTCGCTGAAGTACAGCTGGTAGTCGGTGATCACGTGGTACAGACGGCCGCCGACAAGGCCGAACGGCACCGCCCAGACGGCGATGTCGGCCACCGTGCCGGCTTTGCCGCCGCGGGCGATCCAGCGCTTGTTGCCGTACCAGACGGCGACGAAGACACCGATGATGATGCAGAAGGCATAGCCACGCAGCGGAACCGGTCCGAGGTTGATCACACCGGTCGACGGGCTGGGAATGTAGGCAAGGTCCATGGCAGGTCCGACGCTACCTTGCCGGGCGGGACGCGTCGCACCCCACCCGGCAACGTCTGCATAACGAGCAGCCGACCGGCCGTACCCTCAGGAACCCGCCGGGCTCGGCTGCGCCGTGCCCGGCTGCTTGCCCGCGTTGGCCGCGGCGACCCACTTCTTCAGGTTGTCCGGGGAGATCTGCTCGCCGTCCTTCCGGGGGAACACCGGCTTCCCGTTCAGCAGCACGGTCGGCGTACCGGTGAAGCTGCCCTCACGGAAGGCCTGTGCCGACTTGTTCACCCAGCTGTTGTGCCTGCCCTCCTGCACACAGCTGCGGAACGCAGGCGTGTCCAGCCCCTCGACCTTCCCGGCCAGCTCGATGAGCTTCTTGGTGTCCGCGAAGCCGTCCTCGGTCTCCGGCGGCTGGTTCTGGTAGAGCACGTCGTGGTACGGCACGAATTTTCCGGCGTCCTGGGCGCACGCCGCCGCGTTCGCCGCGCGCAGGGATCCGGTGCCGCCCATATTTCCGTCGATGATCGTGGCGAGGTGGTACTCGACCTTGAGCTGACCGGAGTCCGTCAGCTCGTGGATCGTGTCCCGGAACCCGTTCTCGAACCCGGCGCACGCCGGGCAGCGGAAGTCCTCCCAGATCGTGAGCGTGGACGGCGCGTCGCTCGCGCCGGCAGGAAGTGCGAGCTGCTCCTCGCCCTCGGCGCCGCTGGGCGCGACGACCGGCCCGGCTTCCGTGCTGTCGTCCTTGCTTCCGGAGTTGGCCGCGATCACGCCGATGACCGCGGCCAGCCCGAGCACGCCGACCACGGCCGCGGACACGATCAACAGGCGCCGTCGCTTCTCACGCGCCTTCTCCAGCTCACGTTCCTGCAGGAGCCGCTCGCGCGCGGCCCGCCTTCCGTCACGGTTCTTCTCGCTCACGCCCACAGCAACGAACCGGGGAGGCGCCTATGCGCCTCCCCGGTACGAGGTCCACCCGGACGGGTGAGCCGGTCCGATCAGATCCCTGCGCGGGCCCGGACCGGTGGCACCGTCAGCGCTTGCGGACGCCCTCCGCCAGCTCGCCCGCGAGCGCGCGCACCGCCGTGATGCCCGCCGCGGGGTCGTCCGCGTCGAGCAGCCGCTTGACGAAGGCCGAACCGACGATGACTCCGTCGGCGAAGCCCGCGACCTCGGCGGCCTGCTCCGCGTTGGAGACACCGAGGCCGACGCAGACGGGGAGTCCACCGCGGTCGGCAGTGGTGGCACGGGTGCGCCGGACCAGGTCCTGGGCCTGCGCGCCGACCGACTCGCGGGTGCCGGTGACGCCCATCAGCGAAGCGGCGTAGACGAAGCCGGAGCCCGCCGCCGTGATCGTGGCGAGGCGCTCGTCCCTGCTGCTGGGTGCGACCACGAAGACCGTGGCGAGCCCGTGCTTCTCGGCGTGCTCGCGCCACACCGCGGATTCCTGGACCGGCAGGTCGGGCAGGATGCAGCCCGCGCCGCCGGCTTCGGCCAGTTCGGCGGTGAAGCGCTCGATGCCGTACCGGTCGATCGGGTTCCAGTACGTCATCACGAGCACCGGCTTGCCGGTGGCCTCGTGGGCCTCGCGGACCGTGCGCATGACGTCCGCGATCTTCACGCCCCCGCGCAGGGCGATGTCGTCGGCGGTCTGGATGACCGGGCCGTCGAGGACGGGGTCGGAATGCGGCAGACCGATCTCGACGATGTCGGCGCCGCCGTCGAAGACGGCCTTGACCGCCTCGATGCCGCCGTCGACGGTGGGGAAGCCGGCCGGGAGGTAGGCGATGAGCGCGGCCCGGTTCTCGGACTTCGCCTGCGCCAGGGTGTCGCTCAGCAGCTGAATGTTCCCGCTCACTTGGCGTCCCCCTCGATCTCCGCGACCTCGCCGGCCGCGTCCGCCTCGACGACGGCGGCGGCGGCGTCCTTGTCGTACAGCCCGAAGTAGCGGGCAGCCGTGTCCATGTCCTTGTCGCCGCGGCCGGACAGATTGACCACGATCAGCCCGTCCTTGCCGAGCTCCTTGCCGAGCTCCAGGGCTCCGGCGAGCGCGTGAGCGGACTCGATCGCCGGGATGATGCCCTCCGTACGGGACAGGAGACGCAGCGCCTGCATCGCGGCGTCGTCGGTGACGGCCCGGTACTCGCCGCGTCCGCTGTCCTTGAGGTAGGAGTGCTCGGGGCCGATGCCCGGGTAGTCGAGCCCCGCGGAGATCGAGTACGGCTCGGTGATCTGGCCCTCGTCGTCCTGGAGGACGTAGCTGCGCGAGCCGTGCAGGATTCCGGGCTCGCCCGCGGTCAGCGTGGCCGCGTGCTCGCCGGTCTCCACGCCGTGGCCCGCGGGCTCGCAGCCCACCAGGCGTACGCCCGTGTCCGGGATGAAGGCGTGGAACAGGCCGATCGCGTTGGAGCCGCCGCCGACGCAGGCGACCGCCGCGTCCGGGAGGCGGCCCGCGCGCTCCAGGATCTGGCGGCGGGCCTCGACGCCGATCACCCGGTGGAAGTCGCGGACCATGGCCGGGAACGGGTGCGGGCCCGCGACCGTGCCGAAGAGGTAGTGGGTGTGGTCGACGTTGGCGACCCAGTCGCGGAAGGCCTCGTTGATGGCGTCCTTGAGGGTGCGGCTGCCGGACTTCACCGGGACGACCTCGGCGCCGAGCATCCGCATCCGGGCGACGTTCAGCGCCTGGCGCTGGGTGTCGATCTCGCCCATGTAGACGGTGCAGTCGAGGCCGAAGAGGGCGCAGGCGGTCGCGGTGGCGACGCCGTGCTGGCCGGCGCCGGTCTCGGCGATGACGCGGGTCTTGCCCATGCGCTTGGTGAGCAGGGCCTGCCCCAGCACATTGTTGATCTTGTGGGAGCCGGTGTGGTTGAGGTCCTCGCGCTTGAGGAAGACCCGAGCGCCGCCCGCGTGCTCGGCGAAGCGGGGCACCTCGGTCAGCGCGCTGGGCCGGCCGGTGTAGTGGACGAGCAGTTCGTCGAGCTCGGCCGCGAAAGCGGGGTCGGCCTTGGCCTTGTCGTACTCGACGGCCACCTCGTCGACCGCGGCGACGAGGGCCTCGGGGATGAACTTGCCGCCGAAGGCGCCGAAGTAGCCCTCGGCGTTGGGCACCAGGCCCTCGGGGTCGGGAATGAAGTAATCGCTGGGCATGCCGGAACTCCTCAAGAGCGTCAGCTGAAGAGAAAGTGGGAGTGAGGACGTGGGGTCGCCGAGCCGGGGTCCTGTCCTGCGGACAAGGCCCTGGTGGCTCAGCGACGGCGCCATCGCATGCCGTTGACCTGACCGGGCTCGTCCCCGATCACGTACCGGACGCGCCGTCCGTGCACCCGGCGGGCCGGGGCGCGGCAGCCGCGCGGGCGGCAGCCGCGTGCCAGCGGCGCGTGCGGCACGCGCGCGGACGCGGACGCGCCGGCCGGGCGGCGAAGGCCCGGCCGGAGCGACGGTGCGCGCCGGACGTGGGTGGTCATGGGCGGGAGGTCAGCCTCTCCCGTGCCGCAGCGCCGGGTGGGCGCCCGCGGCGACCAGATCGGCCACGGCGGCCTTCGGGTCGCGACCGGTGACCAGGGACTCGCCGACGAGGACGGCGTCGGCGCCGGCGTTGGCGTACGCGATCAGGTCGTGCGGGCCGCGGATGCCGGATTCGGCGATCTTGACGATGCCCGCGGGGATCTCGGGGGCGACCCGTTCGAAGGTGGAACGGTCGACCTTGAGGGTCCTGAGGTCGCGGGCATTGACACCGATGATCTTGGCTCCGGCGTCCACGGCGCGCTCGACCTCGTCCTCGTCATGGACCTCGACGAGCGGGGTGAGGCCGATCGACTGGGCACGCTCGATCAGGGAGACGAGCGCCTCCTGGTCGAGTGCGGCGACGATCAGCAGAACCAGGTCGGCGCCGTACGCACGGGCCTCCCACAGCTGGTACGACGTGACGATGAAGTCCTTGCGGAGCAGCGGGATGTCCACCCGCGCCCGCACGGCTTCCAGGTCCGCGAGCGAGCCGCCGAAGCGGCGCTGTTCGGTGAGGACGGAGATGACGGCCGCGCCGCCTGCCTCGTAGTCGGCGGCGAGTCCGGCAGGGTCGGCGATCGCGGCGAGCGCGCCCTTGGAGGGGCTGGAGCGCTTCACCTCGCAGATGACCTTGACCCCGTCACCGCGCAGCGCGGCGACGCCGTCCTTGGCCTGGGGCGCCTTGGCGGCACGCTCCTTGAGCTCGTCGAGGCTGACCCGCGCCTGCCGCTCTGCGAGGTCGGCGCGCACGCCTTCGATGATCTCGTCGAGCACACTCACGCGAGCGGCCCCCTTCCGGGAGGTTGATGGTGGATCACTGTCAGCAATCTCGATGGTATCCGTAGGAGGGCGTAGGCCCCGCATCCGGTTGACGGGCGTCCCACTACCTGGAACCGCTTGCTGCTGGTCATGGCGCGAGGAACGCCCCGAACGGAAGATTCCGTACGACGGTGAAGACCAGCAGAATCCCGCCGAGCCCCCACCACCAGACGGGTCGGACGGCGATCCGCAGCGGCTGTGCCCGGGCGGCGCGGACGAGCCAGACGAGCCACACGACGGCGAAGACTCCGTAACCGACGGTGGCGACGGCGTTGGCGCCCAGGGCGGCGCCGAGGTCGCCGGTGATGAAGGCGTGGGCGCTGCGCAGACCGCCGCAGCCGGGGCAGAGGACCCCGGTGAGCCGCAGCAGGGGGCAGACCGGATAGTGCCCGGGCTCATTGGGGTCCACGGTGCCGACGTACGCGAAGGCCGCGGCGACCGCGGCCATGGCGCCCACCGGCGAGGCCAGCCGCCGCAGGAGCGGCGCGGGACCGGGGGCGGACCCCGGTACGCGGGGACCGGTCTCCGGTACGCCCTGAGCGGTCACCGGCCCCGGCACCGGGCCGTGCGCGGCGATGGGCGCGGCAGCGCGCGCGGGGTGCGTCGCGGGCCCCGGTACGGAGGGCTCGCCCGGACCGGGAGCGGCGGCAGGAATGACATCCACCACACGATTGTCCCCCGGGCATGCGGAGAGGCGCAGCCCGGGCCCGCCGGACTGCGCCTCTCGGCGCGCTCGGGTGCCCTCGGCGGTCCCGGGGGCCCGAGGGAAGCTCGCTCGTGGCGTCAGGAGGCCGCCGTGGCCTCGGCCGGCACGCGCTGTGCGACCGGGGCGGTCGCCTGGACCCGGATGGCCTGCTGCTTCGGCATCCCGAGACCCGCAGCCTTCATCGCACCGCCCACGACACCGCCGAGCAGCGTCACGACGATTCCGGCCCAGAAGCCGAGCGGATTGGCCGCCACCATGAAGACTCCCGCGATGCAGAAGCCGATGAAGCTGATGGTGACACCGGTCCAGGCGGCCGGGGTGTGTCCGTGGCTGCTGCCCGCCATGAGTTGCTCCTCGTTCGTCTTGCGCTGTGGGGTGAGCCGGACGCTCGTACCCTATTGTCCCGTACGCGCGGGGGTGTCGGGACGTGGGGGTCGTCACTGATCGCGAGTGGGGTCCTCGCCTCGGTCGAGGGCCTTCCACAGGTCCTCGGGCCTGTCCGGATCGGTCGCCGGGGCCGCCTTGCGCGGGCTCGCGCCCTCTCGTTCGTAGCGGCCCGACATCGCGGGCCAGGAGGCGCCGTAGCGCAGGGCCAGCAGTCCGGCCAGCAGGATCAGCAGTCCGGCTGCGGCGGTGACGAACGGCCAGGCGGTGTGCGTGAGCGAGTCCACCGCGGCGGCACTGTCCCCCGTGGCCCGCCGTGCCTGCTCGTCGAGGGCCGCGGTCCCGGAGACGCTGCCGTAGGCGGCGATCGCCGCGCCGGCACCGCTGAGGGTGAGCAGGACGGCGACCAGCAGCCGGGGCTTGCCGCGGACGGCGAAGACGGCGACGAGCGCGGCCAGGCCGACGACGGCGAGGGCGGCCGGAACACCGGTGACATCACGGCCGTCGGCCTCCAGGGACACACTGCTGCCGAGGACCGCAGCCGTGCCCTCGGCCCAGATCTGCCCGGAGGCGAGCAGCACCACGGCGGCGCCGACGGCGCCGAGCAGCAGGGCGGCGGCGAGACTGCGCCGGCTGCCTGCGGCGGCCGGGGTGCTCTCGGTACGGGGCTGGGGTACGGGTACAGCAGTCACGTACCCCACTATCCCTCACCCGTTCAGTGGCCGTTCAGCCGGTTCGCCGTGTGCACGGCCCGCAGCACCGCGGCCGCCTTGTTGCGGCACTCCGTGTCCTCGGCGACCGGGTCCGAGTCGGCGACGATCCCGGCGCCGGCCTGCACATACGCGGTGCCGTCACGCAGCAGGGCCGTACGGATGGCGATGGCGGTGTCGGAGTCGCCCGCGAAGTCGAGGTAGCCGACGCAGCCGCCGTACAGTCCGCGCCGCGACGGCTCCAGCTCCTCGATGATCTGCATCGCCCGGGGCTTCGGGGCGCCGGAGAGCGTGCCGGCGGGGAAGCAGGCGGTCAGGACGTCGAAGGCGGTACGGCCTTCGGCGACGTTGCCGGTCACGGTCGAGACGATGTGCATCACATGCGAGTACCGCTCGATGGACATGAAGTCGACCACCTCGACGGAGCCCGGCTCGCAGACCCGGCCCAGGTCGTTGCGGCCGAGGTCGACGAGCATGAGGTGCTCGGCGCGCTCCTTCGGGTCGGCGAGCAGCTCCTCGGCGAGGTCGTGGTCCTCCTGCGGGGTGGCGCCGCGCGGCCGGGTGCCGGCGATGGGGTGCAGCATGGCGCGCCCGTCCTCGACCTTGACCAGGGCCTCCGGGCTGGAGCCGACGACGTCGAAGCCCTCGAAGCGGAGCAGGTACATGTACGGGCTCGGGTTGGTGGCCCGCAGCACCCGGTAGACGTCCAGGGCGCTCGCCTCGCACGGCGTCTCGAAGCGCTGCGAGGGCACGACCTGGAAGGCCTCGCCCGCGCGGATGCGCTCCTTGATGTCCTCGACGGCCTCCTGGAACTGCTCGCCGCCCCACAGCGGCGCCGTGTACGGGGGCAGCTCGGACGGCGGCAGGGCGTGCGGCTCGTACGCGGCGGGCCGGGAGAGGTCGGCCTCCATGGCGTCGAGGCGGGCCACGGCGTCCGCGTACGCCTCGTCCACGCCCGTGTCGAGGTCGTTGTGGTTGATCGCGTTGGCGATCAGCAGGACGGTGCCGGCCCAGTGGTCCAGGACGGCGAGGTCCGAGGTGAGCAGCATGGTCAGCTCGGGCAGCTGCAGGTCGTCCCGGCCGTGCTCGCCGATCCTCTCCAGCCTGCGGACGATGTCGTAGCCGAGGTAGCCGACCATGCCGCCGGTGAAGGGCGGCATCCCGGAGGCCAGGTCACGCGGGGTGTGCAGGGCGTCGACGGTGGCGCGCAGCGCCGTCAGCGGGTCCCCGTCGACCGGGACGCCGACGGGCGGGGTGCCGAGCCAGTGGGCCTCGCCGTCGCGGGTGGTGAGGGTGGCGGCTGACCGTACGCCGACGAAGGAGTAGCGGGACCAGGAGCGCCCGTTCTCGGCGGATTCGAGGAGGAAGGTGCCCGGCCGCTCCGCCGCGAGCTTGCGGTAGAGGCCGACCGGCGTGTCGCCGTCGGCGAGGAGGCGGCGGCTGACGGGGATGACCCGGCGGTCGGCCGCCAGCTTGCGGAAGGTCTCGAGATCCATGGCGTACGACCCTACTGGCCGACCGGCAGCACGTCGGCGTCGAAGCAGGTACGGGCGCCGGTGTGGCAGGCGGCGCCGATCTGGTCCACCTTGACGAGGACGGTGTCGGCGTCGCAGTCGAGCGCGACCGACTTGACGTGCTGGACGTGGCCGGACGTGTCGCCCTTGACCCAGTACTCCCGGCGGCTGCGGGACCAGTACGTGGCGCGGCCGGTGGTGAGGGTGCGGTGGAGTGCCTCGTCGTCCATCCAGCCGAGCATGAGCACCTCGCCGGTGTCGTACTGCTGGGCGATGGCCGGAACCAGGCCGTCGGGGCTGCGCTTGAGGCGGCCGGCGATGGCGGGGTCGAGTGCGCTGGAGCTGCTGCGCGTGCTGGGCGTGCCTGTCATGGGGTCATTGTGCCGCTTAGGCGCCCCCCGTCCGGCGGTGCGTCCACTGGGCGGACTCGGGCCGACGGCCGTAGGCTGACGAGCATGTCGACCCATGCCAAGCGTGAACGGCTCCTGCTCGCCGATCTGTTGGAGGCTGCGGGACCGGATGCCCCCACCCTGTGCGAGGGGTGGAACACCCGCGATCTGGCGGCGCATGTCGTGGTGCGCGAGCGTCGCCCCGAGGCGGTCGGGATCGTGCTGAGCCCGCTGAGGAGCAGGCTGGAGCGGGTGCAGGCCGAGTACGCCGCGAAGCCGTACGAGGAGCTGATCCAGCTGATCCGTACGGGCCCGCCGCGGATGTCGCCGTTCTCGATCAAGCCGGTCGACGAGGGGGCGAACACGGTCGAGTTCTATGTGCACGCCGAGGACGTACGGCGGGCGCAGCCCGACTGGACGCCGCGGGAGCTGGACCCGGTCTTCGCGGACACGCTGTGGACGCGGCTGGAGCGGGGGGCCAGGCTGCTCGGCCGGAGGTCTCCGGTGGGGCTTGTGCTGCGCCGCCCGGACGGACAGACGGCGGTGGCGCACCGGGGCACCCCGGTGGTGACGGTGACCGGGGAGCCGGGTGAGCTGACGCTGTTCTCCTTCGGGCGGCAGGACGCGGCGAAGGTGGAGATCGAGGGCGACAAGGACGCGGTCGACCGGGTCGGCAGGGCCCAGCTCGGGATGAGCTGATCCGCCGGCCGGTCCACGGTCCCGGGTCCGGGGTCCCGGCTCTCAGGTTCCGCCGGGGGCCGGGTGTCCCGGGGCGAGGGCCGTCGCGATCCGGTTCATGATCACCTGAGCGGCATTGCCTTCCGGCGTGTCCTTGGTCTTGGTGGTCGCGACCGCGATGGCGAGGCGTTCGGCGGGGAGATAGGCCTGCACGGCGGCGTAGCCGGAGAACGACGGGTTCGTCATGATCCAGTCGTTCTGCACGAGGACACCGACGCCGAAGTGCTTGGCCGCGGTGTTCTTCAGGCAGACCGTGGCCGGGCAGGTCTTCGTACCGCCGCCGAGCCCGACCGTGCCGGGGTCGAGCTGGGTCCGGAAAGCGGCCGGGGACAGCAGGTCGCCCGAGCCGACGCCCTCCGCCGAGCGGGCCAGGTCGCAGATGTGGGAGGTGACGACGGCGCCGGGCGCGGTCGTCCACGACGGGTTCCAGAACGTGGACTCCTCGTAGGGTCCGCGTTCCGAGGTGAAGGCGTGCAGGACCGGCTGCGGGATCTCGGGGGTGGTGCTGTTGCGGGTGTCGTCCAGCCCCAGTGGGCCCATGACGCGCTGCTCCAGCAGCTGGTCGAGCGGGATTCCGGCGATCTTCTCCAGGGCGGCGCCGAGGAGCACGAAGTTGGCGTGGGAGTAGCTCCAGCTGGTGCCCGGCTCGTACCAGAGAGGGTGCGCGGCCGGGTAGGCCACCAGTTCCTCGGGCGTCCACTGACGGAAGGGGGCCGCCTCCAGCGCGGCGAGGAACTTCGGGTCGGTGACGTAGTCGTGGAGTCCCGAGGTGGAGTCGCCGAGCATGCGCAGGGTGATCTTGTCGGCGTGAGGGGCGTCGGGCAGCCAGCGGGACACCGGGTCGTCGAGACGCGCCTTCTTCTCGTCCACCAGCTGCAGCAGCGTGATGCCCATGTACACGATGGCGACCGAGCCGGCGCGGAAGTGCATACCGGGCTGCGCGGGAACGCCGGTCATCGATTCGCCCAGCGCCGCCGTGAGGACTTCCTCGCCGTCCTTCGTGACGCGCAGCACGACCGAGTTGAGGTGCAGTTCGGTCCTGGCCTGCTGGGCGAGGTTCAGGACCTCACGGGCGGGGCCGCCCCTGGGCGGCGGGGAGCTGACGCACGGTCGGCCGCTCACGGCCTCGCCGGGAGCGGCGGTTGCGGTGCCGGCGACGGCCGTTGCCTGGAGGCTCGCGGCGACGAGCGTCGCGGCGCAGAGGAGTGGGGCCACGCATGTGCGCCTCATCGCCTCATTGTCGGCGAACAACCCCGGCACGGCACGCCGGAGAGATCCGGCTCCGGCGTCAGCCCGCGGAGCCCTGCGTGGCGCCGCGCGGTGCGCACGAGGGCGGCGTCTGCCGCGAGGTGCCGCCGCAGCGCGGCCTCGCGCTCGGCCGGATCCCCGGACACCCGTCCGCGGGTCCAGCCGAGTCGGCTGTCTCAGGAATCCGTCACCGCCCGGTCACCGGACGGGGTGTCCGGCTTCCCGCAGGGTCTCCTTGACCTCGGCGATCCGCAGATCACCGAAGTGGAACACGGACGCCGCCAGCACCGCGTCCGCGCCCGCCACGATGGCCGGTGCGAAGTCGGCGAGCCTGCCCGCACCGCCGGAGGCGATCACCGGGACCGTGACGTGCTTGCGGACGGCCGCGATCATCTCGGTGTCGTAGCCGTCCTTGGTGCCGTCGGCGTCCATCGAGTTGAGCAGGATCTCGCCGGCGCCCAGTTCGGCGGCCCGGTGCGCCCATTCGACGGCGTCGATGCCGGTGCCGCGGCGGCCGCCGTGCGTGGTCACCTCGAAGGAGCCGGAGGGAGTGCGGCGGGCGTCCACCGACAGGACCAGCACCTGGCGGCCGAAGCGTTCGGCGATCTCACGGATCAGCTCGGGGCGGTCGATGGCGGCGGTGTTGACGCCGACCTTGTCGGCACCGGCCCGCAGCAGCCTGTCGACGTCGTCGGCCGAGCGGACGCCGCCGCCGACCGTGAGCGGGATGAAGACCTGCTCGGCGGTGCGGCGCACCACGTCGTACGTCGTCTCGCGGTCGCCGGAGGACGCCGTGATGTCGAGGAAGGTCAGCTCGTCGGCGCCCTCGGCGTCGTACAGCTTGGCCATCTCGACCGGGTCGCCCGCGTCCCGCAGGTTCTGGAAGTTGACTCCCTTGACCACCCGTCCGTTGTCCACGTCCAGGCAGGGGATGACTCGGACCGCGAGGGTCATGACTGCGGACCTCCGCTCTCTCCGGCCGGCCGGTACGCCTCGACCTCGACCTCCACGACCAGCCGCGGGTCGGCGAGGCCGGCGACGACGACCAGCGACGCGGCGGGGCGGACGGTGTCGAACAGCGCCTTGTGGGCGCGGCCGACCTCCTCGAGGTCCCGGGCGTGCGTGATGTACATCCGGGTGCGCACCACGTGCTCGGCGCCGAGGCCGAGCTCCTTCAGCGCGCCGAGGGCGACGTTGAAGGAGTTGACCGTCTGGTCGTACGGGCCGCCGTCGGCGAAAGCGCCGTCGATCATCGACGTACAGCCGGAGACGAGGACCAGGCCGTTCGGCAGCTCCACCGCACGGGAGCAGGCGAAGGCCTCCTCCCACGGTCCGCCGGAGGTGATGCGGCGTACGTCTGTCATCGGGAGACTGCCTCCAGGGCTTCTTCCAGGGTGAACGCCTCGGCGTAGAGCGCCTTGCCGACGATCGCGCCCTCGACACCCTCCGGGACCAGCGAGGCGAGCGCGCGCAGGTCGTCGAGCGAGGAGACGCCGCCGGAGGCGACGACGGGCTTGTCGGTGGCGGCGCAGACATTGCGCAGCAGCTCCAGGTTGGGGCCCTGGAGGGTGCCGTCCTTGGCGATGTCGGTGACGACGTAGCGGGCGCAGCCCTCGGAGTCGAGGCGGGCCAGCGTCTCGTAGAGGTCACCGCCGTCGCGGGTCCAGCCGCGCCCGCGCAGGGTCGTGCCGCGTACGTCGAGACCGACCGCGATCCGGTCACCGTGCTCGGCGATGACCTTGGCGACCCACTCGGGGGTCTCCAGGGCCGCGGTGCCGAGGTTGACGCGGGTGCAGCCGGTGGCGAGGGCGGCGGCGAGCGTCCCGTCGTCGCGGATGCCTCCGGAGAGCTCGACCTTGATGTCCATGGCCCCGCTGACCTCGGCGATGAGCTCACGGTTGTCACCAGTGCCGAAGGCCGCGTCCAGGTCGACCAGGTGGAGCCATTCGGCGCCCGCGCGCTGCCAGGTGAGGGCGGCCTCCAGCGGGGAGCCGTAGGACGTCTCCGTACCGGACTCGCCGTGGACGAGGCGGACGGCCCGGCCGTCGCGGACATCGACGGCGGGGAGGAGTTCAAGCTTCTGAGCCATGATCAGAGGGTCTCGATCCAGTTGGTGAGGAGCTGGGCGCCGGCGTCACCGGACTTCTCCGGGTGGAACTGGGTCGCCCACAGCGCACCGTTCTCGACGGCCGCGACGAACGGCTCGCCGTGGGTCGCCCAGGTGACCTTCGGGGCCCGCATCGCGGGATTGGTGATCTCGAGGGACCAGTCGTGCACGGCGTACGAGTGCACGAAGTAGAAGCGGGCGTCGGGGTCGAGACCGGCGAACAGCTCGCTGTCCTCGGGCGCATCGACGGTGTTCCAGCCCATGTGGGGCACGACCGGGGCCTTGAGCGGTGCGACCGTGCCGGGCCACTCGTCGAGGCCGTCCGTCTCCACGCCGTGCTCGATGCCGCGGGCGAAGAGGATCTGCATGCCGACGCAGATGCCCATGACCGGGCGGCCGCCGGAGAGCCTGCGGTCGACGATCCAGTGCCCGCGGGCCTCCTGGAGGCCGGTCATGCAGGCGGAGAAGGCGCCGACGCCGGGGACGAGGAGCCCGTCGGCGTTCATCGCCCTGTCGAAGTCGCGGGTGATCTCGACGTCCGCGCCGACCCGGGCGACGGCCCGCTCGGCCGACCGGACGTTGCCGAAGCCGTAGTCGAAGACGACGACCTTCTTGCGCGCGCTCATGACCACACGTCCAGGCGCAGGACGCCTGCGGCGAGGCACATCGCGGCGCCGACGGAGAGCAGCGCGATCAGGCCCTTGGGCATCTGCTGCTTGGCGAACGAGATGATGCCGCCGATCAGGAAGAGCCCGACGACGATCAGAACCGTGGAAAGACCGTTCACGACTACAGGGCGCCCTTCGTGGAGGGAAGGATTCCGGCAGCGCGCGGGTCGCGCTCGGAGGCGTAGCGCAGGGCCCGGGCCAGCGCCTTGAACTGGCACTCCACGATGTGGTGGGCGTTGCGCCCGTACGGCACGTGGACGTGCAGCGCGATCTGCGCCTGGGCGACGAAGGACTCCAGGATGTGCCGGGTCATCGTCGTGTCGTACGCGCCGATCATCGGCGCCATGTTCTCCGGCTCGGTGTGCACGAGGTAGGGGCGGCCGGACAGGTCCACGGTCACCTGGGCGAGCGACTCGTCCAGCGGGACGGTGCAGTTGCCGAACCGGTAGATCCCCACCTTGTCGCCGAGGGCCTGCTTGAAGGCGGCGCCCAGCGCGAGGGCGGTGTCCTCGATGGTGTGGTGGCTGTCGATGTGCAGATCGCCGTCGGTCTTGACCGTGAGGTCGAACAGGCCGTGGCGGCCGAGCTGGTCGAGCATGTGGTCGTAGAAACCGACCCCGGTCGACACATCGACCTTTCCGGTGCCGTCGAGGTTGATCTCGACGACGACCGAGGTCTCCTTCGTGGTGCGCTCGACCCGTCCTACGCGGCTCATGAGCTCTGCTCCTTCTTCAGTGCGCGAACCGCATCGAGGAACGCGTCGTTCTCTGCGGGCGTGCCGGCGGTGACCCGCAGCCACCCCGGTACGCCGTTGTCACGGACGAGGACGCCCCGGTCGAGGATCTTCTGCCACATGCCGTGGGTGTCCTCGAAGCGTCCGAACTGGACGAAGTTGGCGTCGGATTCCGTCACTTCGTAACCGATGGCGCGGAGCTCGGCGACCAGCCGGTCCCGTTCCTCCTTGAGCTGCTCGACGTACCCCAGCAGCGTGTCGGTGTGCTCCAGGGCGGCGAGCGCCGTGGCCTGGGTGACGGCGGAGAGGTGGTACGGCAGCCGGACGAGCTGGACGGCGTCGACCACGGCCGGGTGCGCGGCGAGATAGCCGAGACGCAGTCCGGCCGCGCCGAAGGCCTTGGACATGGTGCGCGAGACGACGAGATTCGGCCGACCCTCGATCAGCGGCAGCAGCGAGGGGCGGTGGCTGAACTCGACGTACGCCTCGTCGACGACCACGAGCGACGGCTTCGCCTTCTGGGCCGCCTCGTGGAGCGCGAGGACGGTCTCGGCGTCGGCCGCCGTGCCCGTCGGGTTGTTCGGCGAGGTGATGAAGACGACGTCGGGCCGGTGCTCGGCGATGGCGCGCCCGGCCGCCGCCACATCGATGGTGAAGTCGTCGTTGCGGGGGCCCGAGATCCAGCCCGTGCCGGTGCCGCGGGCGATCAGTCCGTGCATCGAGTACGAGGGCTCGAAGCCGATGGCCGTGCGCCCCGGGCCGCCGAAGGTCTGCAGCAGCTGCTGGATGACCTCGTTGGAGCCGTTGGCCGCCCAGACGTTGGCGAGGCCGACCGGGTGCTTCCCGGTGCGCGTGAGGTACTTCGCGAGCTCGGTGCGGAGCTCGACGGCGTCCCGGTCGGGGTAGCGGTTGAGGCCGCGCGCGGCTTCCCTGACCCGTTCGGCGATGCGCTCGACGATCGGCTCGGGCAGCGGGTAGGGGTTCTCGTTGGTGTTCAGCTGTACGGGAACGTCGAGCTGGGGCGCGCCGTACGGGGACTTGCCGCGCAGCTCGTCGCGGATGGGGAGATCGTCGATGCCGGTCACTTGCTGTCGGGCACCTTCCTCCCCCGCTGCGCTTCGCGCGTGGGGGTACCCCCGAACCTTGCCTTGAGCGCGGCTCCGTGCGCCGGGAGGTCCTCCGCCTCCGCCAGGGTCACCACGTGGTGGGTGACCTCGGCGAGTGCATCGCGCGTGTAGTCCACGATGTGGACGCCGCGCAGGAAGGACTGGACGGAGAGACCGGAGGAGTGGCAGGCGCAGCCGCCGGTGGGCAGCACGTGGTTGGAGCCCGCGCAGTAGTCGCCGAGGGAGACGGGCGCCCAAGGGCCGACGAAGATCGCGCCCGCGTTGCGGACCCGGTCGGCGACGGCCGCGGCGTCGGCGGTCTGGACCTCCAGGTGCTCGGCGCCGTACGCGTCGACGACGCGCAGGCCCTCCTCGATGCCGTCGACGAGGACGATCGCGGACTGCTTCCCGGAGAGCGCCGGGACGATCCGGTCCTCGACGTGCTTGGTCGCGGCGATCTGCGGCTCCAGCTCGCGCTCGACCGCGTCGGCGAGCTCGGGCGAGTCGGTGACCAGGACGGCCGCGGCCAGCGGGTCGTGCTCGGCCTGGCTGATCAGGTCGGCGGCGACGTGGGCCGGGTCGGCGGTGGCGTCGGCGAGGACGGCGATCTCGGTCGGGCCGGCCTCGGTGTCGATCCCGATGCGGCCGGTGAAGTAGCGCTTGGCGGCGGCGACCCATACGTTGCCGGGGCCGGTGACCATGTTGGCGGGGGCGCACCCGTCAGGTCCGGAGGTCCCGTACGCGAACATCGCGACGGCCTGGGCGCCTCCGGCCGCGTACACCTCGTCGACGCCGAGCAGCGCACAGGCGGCGAGGATCGTCGGGTGCGGCAGGCCGCCGAACTCCTTCTGCGGCGGGGACGCGAGCGCGATGGACTCGACGCCGGCCTCCTGCGCCGGCACCGCGTTCATGATCACGGAGGACGGGTATACGGAACGCCCGCCCGGTGCGTACAGCCCGACGCGCTCGACCGGAATCCACTTCTCGGTCACCGTGCCGCCCGGCACGACCTGCGTGGTGTGCGTCTCTCGGCGCTGCGCGCGGTGGACAGTCCGGGCGCGCCGGATCGACTCCTCCAGGGCGGACCTGACCTCGGGGTCGAGCTGCTCCAGCGCCTCGGCGAGTGCCTTCGCGGGCACCCGTACCCGCTCCAGCCTCACGCCGTCGAACTTCTCCGCGTAGTCGATCAGCGCCGCCGTGCCGCGATGATGCACGTCCTCGCAGATGGGCCGCACCTTCTCGAGGGCGGCCTCCACGTCGAACTCGGCGCGGGGCAGCAGGTCGCGCAGGGCGCCACCCTCCGGGAGGGCATCGCCACGCAGATCGATTCGAGCCAGAGAAATTGATCGCAGCACGGGTCAATTCTCGCAGACGTGCTCCGAGGACCGGTCGCCCGTATCACTGGCTGATACGTGTCCCACAACTCGCTCATGACCACTAGCGTTCAGTCCGTCACGCAGCGGGAAGAACGGTTGTACGAAAACCGGGGAAGCGAGGGGGCGGCCTTGACCGAGCCGCAGGGCATGGACATGCCCAATGATCTGACCACGGCGGAGCACACCCTGTGGACGTCGTTCGAGAGTGGCAGAACCTGCGACCTGCGTGATCGTGATCCGCTGCTGAACGATCCCTTCTCGGGCGGGGCCTGGGGCCGGGAGCGCAGTGTGCGCGCCGATGTGATCGCGATGCTGCTGCTCAGCGGCCCGCCCGCGCGGCCTGGCCGGGTCAGCGCGCTGAAACTGCGCGGCGCGTTCATCACGGGGAAGCTGATGCTCGCGGGCGGGACCGTCGGACCGTACGTCGAGCTGACCGGCTGCCGCTTCGAGCAGGAGATCGCGCTCCCCGAGGCCCGGTTCACCACACTGCGCATGGTCGGCTGCCTGATCCCGCGACTGGAGGCCGCCCGGCTGCACACGGAGGGCGATCTGCATCTGCCGCGCTGCCGGGTCGAGCGCGGGATGCGGCTCACGGACGCGCAGATAGGCACGGATCTGCTGATCAACCAGATCCAGGTGCGGCCGGACCGGCGCGGCCGTGCGATCGCCGCGGACGGGCTGTCCGTGGCGCAGGACCTCCAGGCCGAGCTGATCGAGACGTACGGCGAGGTCAGCCTGCGCGGCGCCAAGGTCGGCGTGTCGCTGAGCCTGCGCGGCAGCCGGCTGCGGGCGGCGGAGGGGCGGCGCGCGCTCAACGCCCCGCAGCTGACCGTGGAGCGCACGCTGTACATGACGTACGCCTGGGTGAACGTGACGGGCAACCAGGGCACCACTCCCCCGTTCGGCATCGCCAACGCGGTCGGCGGCCGGGCGCCCGGCGCGCAAGAACAGCGCTTCGAGTGCCACGGCGGGGTGCGGCTGGACGACGGACGGTTCGGCGACGCGGTCGACTTCCACAAGGCCCGCTTCGTCCTGTCGGACGCCCGCCGGGAGGAACTGTCGCTGCGCAGGATCGTCACGCCGGAACTGCGCTTCAACGGGGAGCGGCCGGATGAGGGCCGTGTCGTGCTCAACGGCGCGAAGGTCGTCACGCTCATCGATCTGTCGACGAGCTGGCCGGGCCCCGGCGGGCTCGCGATGGGCGGCTTCGCGTACGAGAACCTCGTCCCGTACAGCCGTTTCCCGCTCGCACGCCGGCTGGAGTGGGTCGCCGCGGCCACTCCGGAGTACGCGCCGGAGCCGTACGAACGGCTGGCGACGGTGCTGCGCAACAGCGGCGAGGACGCAGACGCGCGCGAGGTGCTGCTCGCCAAGCAGCGCCGGCGCCGGGAGACCCTGCCGCTGGCCGCGAAGCTCTGGGGCTATCTGCAGGACTGGACGGTGGCCTACGGCTACCGGCCCGGGCGGGCCGCGCTGTGGATGGCGATCCTGTGGGCGGCGGGAGCGGTGGCGTTCTCCCGCTTCGAGCCCGCGGCGATCAAGCCGGACGAACACCCGGAGTGGAACGCGTCCCTCTTCGCCCTGGATCTGCTCCTTCCCGTGATCAACCTCGGCCAGGACGGCTACTGGCGCCTGGAGGGCCGCTGGCAGTGGGCCGCTGCGGCGCTGATCCTGCTCGGCTGGATCCTCGCGACGACGGTGGCGGCGGGCGCGTCGAGGCTGCTGAGGAGGGGCTGAGGAACGGGCGACGGGGCCGAGGAACGGGATGACGGGGCCGAGAGAGGCGCGGCGGGGGCCGGCAGAGGGTGGCGCGGGCTGAAAGAGGGGTGACGTGTGCGCCGGAGCGTTCGCTCCTTTACTCTTTCTTGACCTGCCGCAGGACAACCATTCCACCTGCTACCAAAACTTCACAGATGCCCCCTGGCGCGGCCCCCACCTGCGGCTTTCAATGGTCCGCACCATGTCTCTGCTCCGCGCCCTGATCAGCACCGCCCGCATGGTCCGGCACACCCCGCGGCTCGCCGACGGGCTGTCCCCGGACGACACGGTTCTGCTCGACGCGCCCGATGGGCGGCTCGGGCCCGCGCTCGTCTCCGCCGCGCTCGGCGATCACGAGCCGGCGGCCAAGCTGCTCGCCGTCACGCGCGAGGCGGCCGAATGGGAGAACCGCGACCGCTACGTCATGCGGCTCGCGGCGTTCGCGTACCACCGCGGCGACTGGCTGGCCGGCTGGCTCGCCGCCGCACCCCGTGATCCGGACGCGCTGCTGGTGAAGGCGGAACTGGAAGTGCGCAGGGCATGGAGCTCACCCGCGCGCGCCGAGCGGCTCCGCGAGGTCGGGCCCCTGATCGACGCGGCGGCCGCGGCGACTCCGCAGGACCCTGTGCCGTGGCGGATCGCGCTCGACCACGCCCGCGCCACCCACGCCACGCACACCGCGTTCGAGTTGCTGTGGGAGCAGGCCGTGCGCCGCGCCTCGCACCACTACGGCTGTCATGTGGCGGCGCTCCAGTACCTCTCCGCCGTCTGGTACGGCTCGCACCGCGAGTGCTTCGACTTCGCCGAGCGCGCCGCCGAGGACGCGCTGCCGGGTTCGCTGGTGCAGGCGCTGCCCGTGCGGGCGGCGTTCGCGCTGCTGGTGACCGGGGACCCCACCGCCGTACAGGCCGACCGGATCGACGCGGCAGCCGATCTGGCGATCGCACTGTCCGCCGAGTACGGGCCGGGCGACCCGTGGCCGTCGGAGGTCCGCAATCTGCTGGTGTACGTGCTGATCGCGCGGGGCCGCTGGGCGGAGGCGCTGGAGCAGTTCCGGCTGATCGGTCCGCACGCGACGTCGTTCCCGTGGAACTGCGTGACGGACGATCCGCTGGGCCAGTTCCTGGAGGCGCGGGACGGCGTACGGATCGAGGTGGCCTCGACGAGGCCGCTCCGGCGGACGGCACCGCGGGCGGCCCGGCCGGCCAGGACCGCCCGCTTTTCGGGGGCGCAGGACACGTCCGGCACCACCGGCCCGGCGGGCCCCCTCGGTCCGATCCGCAGACAGGCAGGACAGAGCCCGTCCGGCGGCCATTACGCTTAGCCGCTGTGACCACCGCAAGCCTGCCCCTCTTCCCGCTCAACGCGGTGCTCTTCCCCGGACTCGTTCTGCCGCTGAACGTCTTCGAAGAGCGCTATCGCGCCATGATGCGCGAGCTTCTGAAGACCGACGAGTCCGAACCCCGCCGGTTCGCCGTGGTCGCCATCCGCGACGGCCGCGAGGTCGCGCCGACCGCACCCGGGATGCCGGACCAGACGGCACAGCCCGAGAAGGGCCCGGCGGCGGGCTTCGGCACGGACCCGATCCAGGCGTTCCACCGGGTGGGGTGCATCGCGGACGCCGCGACGATCCGCGAGCGCGCGGACGGCAGCTTCGAGGTGCTGGCCACCGGTACGAACCGCATCAAACTGCTCTCCGTCGATGCGAGCGGTCCCTTTCTGACCGCCGAGGTCGAGGAGATCCCCGAGGAGCAGGGCGAAGGGGCTGGTGCCCTCGCCGAAGGGGTGCTGCGGGCGTTCCGCAGCTACCAGAAGCGGCTGGCGGGTGCGCGGGAGCGTTCGCTGTCGACGGGCGCCGACCTGCCGGACGAGCCGTCGGTCGTGTCGTACCTGGTGGCTGCCGCGGCCGTCCTGGACACCCCGGCGAAGCAGCGGCTGCTGCAGGCGCCGGACACGGCGACGCGGCTGCGCGAGGAGCTGAAGCTGTTGCGCTCCGAGACGGCGGTGATCCGGCATCTCCCGTCGTTGCCGGCGGTCGAGCTGACGCGCGCGCCGACGAGCCCGAACTGAGACGAGGACGAGGACGAGGACGAGGGCGAGGGCCGGCACCTTGGCGAAGAAGGCGAAGAAGCAGCAGGGCGGCGGAGGCACCCCGGCGACGGTGGCGCTGACGGCGGCGGGCACGGACTTCGCCGTCCACGCGTACGAGCACGACCCGGCGTCCGCGTCGTACGGCGAGGAGGCGGCCGAGGCCCTCGGCGTCTCCCCCGAGCGGGTCTTCAAGACCCTCGTCGCGGACGTGGACGGCGAACTCACGGTCGCCGTCGTCCCGGTCGCCGGCCAGCTCGACCTGAAGGCCCTCGCGGCGGCGGTCGGCGGCAAGCGGGCGGTGATGGCCGACCCGGCGGCCGCGGAGCGCACGACGGGCTATGTGCGGGGCGGCATCTCGCCGCTGGGCCAGCGCAAGCGGCTGCGGACGGTTCTGGACGCCTCGGCCTCCGCCCACCCGACCATCTGCGTCTCGGCCGGCCGCCGCGGCCTGGAGGTCGAACTCGCCCCCGCCGACCTGGCCATGCTCACGAACGCGGTCCTGGCTCCGATCGGCCGGGCGTAGATCCTGTCCGGACCTGTCCGGTCCGGGCCCACGCGACCCCTCGACGGCGGGCCTGTCCTCCGCTACGACCGAAGGACACCCGACCTGAGGGGGTCCGCATGTCGAAACGCACCCGGAAACGCAAATGGCGCCTCCGCAAGCGCCGCGCGAACCACGGCCGCCGCCCGGCGTGACGCCGGGCCCCACGGCCGCGCGAGGCGCGGGAGGCGCGGGAGGCGCGGGAGGCGCGGGAGGCGCGGGAGGCCTGCGGCGGGCCCACACGGCGGAGCCGCAGATCGACCCAGCCCCGCCCCTTCCCGAACCGGGGCTCCGCCCCGTTCGTGCGGGAGCTCCGCACCCTGGACTCCCGCTCGTCACTGGCCGCAGGTGCTGATTCCGGGCCCGTCCGCCGGCACCGGATGCACTCCCAGCCCCTCCGGCACTTGAGGACAGACACACCACCCCACCCGCCGACACCGGATGCACTCCCAGCCCCTCCGGCACTTGAGGACGGACACACCACCCCACCCGCCGACACCGGATGCACTCCCAGCCCCTCCGGCACTTGAGGACGGAC
>NZ_JBSFDW010000003.1:24982-106862 GCF_053594115.1 Streptomyces sp. NPDC001970 | reverse complement strand
GGACGGACACACCACCCCACCCGGCGGTACCGGGCACGACCAGGGGGTCTGGGGGCTGCCCCCGGTTCGGGAAGGGGCGGGGCGGGGAAGAAGCACCGCGCAGCGGACCCCCACCCGCGCCGGCCCCGCTCCGGGCCACTGCAGCGCCGAGCGCCGCGTCAGCCCCGGTCGTCGCCGGGAAGCGGCTGAGCCGGCCAGTCAGGCTCCGGGTCGCGGGGCCCGAAGAGGGCCGTGAGGGCCAGGTGGACGACCATCGAGGCCACCGGCCACGCCAGCAGCGCCGCACGTGAGCGGAGCTGCAGCGGCGCGTCGAAGGTGACGCCCTCGCCCACCGCCCGCGCATGGGCGACGACGTCGTGCTCGGGACCGAACCAGTAGCCGATCCCCCAGCCCAGCGCCGAAGCCGCAAGTCCGCCCAGCGCCAGCGCGGCGACGAGCGCGATCCCGCCGCGCCGGTGCACCAGGAAGACCACTGCCGCGCAGAGCACCCCGAAGCCGAGCGCCAGCAGCACGAACGTGCCGTCCGCGCCCGCCGCCTCCTCGCCCTCCGTGTCGACGACGAAGACCGCCTTGCCCGTGGAGATCAGCGCCACGCGCGGCGCGAGCCACAGCCACAGCAGGCCGAGCGCGACACCGGTCAGCGCCACCACCGGCAGGACGATGGCGGCCAGTCGCAGCTCCCTCTTCATGTCCTGCCCTTCTCCGTCCCCCACGGCGAAGGGGTACGGGTGGTTCCAGGGCGCGTTGTGCGGCGGAGGCTGGTGAGGCGGCGTCAGGGGTGCTGTCACCATGACATCGTGCCAAACGTCCCTGTGGCGCGCCTCACCGGACCGCGCCTCACCGGACCGCGGCCCTCCGGTACGCCCATGTCGCGACGCCCAGTGACGCCACGCCCACGACCGCGCAGACCACGAGGTCGAGCGCCACGGCAGGCCAGTCCGGATGTGCGTCGAAGGTGCGGGCCATCGCCTCGACCCCGTACGTCGACGGCAGCAGATCCCGTGCGTACGCGATCGGCTCCGGCAGCCGTCCGGCCGGCAGCACGCCCAGCAGCAGGGCCGCGGACATGCCCAACTGGCCCAGCAGCGTGGCGAGTTCCTGGCGGGGTGCGAGCAGCCCGAGCGCCGCGCCGAGCCCGGCGAGCGCCGCGCCCGCGAGCGGGATCACGGCGGCCAGCACCCACAGATGCGTGAGCGGCAGCCCGAAGAGCACCGAACCGATGACCGCGGTCACGACGGTCCCGGGCACGGTGAAGGAGGCGTACGCCCCGGCCGCGCCGAGCACCACCGCCGCGGGCGGCACGGGCAGGGTCGCGTAGTGGTCGAGGCCGCCCCCGGCCCTGAGCTGCCCGAAGTACTGGGCGAGCAGATTGAGCGCGACGAACGCGACGACCAGCACGGACGACCCGGCGACGACGGCGCGCGCCTCTGCACCGCCGTCGACGACGCCCCGCATCAGCACCATGATGCCGACGGACTGGAAGGTCGCCACGAAGAGCAGCGGAATCCGGGCGACCCGCGCCCGGGACAGCTGGGCGCGGTACACCGCTGCGAGCGCGGGCAGCAGCCGGGCGCGCGGCGCGAGCGGCGCGGCGCCGCCGCCGGACCCGGCACGGGCGTCGGCGGCCTGCGCCCGGCGCACTTTCGCGGACACGGCCTCCGCAGGCACGATGCTCACCTGGCGCTGCTCCTGTTCAGTACATACGGCCTCGTGTACGGCCTCGGCCTCACTGTGCCACCCCCGGCGCGGTCCGGCGCGCCCCGGCGCGGCTGTCCGGCTCCTCCGGCAGGCGTGCGCCGCCCACCGCCGGGCGCCGTACCGTACGCGCACAGCGGGCCGACGCGGGCGCGTCGCCGGCCGGGCGCGTGCAGGGACGTGAGCCTCACGCCTTCACCAGCCCTCTCGTCGCGTGCCCGCCCAGCGCGAGGTACACGTCCTCCAGGCTCGGCGTGGCCAGCGTGAAGTCGTCGAGCGCCGCGAACGCCTCTCCACCGGTCACCGCGGCGACCGCCGCCCGGGCCTCGTCCGGGGCGAGGCGCAGCACCCAGCGGCGGCCCGACTCCTGGGCGGAGGCCCGCAGCGCGGCGACCTCCGGAACGTCCAGGGGCGCCCGATCGCGCCAGACCAGCTCGACCCGTACCTCTCCGGCCACGCGTTCCTTGAGCCCCGCGGGCGTGTCGCAGGCGATGACCCTGCCCCGTTCCAGGACGGCGACGCGGTCGAGGACGGTCTCGGCCTCGATGACGTTGTGGGTGACCAGGAGCACCGTCGCGCCGTGCTGGGCGCGCCGCCGGTCCACCGCGGCCCATACCGCGCGCCGGGCGACCGGGTCCATTCCGGCGGTGGGCTCGTCCAGCACGAGGACGGGCCGCTCGCCGACCAGCGTGGCCGCGAAGCACGCCAGCCGCCGCTGCCCGCCGGACAGCTTCTTCAGGGGCCGCCCGGCCAGTCCGGTGAGCCCCAGCTCTTCCAGTACGGTGTCGCGCTCGGCGCGTGCCTCCCGTACGCCGAGGCCCCGCAGCCGCCCGGTCGTCTCCGCGGCCAGCCCGACGGTCAGCTCGTCGAGCGCGGTGGACTCCTGGCCGAGATAGCCGATGAGCCGGGACGCCCGCTCGGGGTGGCGTACGAGATCGTGGCCGAGGACCTCGACCGCGCCGGAGTCGGGGCGCATCAGACCGGTGAGCTGGCGGACCAGGGTGGACTTCCCTGCGCCGTTGGGGCCGAGCAGTCCGAAGATCTCGCCGGTGCGCACCACCAGGGAGATTCCGTCGTTGGCCCGCACCTCGGGCGTCGCGGGGGTCCCCCGCCGGGCACGCGCGGCGGGGTACGTCTTGACCAGATCCCGCACCACGCACACCGTACTCACGAGGGACGAGCCTACGGGGTCCGCGGGCCTACTCCCCCGCGGGGGCGTGTTCCGCGGCCGCCCGCACGTCGATCTCGCGCCAGAATCCGGCCCGGATGGCATAGCGGTCGTGCTCGTCGATCTGGTCGTCCTTGTGGGCGAGGAGTCCGAACCGGGCCGCGTACCGCAGCAGTTCGCCGTCGATGCGGTGCGGGATGCGCGGGTACATGGTGGACAGCTTCTGGACGTGCCCGGGGTCCGGGAGCCGCTCCATCCAGCGCCGTGCGAAGACCTGTCCGACCTCGTAGGGGTCGCCGCCGACGGTGGTGATGTCCTCCTCGCGGTCGGCCCAGCGCTGCTCGGCGCTGGTGAGCTGGGCGAGCGTGGGCAGCGACGCGGTCTCGGGCGACTCGCCGAGCGCGCCGCCGCCGGGCCGCTCGATCCAGCCCTTGTCGGACGACCAGCGCAGCGTGGCGCCCGCCGGTTGCCGGTCGGCCGGCGTGGCCGGGCCGCGCAGGCCCGCGAGGTCCTTGGGGGTCGGCACGCCCTTCCCCGCTGGTCCCACCTGGCCGGCGGGGGTGGCACCCGCCGCCGCGGCCGGAGCCGACGAACCGTTCCGCACCTCCGCCACCTGAGCACGGGCCGCCTCGTCGGCCCGCTCCGCGGACGCGGCGAGCGCCGCCTCGGGCAGCGGGGCGGAGAGGATCGCCGCGATCTCGGGGCGGGGTGCGGGCGGCGGGGCACAGACGCCGCCGAGGTCCTTGGCGCGGACCGCCTGGGTGATCCAGGCCCGGTCGAGGACACGCCGCTCGTCGGCCTCGGCGACGAGGTCCTCCGACTGGTTGTAGTCACCGTCGGCGGCCTGGACGGCCCAGAGATGGACGGCGACTCCGTGTTCCTTGGCCGACATGAGGCCCGGCAGCAGATCGCCGTCGCCGGTCACGAGCACCACGTCGGAGCAGGCGCGGTTTCTGGCCAGTTCGGTCAGCTCGGCATGCATCGCGGCGTCGACGCCCTTCTGCGCCCAGCGGCCGTCGCTGCGGGTCAGTGCGCCGAGCCGGACGGTGACCCGGGGCATGACCCGCAGCCTGCGGTGCTCGGGCTGAGGTACGCGGTCGGGGGCGCCGTCGAACCAGTAGATGCGGAGCAACGGGCGTTCCGTATCGGCCTCGGCCCGGTCGCGGAGGGCCTGGATGAGGGCGGCGTGGTCGACGGTGATACGGGAACGGGCCGGTTCTCCGGCGAGGAGACTCGCGGCGGCGCCCAGCAGATAACCGGCGTCCACCAGGACGACGCAGCGGTCCACGTGTTCCACCCTCTTTCGGGAACCTCGGGATCGGAAGTTGCTTCGTGTTTCCTTCGAGTCTGCCCGACAGCCGGAGGGTTGACGGCCGGAACTCGATCATCGGCGTGGCGATTGTGAAGCCGCACCGTAACAGCAGCCCGTTACTCACCGCAATGATCCGAAATGCGGCGTATAGACGCCTATGTGAGTCTGATGGCGGCCCTGGCCCCTAGATGACACAGGAGGCAGACCATGGCCAAGAACAAGAACCGTGAACGTAAGCCGCAGACCGGCTCGCAGGCCGAGCGCGGTACCCAACAGGCCCGCAGCTCGTCGATGGAGGCACAGGCCGAACAAAGGGCCACGCAGATAGCCTCCGGCGACCCGGCGCACAAGGGCCGTCAGAAGCGTTTCGGCCACAACTGAGGCTCAGCGCCGCGTCGCCGCAGGCACGCGTGAGGGGCGCACCCATGACGGGTGCGCCCCTCAGATGCGTTCATGCCCTGGCCGCGGGCGGGGCCGGCGGCCGCGGCGTCAGCCTGCGAGACAGGACGGGCCGAGCAGCACCTTCAGATCGCCGAAGAGCGCCGGGTCCGGCTGCACCCGGTGCCGGTCGAGGCGGAGCACGGTGGTCTTGCGGGCGCCCTGGAGCTTGATCCGTACCTCCGTGTTGCCCTTGTGGTGGCCGAGGATCTCGCCGAGCCGGCCGACCATGGGCGGGGTGACCTTCACCGTGGGAATGGTGATCACCACAGGCGCGTTGGTGCCCGCCGACGACAGATCGGGGACCATCAGCTCCATCGCGACGAGCCGCGGCACGTCCTCGCGCTTGTCGAGCCGGCCCTTGACGAAGACGACCGTGTCCTCGACGAGTTGCGTGGACACCAGTTGGTACGTCGCCGGGAAGAACATGCACTCGATGGAACCGGCCAGGTCCTCGACGGTGGCGATCGCCCACGCGTTGCCCTGCTTGGTCATCTTCCGCTGCAGGCCCGAGATGATTCCGCCGATGGTGACGACCGCCCCGTCCGCGTGCTCGCCGCCCGTCAGCTGGGAGATCGCCGCGTCCGACTTGTCGCTCAGGACATGCTCGATGCCGAAGAGCGGGTGGTCCGAGACGTACAGACCGAGCATCTCGCGCTCCTGCGCGAGCAGATAGGACTTCTCCCACTCGATGTCGGAGAACTCGACGTCGAGGCCGAAGCCCGGCTCGCTGCTCTCCTCGTCGCCCATGCCGCCGAAGAGGTCGAACTGCCCCTCGGCCTCCTTGCGCTTGACCGCCACCACGTTGTCGATCATGGGCTCGTGGTGGGCGACCAGGCCCTTGCGGGTGTGGCCCATCGTGTCGAAGGCACCGGCCTTGATGAGCGACTCGATGGTGCGCTTGTTGCAGACGACCGCCTCGACCTTGTCGAGGAAGTCGGGGAAGGAGGAGTACTTCCCCTTGGACTTGCGGGACCTGATGATCGACTCGACGACGTTCGTGCCGACGTTGCGGACGGCGGAGAGGCCGAAGAGGATGACGTCGTCGCCCTGGGCCGCGAAGTTCGACTCGGACTCGTTCACATTGGGCGGCAGGACCTTGATGCCCATGCGGCGGCACTCGTTCAGATAGACCGCGGACTTGTCCTTGTCGTCCTTGACCGAGGTGAGCAGCGCGGCCATGTACTCGGCCGGGTAGTTGGCCTTCAGATACGCGGTCCAGTAGGTGACCAGGCCGTACGCCGAGGAGTGCGCCTTGTTGAAGGCGTAGCCGGCGAACGGCACCAGGACGTCCCAGAGGGCCTGGATCGCCGCGTCCGAGAAGCCGTTCTTGCGGGCGCCCGCCTGGAAGATGCCGAAGTTCTTCTCCAGCTCCTCCGGCTTCTTCTTGCCCATCACGCGGCGCAGGATGTCGGCCTCGCCCAGCGAGTAGCCGGCGACGATCTGGGCGGCCTTCTGCACCTGCTCCTGATAGACGATCAGGCCGTAGGTGAGGCCGAGCGTCTCCTTCAGCGGCTCCTCGAGCTCCGGGTGGATAGGAGTGATCTCCTGCCGCCCGTTCTTGCGCTCGGCGTAGTTGATGTGCGAGTTCATGCCCATCGGGCCCGGCCGGTACAGGGCCGAGACGGCGGAGATGTCCTCGAAGTTGTCGGGCTGCATCTGGCGAAGCAGCGAGCGCATCGGGCCGCCGTCGAACTGGAACACGCCGAGCGTGTCGCCGCGGCAGAGCATCTCGTACGTCTTGGGGTCGTCGAGCGGGACGTCGAGCAGCTCCAGCTTGACGCCCTTGTTGGCCTCCACCATCTTCACGGCGTCGTCCATGATGGTGAGGTTGCGCAGGCCCAGGAAGTCCATCTTCAGGAGGCCGAGCGACTCGCACTGGGGGTAGTCCCACTGCGTGATGGTGACGCCGTCGGTGTGCCGCACCCAGATCGGGGCGTGGTCGACGATGGGTTCGCTGGACATGATCACGCCGGCGGCGTGCACGCCCATCTGCCGGACCAGGCCCTCGACGCCCTTGGCGGTGTCGATGACCTTCTTCACGTCCGGCTCGTTCTCGTACATCCCCCGGATCTCGCCCGCCTCGTTGTAGCGCGGGTGCTCGGGGTTGGTGATGCCGTCGAGGTCGATGCCCTTGCCGAGGACGTCGGCGGGCATGGCCTTGGTGAGGCGGTCGCCCATCGCGTACGGGTAGCCCAGCACGCGTGCGGAGTCCTTGATCGCGTTCTTGGCCTTGATCTTTCCGTACGTGCCGATCATGGCGACCTTGTCGGCGCCGTACTTCTCGGTCACGTACCTGATCACTTCGACGCGCCGGCGCTCGTCGAAGTCGATGTCGACATCGGGCATGGAGACGCGCTCTGGGTTGAGGAACCGCTCGAAGATCAGCCCGTGCTCGATCGGGTCGAGGTCCGTGATGCCCATCGCGTACGCCACGATCGAACCGGCCGCTGAGCCTCGGCCGGGGCCGACCGCGATGCCGTTCTTCTTGGCCCACATGATGAAGTCGGCGACCACGAGGAAGTAGCCCGGGAACCCCATCTGGATGATGACGTCCATCTCGTACTCCGCCTGCTTCTGGCGGTCCTCCGGGACCCCGTTCGGATAGCGGCGGTTCATGCCGCGCCGCACTTCCTCCCTGAACCAGGTGACTTCGGTGTAGCCCTCTTCCGGGATCTCGAACTTCGGCATCAGGTCGCGCTTCTCGAACATCCCGGTGGTGTCGATCTGCTCGGCGACCAGCAGCGTGTTGCGGCAGCCCTCCTGCCAGGCGTCGGACGAGTCGATCGCGTACATCTCGTCGGTCGACTTCAGGTAGTAGCCGGTGCCGTCGAACTTGAAGCGGTCCGGGTCCGACAGGTTCTTGCCGGTCTGGATGCACAGCAGCGCGTCGTGGGCGGTCGCCTCGTGCGCGTGCGTGTAGTGCGAGTCGTTGGTGACCAGCGGCGGGATGCCGAGTTCCTTGCCGATCTTCAGCAGGTCGTCGCGGACGCGGCGCTCGATGTCGATGCCGTGGTCCATCAGCTCCAGGAAATACCGGTCCTTGCCGAAGATGTCCTGGTACTCCCCGGCCGCCTTGCGGGCCTCCTCGTACTGGCCGAGGCGAAGGCGGGTCTGCAGCTCTCCCGAGGGGCAGCCGGTGGAGGCGATGAGCCCCTCGGACCACTGGGAGATGGTCTCCTTGTCCATGCGCGGCCACTTCTGCAGCCAGCCCTCGGCGTAGGCGTCGGAGGAGAGCCGGAAGAGGTTGTGCAGGCCGGTGCTGTTCGCCGCCCAGATCGTCTTGTGGGTGTAACCACCCGAACCGGAGACGTCGTCCTTCTTCTGGTGGGGCTGGCCCCACTGGATCTTCCGCTTGTTCCGCCGGGACTCCGGCGCCACGTACGCCTCGATGCCGATGATCGGCGTGACGCCCGCCTTCTTCGCGGTGAAGAAGAAGTCGTAGGCGCCGTGGAGGTTGCCGTGGTCGGACATGGCGATGTGCGTCATGCCCATGTCGTTGCAGGCCTTGAACATGTCCTTGAGCCGCGCGGCACCGTCCAGCAGGGAGTACTGGGTGTGGACGTGCAGGTGCGTGAACGGCGGCTTTGACACGGCTTGGCCTCCAGGAGAAACGCTCGGCGACAGGCTGCGGACAGTCTGGGTGGACAGCGTCGAAGTCTATGCCTCCCCACTGACAGGGGCGGGGCACTCCGGAGTACCGTCGCGCGTTGAGCGGGACGGAACACCCGTCCCTTTTGTCATGTACCAGGAGGCACTCAGCGATGTCGGTCCACCAGCCCACGGCTGACGAGCGCGGCGAGGAGATCCTCGCGGTCTTCGACACCGCCTTCGGCGAACTCCTGGCCGCCGACCCGGCCGCGTTCCGGGTGAAGTTCCGCAAGATGGCGGCCTCCGCCTTCGCGTTCTACCGGGGCACGGCGTGCCTCTTCTACGCCGACCTGGAGCGCGAGCAGAACGCCGGGCCGTACCTGGACGAGCGCACGAGCCGGGTGTGGATCCACGGCGACCTCCACGCCGAGAACTTCGGCACGTACATGGACGCGAACGGCCGGCTGATCTTCAACGTCAACGACTTCGACGAGGCCTACGTCGGCCCCTTCACCTGGGACGTCAAGCGGCTGTCCGCCTCGCTGGCGCTGATCGGCTACACGAAGGCGCTCAGCGACGAGCAGATCACCGACCTGGTGCGGGTCTACGCCGCCGCCTACCGCGAGCGCATCCACGCCCTGGCGACCGGCGCCAAGAACGACGAGGTGCCGCCCTTCTCCCTGGACACCGCCCAGGGCCCGCTGCTCGAGGCGCTGCACAGCGCCCGGGCGCTGACCCGCTTCGGGCTGCTGGACTCGATGACGGAGATCCGGGACTACGAGCGTCGCTTCACCGAGGGCGGCGGCGCGATCGAGCTGGACGCCGCCACGCGGTACAAGGTGCTGGCCGCCTTCGACGGCTATCTGGAGACCCTGCCCGAGTCGAGCCTGTCGCGCCCCGACTCGTACCGGGTGAAGGACGTCGTCGGGCGGCGCGGCGTCGGCATCGGGTCGGCCGGTCTGCCCTCGTACAACATCCTGCTGGAGGGCAACAGCGACGCCCTCGAGAACGATGTCGTGATCTACATGAAGCAGGCCCAGACCCCGGCGGTGTCCCGGCACATCAGCGACGAGCGGGTCCGGGGCTACTTCCAGCACGAGGGCCACCGCACGGTGATCTCGCAGCGCGCGCTCCAGGACCACGCCGACCCGTGGCTGGGCTGGACCGAGCTGGGCGGTGCCGGCCAACTGGTCGCGGAGGTCTCGCCGTACGCGGTGGACCTGGACTGGTCGGACATCGACGACCCGGCGGAGATCGCGGCGACCGTGGCGGACCTCGGCCGGGCGACGGCCACGATGCACGCGGCGGCGGACGACGAGAGCGGCCACTCGCTGGTGCCGTTCTCCACGGAGCGGGCCATCGACGCGGCCATCGCGGCCGACGAGGACGGCTTCGGGGAGCTGCTGGTGGACTTCGCGCACGGCTACGGCGCGCGGGCGCGGGCCGACCACCAGATCTTCGTGGACCTCTTCCGGAACGGAAGGATCCCCGGCCTGCAGTAGGGCCGAAGCGAGCCGGGCCGGCCTTGCCGGGTCCGGTTTCCGGGGTCCGGGTCCGGGTCCGGCCGCCCGGTCCTCAGGGACCGCGTACCGTCCTTAAGGACCGTTTACGGCGGATCGTGGCACACTCCCTTCGACGATGCTGCGTTTCCCGGGGACGCCCCCGGGCCCCGGCAGAAGAAGACATCCGGCAGGCAGGATCCTTTGCACACAGGCGACACGAGGCTCAGGGGGCTGCGGGCAGCGATCTTCACGGCACTCGTCGTGACGCTGTCCGTGGCTTCGCATGTGCTGCTCTCCCACGTGGCGCTGCCCCTGATCACCGTGGGCGCCGTCACCGCCGGCGTGTTCCTGATCGCGTACGCCCTGGCCGGCCGGGAGCGCGGATACGGGTCGATCGCCGCCGTGCTCGTGCCGCTGGAGCTGGCCGCGGACACCGTCTTCACCACGGGGCAGCACGTCTGTTACGGCGTCGCGGGCGGACCGGTCGCCGGTTCGCTGCGCGCGGTCGGAGTGGATGTGCTGTGCGGCGGCGCCGTCGGCGACCCGCTGCCCGGTGTGACCGCGTCCGAAGGGCGCCTCGCCACGCTGCTCAACTCGCCCGACCCCGCCGTGCCCTGGCTGCTGCTGGCCGCGCATGTGTCGGTCGGGCTGCTCGCCGCCGCCTGGCTGCGGCACGGCGAGTCGGCGCTCGCGTGTCTGCTGCGCGCCGTGGCCGCGTTCGCCTTCCGGCCGCTGCTGATCGCCGTGGCCGCCGTGGATGCGCGCACCGGACGGGTGCGCCGCGCGGTACGGCCCGCCGACGTGGCGCCCTCGGGCAGGACCCGCCTTCTCGTGCACTCCGTGGGACGGAGGGGACCGCCGCTCCAGGCTCTCGCCCTTGCCTGAAATCGGTAGTCCCCCTCCCTCCTGAACCATCGAACACGGAGCAGATCCTCATGAGTGCACGCAACAGCCAGGCCACCAAGGCAGCCGCCCGCGAGCGCCTTCGCGCGGAGCGCGAGCGCCAGGCCAAGAAGGACAAGATCAGGCGGCAGATCATCGTCGGCCTCTCGGTCGTCGGCGTACTGGCCGCGGCAGGCGGCATCGGCTACTTCGTCGTGCAGGCGAACAAGCCCAGTGCGTGGGAGGCCGCCAAGAGCGCGAAGGTCGTCCCGCCCAAGAACAGCGAGGGCGAGAACGGCACGACCGTCGTCATCGGCAAGCCGGAGGCGAAGAAGACGCTGGAGCTGTACGAGGACTCGCGCTGCCCGGTCTGCGCGACCTTCGAGCAGGCGGTCGGCGAGACGGTCAAGAAGGACGTCGACGCCGGCAAGTACAAGATCAAGTACATCGGTGCGACCTTCATCGACAACGCCGTTCCCGGTGAGGGATCGAAGAACGCCCTCTCGGCGCTGGGCGCGGCGCTCAATGTGAGCCCCGAGGCCTTCATGGAGTACAAGGCGGCCCTCTACTCCGAGAAGTTCCACCCGGAGGAGCGCGACGACAAGTTCGCCAAGGACGACTACCTCATCGAGGTGGCGGACTCGGTGCCCGCGCTGAAGAGCAACGCGGCCTTCCAGAAGGCCGTCAACGACGGCACGTACGACGCCTGGGCGCTGAAGATGTCCGCCACGTTCGACTCCAGCGGTGTGGAGGGCACTCCGACGCTGAAGATGGACGGCAAGAAGCTCACCGTCGAGGGCAGCGACAACTCGCCGATGACGGTGGATCAGTTCAACGCCGCGATCGACAAGGCCCTCCAGGCGTGACGGTGCACGCCAGGACCCTCACGGGGTAACGCCGTACGGCGCTTGACGAACGGGCGGACGAACTTTCCTGAATTCGTCTGCCCGTTCGCCTTACCGGTCAGTAGTCTGACCGGCCGTGACCAGTAGACTCACCACAACTCCCAGCCGCCGCACGGTCGTCAAGGCCGCTGCCGCCACCGCTGTCGCCACCACCGCTGTCGCCGCGCCCGCACTCGCGGCCGCCTCCTCCGCCGCCGCTGCCGACGGGCAGGGTCCGGTCTTCCTCCATGGCGTCGCCTCGGGCGACCCGCTCCCCGACGGCGTACTGCTGTGGACCCGGGTCACGCCGGCTCCGGACGCCGTGCCCGGCTCCGGCAGGGGTCCCGCCACCGAGGTGAGCTGGGAGGTCGCGGAGGACAAGGGCTTCGCCACTGTCGTCGCCGGCGGCCGGACCACCACCACCGCCGCCTCCGACCACACCGTCAAGGTCGACGTGAGGGGTCTGCGCCCCGCCGCCGTCCACTACTTCCGCTTCACCGCCGGTACCGCGGTCTCCCCCGTCGGCCGCACCCGCACCGCGCCGGCCACGGACGCCGTCGCGCCCGGTGTGCGCTTCGGTGTGGTGTCCTGCGCCAACTGGGAGTCGGGCTATTTCTCCGCGTACCGCCATCTGGCGGCCCGCGCCGACCTGGACGCGGTCCTCCATCTCGGCGACTACATCTACGAGTACGGGTCCGGCGGCTACCCGGCCGAGCAGTACGTCGTACGGCAGCACGAGCCCCGGCACGAGATCCTCACGCTCGCCGACTACCGCACCCGCCACGGCAAGTACAAGACCGACGCCGATCTGCAGTCGCTGCACGCCGCCCACCCGCTCATCGCGATATGGGACGACCACGAGATCGCCAACGACGCCTGGGCGGGCGGCGCCGAGAACCACACGCCGGGCACCGAGGGCGACTACGCGGCCCGCGCCGCGGCCGCCAAGCAGGCGTACTTCGAGTGGATGCCCGTGCGCGCCTCGACCGAAGGCACGGTCTACCGCCGGCTGCGCTTCGGCAGGCTGGCCGATCTGCATCTGCTGGACCTGCGGTCGTTCCGCTCGCAGCAGGCGTCCGTGGGCAGCGGCTCGGTCGACGACCCGGAGCGCACGATCACGGGCCGCGCCCAGCTCGACTGGCTCAAGGCGGGTCTCGCTTCCTCGGACGCGACCTGGAAGCTGGTCGGCACGTCGGTGATGATCTCACCGGTCGCCTTCGGTTCCGTGCCCGCCCATCTGCTGGAGCCCATCGCCGGACTGCTCGGCCTGCCCAAGGAGGGTCTCGCGGTCAACGTGGACCAGTGGGACGGCTACACGGACGACCGCAAGGAACTGCTGAAGCACCTGACGGACCGCGGGATCAGGAACACCGTCTTCCTCACCGGCGACATCCACATGGCGTGGGCCAACGACGTACCGGTGAAGGCCGCGACGTATCCGCTGTCGCAGTCGGCCGCCACCGAGTTCGTGGTGACCTCGGTGACCTCCGACAACCTGGACGACATCCTGCATGTCGCCCCGGGCACGGTCTCGCTGGTGGCGCAGACCGCGGTGAAGGCCGCCAACCGCCATGTGAAGTGGCTCGACATGGACAGCCACGGATACGGCGTCCTCGACGTGACCGCCGAGCGCTCGCAGATGGACTACTACACGCTCTCCGACAGGACGAAGGCCGACGCGACGGCCGCCTGGGCCCGCTCGTACCGGACGCTCAACGGCACACAGAAGGTCGAGCGCGTGAGCCGGCCGGTGCTCTGAGGGTGAGATTCAGCCACGGTGAACGCTGACGAGGAGGCTCGCGAGGCGGCGGGGCGAGCGCCCATGGGTCCGTCGCCCCGCGTACGTTCCGGGCGGACCGACCCCGGCCTCCTCTAGCCTGGCGCCATGAATGCGCCGGGGGACCTGATCGACGGGCGGTTCGAGCTGATCGAGCGGCTCGGCAGCGGAGGCATGGGCACGGTGTGGCGGGCTCGCGACACCGTGCTCCACCGCGAAGTGGCCCTGAAGGCCGTCAGATCCGACGCGGGAGCGTCCGGCGCCGTGCGCGAGCGTGTGCTCCGCGAGGCCCGGGCGCTCGCGCGGCTCAGTCACCCGCATGTGGTGACGATCCATCAGATCGTGGACGCCGATCCGGAGCCGCATCCGTGGATCGTGATGGAGCTGGTGCCGGGGGTCTCGCTCCAGGACCGGCTCGACCGGGGCCCGCTGAGCCCGGCGGAGGCGGCGCGCATCGGCCGCCAGGTGCTCTCCGCCCTGAGCGCCGCGCATGCGGCGGGCATCCAGCACCGCGACGTCAAGCCCGCCAATGTGCTGCTGAGGCCCGACGGCAGTGCGGTGCTCACGGACTTCGGGATCGCCGCGCTCGAGGGCTCGACGTCGCTGACCGTGCCCGGCGAACTCATCGGATCGCCCGAGTACATCGCCCCGGAACGGGTCCGGGGCCGCGACGCCGCGACCTCGCCCCTCGGCGCCTCCGACCTCTGGTCGCTGGGGCTCGTGCTGTACGTGTGCGTGGAGGGCGTCAGTCCGCTGCTCCGGGCGACGACCCTGGCGACGCTCGCGGCCGTGCTCGACGATCCGGTGCCCCCGCCGATGCGCTCGGCACAACTCGCACCCGTCCTGCACGCGCTGCTCGTACGCGACCCGGCGGCGCGGCCCGACGCGGTGCGGCTGGACGCCATGCTGGCGCAGGTCGAGTCGGGTGCGACGCCGTACTGGGCGCAGCCGACGCTGACGACGCCGGTGCCGCAGGAGCCGGTGCCGCCCGTCCCGACGCAGCTGGACAGCCCGCGGCCGACGGTCCCTCAGCCACCGCGGCCTCCTGCCCAGGTGCCGGACCGGCAGCCCAGCCGTACGCCCGTGGTCGTCGCCGTGATCGCGGTGGCCGTGGCGATCACCGCGGCGACGGCGCTGGTGCTTTCGCTGCGCGACGCCGGGACGGAGACCACGGGGGGTGCGAAGGGCTCCGGCGGCACGGGCAGTACGCATACGGCTCCTGCCACGCCGGCGTCGAGCGCATCTCCGAGCACGTCTTCGCGCACGTCGTCGAGCCCCTCACCGACGCCTGCGCCTTCGGTGACCCGGTCGTCCGCGCCGGCCGAGACTCCGCCGCCGCCCTCGGGCCAGTGGATCGCCCAGCTCTTCTCCGAGCCCGTCGCCTCCGGCACGGCCGCCCGGGACCGGCGCCTCGCCAGCGTCCGCAGGACCGTGCCCGAGGCCGTGTTCGTCCGCAGCGACGACTACACCTCGCTGCGCCCGGGCTACTGGGTCCTCTACGCCCCGGGGCCGTTCGCCGACGGCCGTGCCGCGCTCGCCTTCTGCGCCGAGCGCGGCCGGACGTCCGCGAACACGTGCATCGGCCGCTATCTCAGTACCAGTCCGTCCGATTTCGGACTGCAGTGCCGTCCGCCCGCGAGTCGGCCGTCGGGCCGCTGCACCCGGTCGTAGAGCCCCTGGAGCCCGTAGGCCGTGGAGTCCGCAGGCCCGTGGAGCCTGCAGCGGCGCGGCTCCTGGATCCGTAGTTCGCAGGTCCCTCGTTCGTGAAGATCGAGCGGTCGCAGCCGGTCAAGTAGCGGTCGACTTGGGTGCGCATGTATCCCTGTCCGCTCGACAGCGGCCGGGAACGGACAACGATCATGCGTCGTGCCGTCACTAACGGGTGACCTGCGAAGTCCGGGCCTAGAGCGTCTCCAGGAACCCGAGCGCCACCCGCCAGGTCTGCTCGGCGGCCTCCTCGTCGTAGTCGGGCATGTCCGGGTCCGTGTACAGATGCCCGGCGCCGGGATAGCGGTGGACCTCGACGTCCGCACCCGTCTTGCCCATCTGCAGATACCAGGCGGTCAGCCAGTCGTGCGGCTCCATCGGGTCGGGGTCGGCGACATGCAGCTGTACGGGCAGCCCGTCGGCCTCAGCACCGTCCGCGATGTCGGACGTGCCGTGCAGCAGGAGCAGCCCGCGGGTCTTCTCGTCGCCGAACGCGAGGTTCTGTGCGATGGCCGCTCCCAGCGAGAAGCCGGCGTACACGAGTCCCCGCTCGGACAGGGGTGCCGCGACCGCGATCGCCCGCTTCAGGAGCTCCTCCAGACCGACCTCGTTCTTGTGGGCCCTGGCCTCCTCGAGGGTCTCGAACGTGCGGCCTTCGAACAGGTCGGGCGTCCACACCTCGTGCCCTGCGGCACGCAGCCGGTCCGCCGCGGCCCGGACGGCCGGGCGCAGACCGAATGTCGAATGGAAAAGCATGATGTCCATGCGGTCAGGTTACGTTCGAGACATGGAGAACGTGCTGCGCCCGTTGATCGTTGTCGGCGGCTCGGTCGTGCTCACGCTGTCGGTGGGTTGGCTGGTCGATGTGCTGTTGCGCCGGGCGGACGCCCGGCACACCGAGACCCCGCTGTGGGGCCTGCTGCGCCGCTGCCGCGTCGCGCTCCAGGTCGCGCTGGGCACGGCGCTGTTCAGAGGGACGTTCCGGCAGGCGGAGATCGAGGTCGTGGACGAGCACGCGGCGGGCATCGGACAGGTGCTGACGCTGGTGCTGATCGGGGCCTCGGCGTGGCTGGTGGTGCGGATCGCGACGGCCGTCGTCGAGTCCTCGTACAGGCGCTACGCCACGGCGACCCGCGATCCGGCGCGGGTCCGCCGGGTCCGTACGCAGGTGACGCTCATCCACCGGATCGTCATCGCGGTGGTGGGAGTGGTGGCGGTCGCGGCCATGCTGCTGACGTTCCCCGCGATGCGGACGGTCGGCGCGTCCATGCTCGCGTCGGCCGGCGTCCTCGGCATCGTCGCCGGTATCGCGGCCCAGTCGACGCTGGGCAATCTCTTCGCCGGGCTCCAGATCGCGTTCGGCGACATGGTGCGGATCGGCGACACGGTCGTCGTGGACGGCGAGTGGGGGACGGTCGAGGAGATCACGCTCACCTTCCTCGCCGTGCGGACCTGGGACGAGCGGCGGATCACGATGCCGGTCTCGTACTTCACCAGCAAGCCGTTCGAGAACTGGTCGCGCGGCGGGGTCCAGATGACCGGCACCGTCTTCTTCCATCTGGACCACGCCGCGCCCGTGCACGAGATGCGCGAGAAGCTCCACGACGTCCTGCGCGAGTGTCCGGCGTGGGACGGCCGCGACTGGTCGCTCGCCGTCACGGACACCACGCCGACCACGATGGTGGTGCGGGCCGTCGTCACCGCGAAGGACGCGGACGACGTCTGGACGGTGCGGTGCGCGGTGCGCGAGCAGTTGATCGCCTGGCTGTGCGACCGGCATCCGTACGCACTGCCCCGGATCGCCACGGCCCAGGCGGCGCACCCGCCCGTCGGCCATCCGGAGCACCCGGCCCCGGCCCCGGCCCCGACCCACGTCCCCGCCCCGGCCCATGGCGAGGGCGCTCACCGCACGGGCCGCGGCTAGTGCGGCCCCGACGGACGTCCCCACCCCTCACCCGGCGCGCCCCATGGCCTGCCCGGTGTGGACTCAGTGGCCTCGCTCCGCCCCGCCGTTGACCTGGATGACCTGCGCGGTGACATGGCCCGCGGCCGGCGAGGCGAGCCAGCGCAGGGTCTGGGCCACGTCCCCGGGGTGGCCGGCCCGCCCGGTGGCGGTCTCCGCGATGAGTGCCTTGCGGCGCTCATCGGGAAGTCCGCCCCCGAAGAAGCCGGTCTCCTCGACGAACCCCGGTGCCACGAGGTTCACGGTGATGCCGCGCGCCCCGAGTTGGCGGGCGAGATCGTACGCGTACGGGTGGAGCGCGGCCTTGGACGCGGCGTACGCACCGGAGCCGGAGCCCCGGTACGCGGCGATGGAGCTGAGGAACAGCACGCGGCCGCCCGGCGTGGCCAGATGGTCCTTGAGCGCCTCGGTGAGCAGCGTGGCCGTGAGCGTGTTCAGCCGGAAGTTGACGGTCCAGTCGTGGGCGACGGCCTCCAGCGGGTCCTCGAAGTCCGGCCGCTCCTCCTGCCGTCCGTTGCCACCGGCGCTGTGCACCAGCACGTCGACGGTGCCGAACTCCCGCGCCGCGAAGTCCGCCGCCCGCCGGGCCCCTTGGGGCTCGCTGAGGTCGACGGCGCAGTAGCGGGCACCGGGGATCCGTTCCGCGGCCCGCGCGAGCACCTGCTCGCGCCGCCCGAGCAGCAGCACCTGCTCCCCGTCCGCGGCGAACACCTCCGCCGCGGCGAACCCGATGCCGGTACCCCCACCACTGATCACCACGGTGCGCGCCATACCTTGATCTTACGACCGGCCCCTCCGTCGGAGGCTGCAACGGCGGGTTCGACGTCAGCGCAGGCTGCGTACGTCCAGCTGGCGCAGGACGCGGTCCACGACCTCGGGGGCGGCGCCCGGCTCGCTGCGGGCGGCGAGTACCTCGTGGCGGGCGGCCGAGAGCATCTCGCACTGGACGCGATGGAGGGTCGACTGCCGTTCGGCGCACCTGGCGAACCATTCGCGCCGTTCCTCGTCGACGATGCCCGGACTGATGCGGGTCCCGATGTCGTACGCCGCCCGCCGCAGCCGGTCGGCGATGTCCTCCGGCAGTTCCTCGCCCGCCTCGATCTCCTGCAGCCGGTGCTTCGCCGCCCGGGCCGCGCGCAGCGCGAGGGCCCGTTCCAGCGCCTGTTCGGCGTCCGTGTCGGCCCGTACGCCGAGCCGTTAGACCAGCCACGGGAGGGTAAGACCCTGTGCGACCAGGGTGGCCGTGATCACCGCGAAGGCGATGAAGATGATGTCGTCGCGGGCGGGGAGGGGCGAGCCGTCGTCGGTCCGCAGCGGAATCGCCAGGGCCTGGGGGTACCTCCCAGCGGTAGCCAGGGGGAGCGACCGAGGCCACGCCCCGCATCCCCGACCACCACATGACGCCGGTCTCGCGCCGGCCGACGGGGATCTCCTCGTCGCAGTCCCGCCGCTTGTGCAGCCGCTTCGTGAGCCAGGTGGCCGGCAGCAGCCACAGCAGCCGTACGCCGACGACGACCCCGACGATCAGCGCGGACCACTGGATCAGCCGGGTCCCCCGGCCCTCGGCGGTGCCGAGGACGATGTGCAGCTCAAACCCGACGAGGCCGAAGGCGACCCCGGTGACGAGGGTGTCCACGATCTGCCAGAACGCGTTCCCCGCGCGACGCCGGATGACGGCGTCCGCATCGACGGCGTTCTCGGCGAGACAGAGCGCTGCGACGAGGACCGCCGGCACGCCCGACCCCAGCAGGTCCTCCGCCAGTACGTAGCTGAGGAACGGCACGAGCAGGGTCAGCCCGATCTGCAGGGGTCGCGTCGCCGAGCAGCCCCATGAGCCGGTCGGAGAGCCAGCCGAGCCCGAGGCCGACCGCCACCGCCACCACCGCGGAGAGCACCAGCTCCCAGGCCGCCTCCGACCAGGAGAACGTCCCGCTGACCACCGCCGCGATCGCCACGTGGTAGAGCACGATCGCGGTGACGTCGTTGAAGAGCCCTTCGCCCTCCAGGGTCGACACCGGCGTGCGGGGCAGCCGAGGGCGCCCGCGACGGCGGTCGCGGCGACCGGGTCGGGCGGGGCGACGAGCGCGCGAGTGCGACGGCGGCGGCGATCGGCAGCCCGGGGACGGCGGCGTTCGCGACGGCCGCGACCGCCGCCGTGGTGACGAACACCAGCGCGACGGCGAGCGGCAGGATGGGCCGGATGTTGGCGGCGAACTGCCGCCAGGAGGTGCGCTGCACGGCGGCGTACAGCAGGGGCGGCAGCAGGAGCGGAAGGATGTACTCGGGCGGTACGGCGACGTCCGGTACGAAGGGCAGGAGGGCGATGGCCACCCCGACGAGGGTCATCAGCACGGGCGCCGGCAGGCCCAGCCGCTCCCCGAGCGGCACGGTGACCACGGACCCCAGCAACAGCACGAACAGCAGGGCCGATCGGTCCACGGGCGGGCCCCTCCGGCGGTCGGGACTTCGCCGGTCAGCCCGACAAGGCTCCCACGCGCATCCCCGTAATTGCCGCAATCACGAGACGCCTGCGGCGCCTCTGCCGGGCCGGCCCGTCCGGCGTTCGAGGACCCACACCTGAGCCACCGCCCGGTACCCGGGCACGCCCACGAGGGCGCCTACAGCACCCGTCGCATCGCCCGGTGCGGAATCCCCGCGTCCGGGAACTCCGGTCCGTACGCCTCGTACCCGAGCCGCTCGTAGAACCCCAGCGCGTGGGTCTGCGCGTGAAGGTCGACCGACGTGAGGCCACGGTCCCTGGCCGACACCTCGATCGCGCGCACCAGCGCCGCGCCGACGCCGAGACCGCGGGCGGCCTCGGTGACGGCGAGGCGGCCGAGGGAGCCGACCGTGGGATCGGGCAGGAGGCCCGTCAGGAGGCGGCCGGTGCCGAGCGGGCCGTCCGGGCCCACCGCGAGTACGTGGACCGCACCCGCGTCGTGGGCGTCGTACTCGATGTCCTCGGGCACGCCCTGCTCGACGACGAAGACCTCCTTGCGCACCGCGAAGCACGCCTCGCGGTCGGCCGCGTCCACCGCCTCCCGCACGACGAATCCGCGTGCGCCGAAACCGCCGCTCACGCGCTCTCCGCCGCGATCCTGTCCAGTGCCGCCCGCAGATCCTCGGGGTAGCGGCTCTCGAACTCGACCCACCGGCCGTCCGACGGGTGCTCGAAGCCGAGCCGCACCGCGTGCAGCCACTGCCGGGTCAGCCCGAGCCGCCGGGCCATCGTCGGGTCGGCGCCGTACGTCAGGTCGCCCACGCACGGGTGCCGGTGGGCGGACATGTGCACACGGATCTGGTGCGTGCGCCCCGTCTCCAGCTTGATGTCCAGCAGCGACGCGGCCCGGAACGCCTCGATCAGGTCGTAGTGCGTGACGGAGGGCTTGCCGTCCGCGGTCACGGCCCACTTGTAGTCGTGCTGCGGGTGGCGCCCGATGGGGGCGTCGATCGTGCCGCTCAGCGGGTCCGGGTGGCCCTGCACCAGCGCGTGGTAGCGCTTGTCGACCGTGCGGTCCCGGAACTGCTGCTTCAGCAGCGTGTACGCCCGCTCCGACTTCGCGACCACCATCAGCCCGGACGTGCCGACGTCCAGTCGGTGCACGATCCCCTGCCGCTCCGCCGCGCCCGACGTGGAGATCCGGTACCCCGCCGCCGCGAGCCCGCCGATGACGGTCGTCCCGGTCCAGCCGGGGCTCGGGTGCGCGGCGACGCCGACCGGCTTCACGATCACGACGATGTCGTCGTCGTCGTGGACGATCTCCATGCCCTCGACCGGCTCGGCCACGATCTGCACCGGCGCGGGGGCCTGCGGCATCTCGACCTCGAGCCAGGCGCCACCGCTGACGCGCTCGGACTTTCCTACGACGGCGCCGTCGACCTGGACCTTGCCCGCGGCGGCCAGCTCGGCCGCCTTCGTACGGGAGAAACCGAACATGCGCGAGATGGCGGCGTCGACACGCTCGCCCTCCAGGCCGTCGGGAACGGGCAGGGTGCGGGTTTCGGGAAGGGTACTCACCCGTCGAGTATGCCTTGTCAGTCCTTGTGGACGGTTCCGTCGGGGTCCAGGCCCTTGAAGGACAGGATCACGATGAGGATGCCGCCGCACACGATCGCCGAGTCCGCGAGGTTGAAAACGGCGAAGTGCGCGGGCGCGATGAAGTCGACGACCGCACCCTCGAACACGCCGGGCGACCGGAAGACACGGTCCGTGAGATTGCCGAGCGCACCGCCCAGCAGCAGCCCGAGCGCGATGGCCCACGGCAGGCTGTAGAGCTGCCGTGCGAGCCGCGCGATCACCACGATCACCGCGGCCGCGATGATCGTGAAGATGACGGTGAAGGCCTCGCCGAAGCCGAAGGCCGCGCCGGGATTCCGTACCGCCTCGAACTTCAGCAGCTCGCCGATGACCCGGATCGGCTCCCGGTGCTCGAGCTTCTCCACCACGATCATCTTGCTGCCGAGGTCCAGCAGGTAGGCCACGGTGGCCACGGCGAACAGGGCGAAGATCCGGCGCCTGCCCTTGGGCTGCCCGGCAGGAGCCGCAGCCTCGTCGTCGTCAACGCCCGGCGTACCGATGATGCGCTCCGCCTCTGCCACGTGAGTCCCTCAACCTAGGTGCCTGACTGGTCAAGAGGGTACGACACACACGTGCGGACCCCACCGCGCGAGGTACCCCGGCCCAGGCCGGCCCCCGAGCCGGCCTCGATCGCGGTGTGTGCGGCCCCGGCGGGCTCAGGCCCGCCGCTCCTGCTTCTGCTTGTCCTCCACGCACAGGGTCGCGCGCGGGAACGCCTGCATACGCGCCTTGCCGATGGGCTTTCCGCAGATCTCGCAGAGGCCGTACGTGCCGGTGTCGAGGCGGTGCAGCGCCCGCTCGGTCTGTTCGAGCATCTCGCGGGCGTTGTTGGCGAGGGCGATCTCGTGCTCGCGGGTGATGTTCTTGGCACCGGTGTCGGCCTGGTCGTCGCCCGCACCGTCACCGGAGTCCCGCATCAGCCCGGTCAGAGCCTCCTCGGAGTGGTTGATCTCGTCGCGCAGCTTGGTCATCTCGCTCTCGAGCTCGGCGCGGGCCTCTGCGACCTCGTCCGGTGTCCACGGGTCCTCACCCGGGCGCACCGCCAGCTCTTCGGGGGCCGTCGCGGCGACGACGCGGGCCGGCGGCACCGCCGTCGCGACGCCGTCCCCGCCTGCTGTGGCACTGGCCGCGGTCTTCTTCGCTCCCACCGTCCTGGCTCCCGTCTGCTTGGCGGCCTCGGCCGCCTCCTTGGCCGCACTGGCGGCCTTCCTGGCACCGGCGCCTGTCGTGCTGGCAGCCGCCGCCCTCTTCGTCCTGGCCGGCGCCTTGGCGGCCGCCGCTTCGGTGGACGCCGTGGAGCGTCCCGCCGGCTCCTTCCTCTCCGCCGTCCCGGCCTTCTTCGCCGGGGTCGTGCTCTTCCTTCTGGCTGTCGTGGCCTTCGCGCCGGCCTTCGCCGGCTTCGCGGACTTCTTGGCGGTCTCCTTCGCCGCCGTGGTCTCCGCTGCCGCCGCGGTGTCCTTGGCCGCCGCGGAGTCCTTCGGGACCGCCGTTCCCTTCGGGGCGGCTGTCTTCTTCGCAGGCGTGATCTTCTTCGTGCGCGTGGCCTTCTTGGTGGCCTTCCCCGCCGGTGCCGCGGCCTTCACCTCCGTCGCGTCGTGCGCGTTCGCACCGGACGCGTCGGCGTTCGTCACCCGTCCGGTGGCCGGGTTCCTCTTCTTCGCGACGATGCTCTTCTTGCCGTTCGTATCCTTGGCCGCCGCCCCCGCAGCGGCGGTGGACCTCGCTGACGCCGTCTTCTTCACGGCGGTCTTCTTCGCCACCATGGCCGCGGCCCCTTCACATATTGTGATCTTGCTCGCGAATCGTGCTGGGACGATAAATCGACCCCAGCTCCGCGGCAACGGGGCACGCCGCCGGTCGGACCCGCCCCGCGCCTGCCCCAACGCGAGCCTGCATCCGTTGTGCCCAGCTCCCCGCCCCGTAATCCGCCACGAGGACGCCTCCCGAGCACGCCCCGTTCCGTATGGCCATTCGGGTCACCCGGAAATCCGGTCTGCCCCGGGGCGCCGGGGCCCGTACACTGGGCGGAGCGAAAGGCGTGGATGGGGACCAGTAGCGTCGTACGCAGCCATGAGCGACCCGGGGACGGTGCGAGCCCGGGGGCGAGCGCGATGTGAACAATCACCCCGGAGCCGCCGGAAGAAAGCCCGCCGACGACGGCGGGCGAGTAGAACCGGCATCGCGACCCCAATGAGGGGGCTCACCGGGCTCGCCGGCGAGCCAAGGAGGGTGGTACCGCGGGAGCGCAGCGCATCGGCTCTCGTCCCTCCGACGGAAGAGACACAGTCCGTTGGAGGAGCCCGTACATGACGCCGCCGCCTCAGTACCGTCAGGTACCCGCCCAGGTGGACCTGCCCGCCCTCGAGCACGCCGTGCTCGACTTCTGGCGGGACAACAAGGTCTTCGCGAAGAGCCTCGAGCAGTCCGAGGGACGCCCGGAGTGGGTGTTCTACGAGGGCCCGCCCACTGCCAACGGCATGCCCGGCGCGCACCACATCGAGGCCCGCGTCTTCAAGGACGTCTTCCCGCGCTTCCGCACGATGCGGGGCTACCACGTGGCCCGCAAGGCCGGCTGGGACTGTCACGGCCTGCCCGTCGAGCTCGCGGTCGAGAAGGAGCTCGGCTTCAGCGGCAAGAAGGACATCGAGGCGTACGGCATCGCGGAGTTCAACGCGAAGTGCCGTGAGTCCGTGGCCCGCCACACCGACGCCTTCGCCGAGCTCACGACCCGCATGGGCTACTGGGTCGACCTCGACGAGGCGTACTGGACCATGGACCCCGAGTACATCGAGTCGGTCTGGTGGTCGCTGAAGGAGATCTTCAAGAAGGGTCTGCTGGTCCAGGACCACCGGGTCGCCCCGTGGTGCCCGCGGTGCGGCACCGGCCTTTCCGACCACGAGCTGGCGCAGGGCTACGAGACGGTCGTCGACCCGTCCGTGTTCGTGCGCTTCCCGCTGACCTCCGGCCCGCTGGCCGGCGAGGCGTCGCTGCTCGTCTGGACGACGACCCCCTGGACGCTGGTGTCGAACACCGCGGTGGCGGCCCACCCCGAGGTCACCTACGTCGTGGCGACGAACGGCGAGGAGAAGCTCGTCGTCGCCCGGCCGCTGCTGGAGAAGGCGCTCGGCGTGGGGGCACCTCCCGGGCCGCAGGGCCCAGGGGGAGGCTGGGAGGCCACCGGGCAGACCTTCACGGGCGCCGAGATGGAGCGCTGGACGTACGAGCGCCCCTTCCGGCTCGTGCCCTTCGACGAGCCGGCCCACTACGTGGTCAACGCCGAGTACGTGACGACCGAGGACGGTACGGGCCTGGTCCACCAGTCCCCCGCCTTCGGTGAGGACGACCTCAAGGTCTGCCGCGCCTACGGCCTGCCGGTGGTGAACCCGGTCCGCCCGGACGGCACCTTCGAGGAGGACGTGCCGCTGATCGGCGGCGTCTTCTTCAAGAAGGCCGACGAGGCGCTCACCAAGGACCTGGACGAGCGCGGGCTGCTCTTCAGGCACGTCCCGTACGAGCACAGCTATCCGCACTGCTGGCGCTGCCACACGGCGCTGCTCTACTACGCGCAGCCGTCCTGGTACATCCGCACGACCGCGATCAAGGACCGGCTCCTCGAGGAGAACGACAACACGAACTGGTTCCCGGACTCCGTCAAGACCGGCCGGTACGGCGACTGGCTGAACAACAACATCGACTGGGCCCTGTCGCGGAACCGCTACTGGGGCACGCCCCTGCCGATCTGGCGGTGCGAAGAAGGCCATCTGACCTGCGTCGGCTCGCGCGCCGAGCTGACCGAGCTGACGGGTACGGACCAGTCGTCCCTCGACCCGCACCGGCCGTTCATCGACGACGTCACCTTCCCGTGCCCCGAGTGCTCCGGCACGGCTACGCGCGTGCCCGAGGTGATCGACGCCTGGTACGACTCGGGCTCGATGCCGTTCGCTCAGTGGGGCTACCCGTACAAGAACAAGGAGATCTTCGAGAAGCGCTACCCGGCGCAGTTCATCTCGGAGGCGATCGACCAGACGCGCGGCTGGTTCTACACGCTGATGGCGGTCGGCACGCTGGTCTTCGACAAGTCGTCGTACGAGAACGTGGTGTGCCTCGGCCACATCCTCGCCGAGGACGGCCGCAAGATGTCCAAGCACCTGGGCAACATCCTGCAGCCGATCCCGCTGATGGACCAGCACGGCGCGGACGCCGTGCGCTGGTTCATGGCGGCGGGCGGGTCGCCGTGGGCGGCGCGCCGGGTGGGTCACGGCACGATCCAGGAGGTCGTGCGCAAGACGCTGCTGACGTACTGGAACACGGTGGCCTTCCAGGCGCTCTACGCCCGTACGTCGGGCTGGGCGCCCTCGGACGCCGACCCGGCACCGGCCGACCGCACGGTGCTCGACCGCTGGCTGCTGTCCGAACTGCACGCGCTGGTGGACCAGGTGACGCTGGCGCTGGAGGCGTACGACACCCAGCGCGCCGGCAAGCTCGTCTCCTCGTTCGTCGACGACCTGTCGAACTGGTACGTGCGGCGCTCACGACGCCGCTTCTGGCAGGGTGACGCGGCTGCCCTGCGCACGCTCCATGACGTGATCGAGACCGTCACACGGCTGATGGCCCCGCTGACTCCCTTCATCACGGAGCGGGTGTGGCAGGACCTGGTGGTCCCGGTGACGCCGGAGGCCCCGGAGTCGGTGCACCTGGCCTCGTGGCCGGAGGCCGACCTGTCGGCGATCGACCCGGCGCTGTCCCAGCAGATGGTGCTGGTCCGCCGACTCGTGGAGCTGGGCCGTGCGACGCGTGCGGAGTCCGGTGTGAAGACGCGTCAGCCGCTGTCGCGGGCGCTGGTGGCCGCGACGGGCTTCGAGTCCCTGTCGCCGGAGCTGCACGCGCAGATCACGGAGGAGCTGAACGTCTCGTCGCTGGCGTCGCTGAGCGAGGTCGGAGGTTCGCTGGTCGACACGACCGCCAAGGCCAACTTCCGCGCCCTGGGCAAGCGCTTCGGCAAGGGCGTGCAGGACGTGGCGAAGACGGTCGCCGCGGCGGACGCGGCCGCGCTGTCCCTGGCGCTGCGGTCCGGCTCGGCCGTGATCTCGGTGAACGGCGAGGACGTGACCCTCTCCCCCGAGGAGGTCATCATCACGGAGACGCCGCGCGAGGGCTGGTCGGTCGCCTCCGACCAGGGCGCGACGGTCGCCCTGGACCTGGAGATCACCCCGGAGCTGCGGCTCGCGGGCCTGGCCCGTGACGCGATCCGCCTCATCCAGGAGGCCCGCAAGAACAGCGGCCTGGACGTCGCGGACCGGATCGCCCTGCGCTGGTCCTCCGGCGATGCCGAGGTCACGACCGCTCTCACGGACCATGCGTCGCTGATCGCGGACGAGGTCCTGGCGACCGACTTCGCGCAGGGGGAGGCCGACGACTCGTACGGCGAGTCGTTCACCGACGAGGGCCTGTCCCTCACCTTCCGCCTCCGCAAGGCATAGGCGTCCCGCCTGACGGGCCCGGCCACGCACGTGGCCGGGCCCGCTTTTCTTTCCCCACCCGCCCCTTCCCGAACCGACGGCATGCCTCAGACCTCCCACCGGGGCTCCGCCCCGGACCCCGTTCCGGGGCTCCGCGCCTCGAACTCCCCTACGCCCTGCGGCATGGGGGACCGCCGGCGAGGCTTCTTCGGGGGGCCCGTTGGGGAACCTCGCAGGCGAAACTCCGGGGGAGCTTGAGTGCGGACACCCAGGCCCACTACCCGATACCGGCACCCACCACGCCCCCTGGGGACACCACCCACGCGAAGCTCCGCGGGAGCTTGAGTGCGGACACCCAGGCCCCACCACCCGATACCGGCACCCACCACGCCCCCTGGGGACACCACCCACGCGCTCCGCGGGAGCTTGAGTGCGGACACCCAGGCCCCACCACCCGATACCGGCACCCACCACGCCCCCTGGGGACACCACCCACGCGAAGCTCCGCGGGAGCTTGAGTGCGGACACCCAGGCCCCACCGGGCGTAGCGCCCGCCGCAGGCGACGCCGTCGCGCAGGCAAAAGGGCCGGGCCCGGGACATGTGTCCCGGGCCCGGCCCTGAGTGCCTGCCGACGGCTACGCGCGCATCGCGCGGCAGCCCGCCGTCAGTTGTCGTCCTCGTCGATGAGGAAGCCCCGCATCGGCGACGGCGCCTGCTGCATCGGAGCCGGACCCTGCGGCCGCACCGGTGCCATCGGCTGGGTCATCGCCGGGGACATCTGCTGCTGGCCACCGTACGAAGGACCCGCGGGCGAAGGCCCGTGACCGCCCATCGTCTGCTGGCCGCCGTAGGACGGGGCGCTCGCGCCGGCCGGAGCCATGGAAGGCGCCGGGGACGGCGGCAGCGACGCCGTCGCGGGGGTCCGCGGCGGGGCCAGGGAGTCGTCGGCCTGGGAATCCAGCTGACGCAGCTGGCTCTCCAGGTACGACTTCAGCCTCGTCCGGTACTCGCGCTCGAAGCCCCGCAGGTCCTCGACCTTGCGCTCCAGCGTGGCGCGGGCCGACTCCAGCGAGCCCATCGCGACGCGGTGCTTCTCCTGCGCGTCCCGCTCCAGCGCATCCGCCTTGGCGCGGGCGTCGCGCTCCAGGCCCTCGGCGCGCGAGCGCGCCTCGCCGACGATCTTGTTGGCCTCGGAACGGGCCTCCGCGATCGCCTGGTCGGCAGTCTGCTGGGCCAGCGAGAGCACACGCGCGGCGCTGTCGCCGCCGGGGCCCTGCTGGGGCATCTGCGGGCCGTGACCGCCCATGGGGCCGCCCATCGGGCCACCCATGGGACCGCCCTGCATCGGGCCACCCATGGGACCGCCCTGCATCGGGCCGGGGCCCATCGGACCACCCTGGGGGTGACCCTGCGGACCGTGACCACCGTGACCACCAGGGCCGTGACCACCGGGGCCGGCGGGCAGCTGCGGAGCACCACCGGGCAGCTGGGGCGGACCCATCTGCGGGGGCTGCTGCTGGACCGGCGGTCCGGATATGGCGGCGGGCACAGGAGCACCCGGACCGCGGCCGTCCTGCGGCTCCGGCGGTTTGCGCATGCCCTGCTGCTGCTGGTTCTGCGCGGCCGCACGGGTCGCCGCGGCCAGCTTGGCGCGCAGGTCCTCGTTCTCGCGGAGCAGTCGCGTCAGCTCGGCCTCGACCTCGTCGAGGAAGGCATCGACCTCGTCCTCGTCATAGCCTTCTCGGAGGCGGACGGTCGTGAACTGCTTGTTCCGCACGTCCTCGGGGGTCAGCGGCATCTCTTCTTCACCTCTACGTAGTCGTCGGCAGTCGGCAAGACCGTATCGTTCACATCCCGCTCCCCACGCTGCGCACGACGGAGATCAGGATGTAGACGATGATCATCAGAACGAAGAAGGACAGGTCGAGTGCCACGCCCCCGAGACGCAGCGGCGGGATGAACCGCCGCAGAAGCTTGAGCGGTGGATCGGTGACAGTGTAGGTGGCCTCCAGGACGACCACCATCGCCTTGCCGGGTTGCCACGAGCGGGCGAACTGGAAGACGTAGTCCATGACCAGCCGGAAAATCAGCACGACGAGGAAGCACACGAGCGCGATGTAGACCACCAACAATGCGACGCCCATTCCCGCGCTTCCCTCTCCCCTGGCTCTCGTGTTCCGGCCTCGCGGCCGGGTCGTTCTCCGGTGTCGTTCTCTAGCTCTGGTTGAAGAACCCGCCCTCTGCGATGCGGGCCTTGTCCTCCGCCGTGACATCGACGTTAGCAGGCGACAACAGGAACACCTTCTGCGTCACCCGCTCAATGCTGCCATGCAGACCGAAGACGAGTCCCGCGGCAAAGTCGACAAGTCGCTTCGCATCGGTGTCGTCCATCTCGGTCAGGTTCATGATCACCGGGGTGCCCTCACGGAAGTGTTCCCCGATGGTACGGGCCTCGTTATAGGTCCGTGGGTGCAGCGTAGTGATGCGGTAGGGCTCACGTTCGGACACAACCTTGGGCATGATCACCGGCGCGTTCTTCTCCAGGCTCGGACGTTCGGGTGTGATGGATGCCACGGGAGCGATGCGCGCCGGACGCCCGGATTCCACCGGAAGCGCGGCGGCATGCGACACCGGCTCGCGAGGCGCGGGCGGCGATACCACGCGCACCGGCTCCTCCCGTTCCACCCGGTGTTCCACCCGGTGTTCCCGGTGCTCCACCCTGTCCACCTGATGCGGGGGCTGGTGCCGACGCCGGTCCCGCTCGGGCTCCGGCTCCATCTCGGGTTCGAAGTCGTCGTCGGGATCGAATCCCCGGCCGTCGTACCCATCGTCCTCCACGAGGCCGAGGTAGACCGCCATCTTGCGCATCGCGCCGGCCATTCTCTGAGTCCTCCGCTCTGTGGTGGATCGGCTTCGTTCGGCTACGTCACCAAGTGCCCGCGATCCACTCGGTCCGCCCGTCTTTCGACGGAAATGACCATATTTTCTGCTGTGGTCCGACTTGCTTCGCGACGTTACCCGAGCCGGGGACGGACTCCGAGTACCGCCGTCCCGACGCGCACGTGTGTCGCTCCGGCCGCCACGGCCTCCTCGAGGTCCGCACTCATCCCTGCTGACACCATGTTCGCAGCAGGAAGGTCCGCGCGCAGGCTTGATGAGAATTCCATCAGCCGCTCGAAGGCAGCCTGTTGGCGCCCCGCGTACGACCCTGCGAGTGGCGCTACGGTCATCAGTCCGTCAAGCCGGAGCCCCGGCGCGCCGTCGACCGCGGCGGCCAACTCCTCGATTCCGTCGGGCGCTACGCCACCTCTGTCGCCCTGCCGCCCCGACTCGGCGTCGAGCGCGACCTGGATCAGGCACCCCAACTCACGCTCGGCGCGCACCGCCGCCGCGGACAGTGCGCGAACGAGCTTGAGTCGGTCCACCGATTGCACGACATCGGCATAACTCGCAACAGAACGGACTTTGTTCGTCTGCAGCTGACCGACGAAGTGCCAGGTGAGATCCAGATCGGAACAGGCCGCGGCCTTGGGGGCCGCCTCCTGGTCCTTGTTCTCCGCGACATTCCGCACCCCGAGTTCGTGCAGCAGGCGCACATCGCTCGCCGGGTACGTCTTCGTGACCACGATGAGGGTCACTTCCTCGCGCTTGCGCCCGGCAGCGGCACAGGCTGCGGAGATACGTTCCTCCACGCGCGCCAGGTTCGCGGCGAGTTCGGTCTTGCGGTCGGTCATCGTTCTTCTCTTCCGGCGCCCAGCCAGACGTATCCGGCGAGGCGTCCCGTCGTGCGGTCGCGGCGGTACGAGTAGTGGTCCCCCGACTCCAGTGTGCAGACCGGCGACGCCTTCCGGTCCCGCACACCGAGCGCCTCTAGCTGGGCGTGGACGCCGGCGGTGACGTCGACCGCCGGGGTGCCCCAGCTCGTCTCGGCCCTGGCGGCGGGCTCCACCGCCGCGACATCGGCCCGCATCGCCGCCGGGACCTCGTAGCAGTGACCGCAGACGGCGGGCCCGGTGCGGGCAATGATCCGCGCCGGGTCGGCGCCCAGTGCGATCATGGCCTCGACGGCGGCCGGTACGACACCGGCGACCATTCCGGGCCGGCCCGCGTGGGCCGCGCCCGCCACCCCCGCGACCGGGTCGGCCAGCAGCACCGGGGTGCAGTCGGCCGTCAGGACAGCGAGCGGCAGTCCGCGCCGGGCGGTCACCACCGCGTCCACCGCCGGGACCGGAGCGTCTCCCCACGGTCCGTCGACGACGGCGACGTCCCGCCCGTGCACCTGGTTCATCCAGACGACGAGACCGGGGTCGAGTCCCAGGGACTTGGCGGCGAGCTCACGGTTCGCGCGGACGGCGGCGGGGTCGTCGCCGACCGCGCCGCCGAGATTGAGCTCCTCGTACGGAGCGGCGCTCACCCCGCCCCACCTGTCGGTGAAGGCGAAGTGCGCGCCGCCCACGCTGTCGTGCTCGCGTATCACTTCAAGATCACTTCAGGAAGTCCGGGACGTCCAGCTCTTCGGCCTGGGTGTCGTACGGCCGGGCCGGCGGGACGTGCGGTGACCCGCTCCCCGACAGCGAGCTGTCGTTCCCCGCCGAGGACGCCTCGGCGGGGACCGCGGGCTCGTCGCGCGGCGCCACCGTGCCGAGGCCGCCGATGGAGCGCGGCTCCGGGCGGGCCGGGGGCGCGGGCTCCTCGCGCTTGGCGGAGGCGGAGCCGATCACGTTCTCACGGCGGGTCGGGGGCTGGCCCCCGTCGAAGCCGGCCGCGATGACCGTGACCCGGACCTCGTCGCCCAGAGCGTCGTCGATGACGGCGCCGAAGATGATGTTGGCCTCGGGGTGTGCGGCCTCGCTGACCAGCTGGGCGGCCTCGTTGATCTCGAAGAGACCGAGGTCCGAGCCGCCGGAGATGGAGAGCAGCACGCCGCGGGCGCCGTCGATGGACGCCTCCAGCAGCGGCGACGAGATGGCCATCTCTGCGGCGGCCACGGCGCGGTCGTCGCCGCGGGCCGAGCCGATGCCCATGAGGGCCGAACCGGCCTCGGACATGACCGACTTGACGTCGGCGAAGTCGAGGTTGATCAGACCCGGGGTGGTGATGAGATCGGTGATGCCCTGGACACCCGAGAGCAGCACCTGGTCCGCGGACTTGAACGCGTCCAGCACGCTGACCTGGCGGTCCGAGATGGACAGCAGCCGGTCGTTCGGGATGACGATGAGGGTGTCGACCTCTTCGCGGAGCTCGGCGATGCCGTCCTCCGCCTGGTTGGCGCGACGGCGGCCCTCGAAGGTGAAGGGGCGGGTGACCACGCCGATGGTCAGGGCGCCGAGCGACCGTGCGATGTTGGCCACGACGGGCGCGCCGCCGGTGCCGGTGCCGCCACCTTCGCCGGCGGTGACGAAGACCATGTCGGCCCCCTTGAGGACCTCCTCGATCTCCTCTCGGTGGTCCTCTGCCGCCTTGCGACCGACTGCCGGGTTGGCTCCGGCCCCGAGGCCGCGGGTGAGTTCGCGGCCGACGTCGAGCTTGACGTCGGCGTCGCTCATCAACAGGGCTTGCGCATCCGTGTTGATCGCGATGAACTCGACGCCCTTGAGACCGACCTCGATCATTCGGTTGATGGCATTGACACCACCGCCGCCGACACCGATGACCTTGATGACTGCGAGGTAGTTCTGCGGTGCTGCCACGTCGAAGGCCTCTCGCCTCGAGTTACGTGCCGTCGCTGCGCGGTGGTCGCGCCGCGACGACGGATGCCGATGGGACGGTCCGAAACGCCGACCCGAACCCTAACGTTGAAGTTTAGGGTTACCAATGTCTCTGCTTCTTGGACTCTCCTGAACGAGACACTAAGTCGACAAGCGGCGCACGTTCAACGAACACGCCGAACCTCCCGTTTTTCTTTTCACCCTATGTGATCAGCCGTTGCGCTGACCAACCAGGGTGCTGGCCTGCGCATATGTGCGTCAACTCCCTGACACGGCAGGAGCGGTGGGGGCACTCACATCGAAATGCCCGGCACCGGGTGCGACTTTCATCAGCGCGGCGAGCGCCCTCGCCTTCGCCTCGCCGTTCTCGCTGCTGCCCCATACGACGGTGCGGCCGCGCGTCAGCTCCAGGGTGATGGAGTCGTACGAGCGGACCTCGACGGAGCGGAGGTCCTTGGTGGCCTGCGCGGGGAGTTCGGCGGTGACCCGTACCACCTCGGTCACCAGGCGCTGCTCATCGAAGCGGCGCAGACCCGGCGACTGATCTGTCGTCAATTCCAGGAGTGGTACACCTTTGGGCGCTTTGTCCACCGTGGCAAAACGGACGCCTTTCGTGTCCACTTCGATGAACTTCGCGCCTTTTCCGATGAGCAGTACCGGCTTTCGCTCGGTCACCTTCAGCGCGATTCCGTGCGGCCATGAACGCACGGCTTCGACGGAGTCGATACGGGGCAGTTTGTCGCGCAGTCGCGCCTCAATACTCTCCATATCGACCGAAATAAGCGGCGATCCGATCGGTACGGCCGCCGCCTCCTCCACCTCACGGTGTGTCAGAACCTGTGTACCGGAGGTACGGACCCGCTCGACGCGCAGCCACGAGGAGCCGTACAGCAGCCAGATTCCGGCCGCGACGACCACGACAAGGGCGGAACCGATCAGCAGCGCCCGACGCCCCGGCAGTCGGGGACGCCGGAAGACGGGTCCTCTGCGGACCCGGCCGGAACGGCCGGCCGACGACGAGCCCCTCGGGTTTCGCGTACCGCGCTCGGCGGTCGTCGGTCCGGCCATGCTCCGCACCCTGCCCTTCGCTGTGCCTATCGGCGCGCCCGTGCGGAAATCGCCTCGTAGACCATTCCGACAAGCAGATCGTCTGCGTCCCGGCGCCCGAACTCGGAGGCGGCACGGGACATCTCGTACAGCCGGTGCGGGTCGGCGAGCACCGGGAGCACGTTCCCCTGGATCCACTCGGGGGTCAGCTCGGCGTCGTCGACCAGCAGTCCGCCACCCGACTTGACCACCGGCTGGGCGTTGAGCCGCTGTTCACCGTTGCCGATCGGCAGCGGTACGTACGCGGCGGGGAGCCCGACGGCGGAGAGTTCGGCGACGGTCATGGCGCCCGCGCGGCAGAGCATCATGTCGGCCGCCGCGTACGCGAGATCCATCCGGTCCAGGTACGGTACCGGGATGTAGGGCGGCATTCCGGGCATGTTGTCGACGCGCGGCACTTCGTTCTTCGGGCCGACGGCGTGCAGGATCTGGATACCGGAGCGCTGCAGCAGCGGAGCGACCTGCTGGATCACCTCGTTGAGACGGCGGGCGCCCTGCGAGCCGCCCGAGACCAGCAGCGTCGGCAGGTTGGGGTCGAGGCCGAAGGCGGCGCGCGCCTCGGGCCTGACCCGGGCCCGGTCGAGCGTGGCGATGGAGCGGCGCAGCGGGATGCCGATGTAGCGGGCGTCGCGCAGCTTGCTGTCGGGGGTCGAGACCGCGACGCCGGCCGCGTAGCGCGAGCCGATCTTGTTGGCCAGCCCGGGGCGGGCGTTGGCCTCGTGGACGACGATCGGCACACCGAGGCGCTTGGCGGCGAGATAGCCGGGCAGCGCGACATAGCCGCCGAAACCGACGACGCAGTCCGCTTTGGTGCGCTCCAGGATCTGCTCGGCGGCCTTGATCGTGCCGCGCAGCCGGCCCGGGACGGTGATCAGCTCGGGGGTCGGCTTGCGTGGCAACGGTACGGCGGGAATGAGCGCGAGCTCGTAGCCCCGCTCGGGGACGAGCCTGGTCTCCAGTCCGCGCTCTGTGCCAAGGGCCGTGATGCCCACGGCCGGATCCTGCCTGCGCAGGGCGTCCGCGAGGGCGAGCGCGGGCTCGATGTGGCCGGCGGTCCCCCCGCCGGCGAGTACGACATGCACCGAAATTCACCGCTCTCCGGACGGACGTTCCTTGACGCGCCGTCTCATCGTCTTCCATCTCACCCCGGGCCTCCGCACGGCCAGGGCCGCCTTCGCCGCGGGATCCTCTCGCGCGAAGGCGATCAGCAGCCCCACGGCGAACATGGTCGGCAGCAGGGCGGAGCCCCCGTAGGAGAACAGCGGGAGGGGGACACCGGCGATCGGCAGCAGACCGAGCACCGCACCGACGTTGATCACGGCCTGGGCCGTGATCCAGGTGGTCACACCTCCCGCGGCGTACCTCACGAAGGGGTCCTCCGTGCGTCCGGCCACGCGGATACCCGCATAGCCTAGAGCCGCGAAGAGAGTGAGCACCGACAGCGTCCCCGCCAGCCCCAGTTCCTCCCCGGTGATCGCGAAGATGAAGTCGGTGTGAGCTTCGGGTAGTTGACCCCATTTTTCCACACTTGCACCGATCCCGGAACCGAACCATCCGCCGGATGCGAGCGCGTAGATCCCGTGCACGGCCTGCCAGCAGCTGTCGCCGGGACCCGGGTCCGTGGCGCCGACGCACTGGAACCGGGCCATACGGTTCGGATTGGTCTTGATCAGTACGGCGCCGATCAGGCCCGCGACCGCCAGCACCCCGCCGAACAGCCTGGTGGGGGCGCCGGCCAGCCAGAGCAGGCCGAAAAGGATCGCGGTCAGAATGATGGCCGTGCCCATGTCACCGCCGAGCATGATCAGCCCGAGCAGCATGAAGGCGACCGGCACCAGCGGGACGAGCAGGTGCTTCCACTGGGTGAGCAGCCGTTTGTCCTGCTTGCGCGCGAGCAGATCGGCGCCCCAGAGGATCAGGGCGAGCTTGCCGAACTCGCTGGGCTGGAGCTGGAAGGGGCCGCCCAGCGAGATCCAGTTCTGGTTGCCGTTGACCGCCTGCCCTATCCCGGGAATCTGCACCAGCACCATCAGAAAGGCGCTGCCGACCAGGAGGGGATAGGCGAGCGCGCGATGGAGCTTGACGGGCATCCGGGAGGCGAGGAAGAGCAGCCCGGTGCCGATGACGGCGGCCAGGAACTGCTTGCGGAAGAAGTACGAGGAGGGCAGGGAGTACTTCAGCGCCGTGATCATCGACGCGGAGTAGACCATGACCAGGCCGAGTGCGGTGATCAGCAGGCCGGCACCGAGGATCACGTAGTACGCGGTGAGCGGGCGGTCCCAGGCCCGGCGCGCCTGCTCGTACGCGCGCCGGACCGCCCCGCCGCGGGGTGGTCCGGGCTCGCCGGCGCTTCCACGAGCGCCGCCGGACGGCCGGCGCACCGGCCCGGCGGTCCCGCTCCGCAACGCGAGGCCGGGCACACCGGCGGGGGCAGGCTCGGGTACGAGTGCCCGCCCGAGAGCGGCGGCGCGCTCGGCAAGCACGCGGACGGGGATCACCGCAAGGGCTCCGAAGGAGCCCTTGCGGTGATCGAGGACGGACACCCGGGACGACCGGTCGGCACCGCTCGCCTCCGGCTGGCCTGAGGGCCTGCCCCCGGTTCGGGAAGAGGCGGGGAGGGGAAAGGGCCCGCCTCGGGCGCGCGCGGAGGAGGACGGAGGCTCGAGGGTGGGGTCGGGCGGCATGGGCGGTGTCCCCTCCAGTCTGGGGCGGCGGCGCCGGGGCGCGGCGGCGGGGACCGGGCCGGTCAGGCGCGCTCGGTGGCGAGGGCGCGGACCGCGTCCGCGAAGGCCTCGCCTCGCTTGTTGTAGTTGGCGAACATGTCCATCGAGGCGCAGGCGGGGGCCAGCAGCACCGTGTCCCCCGGCCGCGCGAGCCCCGCCGCTTCGCGGACCGCCGCCGACATCGCCCCAGTGTCGGTCCGGTCGAGGTCGACCACCGGGACCTCGGGCGCGTGTCGCGCGAGGGCTTCGCGGATCAGCGCCCGGTCCGCGCCGATGAGGACCACGCCGCGCAGCCGCTTCGCCGACTTCTCGACGAGCTCGTCGAAGGTCGCCCCCTTCGCCAGCCCGCCCGCGATCCAGACGATCGGGTCGTACGCCGCCAAGGACGCTTCCGTGGCATGGGTGTTGGTGGCCTTGGAGTCGTCCACGTACGCGACGCCGTCGACCTCGTCGACGAACTCGATACGGTGCGCGTCCGGGCGGAAGGCCCGCAGTCCGTCCCGTACGGCGGCCGGCTCGACGCCGAAGGCGCGCGCGAGCGCCGCCGCCGCGAGCGCGTTCGCGATGTTGTGCGGGGCCGGCGGGTTGACGTCGGAGATCTCGGCCAGCTCCTGGGCCTGCTTCTGGCGGTTCTCCACGAAGGCGCGGTCCACCAGGATCCCGTCCACGACACCGAGCTGCGAGGGCCCGGGTGTCCCCAGCGTGAAGCCGATCGCCCGGCAGCCCTCCACGACGTCCGCCTCGCGCACGAGATCCTCGGTCGCGGGGTCGGCCACGTTGTAGACGCAGGCGACCGTATTGCCTTCGTAGATACGGCCCTTGTCGGCCGCGTACGCCTCCATGGAGCCGTGCCAGTCGAGGTGGTCGGGCGCCAGGTTGAGCACGGCCGCGGAGTGGGCGCGCAGCGAAGGCGCCCAGTGCAGCTGGTAGCTGGAGAGCTCGACGGCGAGGACGTCGTACTTCTCGTCGCCGAGGACGGCATCGAGCAGCGATACGCCGATGTTGCCGACGGCCGCGGACTTCAGTCCGGCCGCCTCCAGGATCGCGGCGAGCATCCGGACCGTCGTGGTCTTGCCGTTGGTGCCGGTGACCGCGAGCCACGGGGCCGCGTCGGGCCCCCGCAGCCGCCACGCCAGTTCGACGTCCCCCCAGACCTCGACCCCGCCCGCGGCAGCCGCCGCGAAGAGCGGCTTGTCGGGCTTCCAGCCGGGCGCCGTGACGACCAGCTCGGTGCCCTCCGGCAGGGTGGCACCGTCGCCGAGGCGGACGGTGATGCCCTCCGCCTCCAGCTCCGCCGCCTGCGCCTGCGCACGCTCGTCGTCGCCGTCGTTGACGACCGTGACGACCGCGCCGAGGCCGTGCAGGACGCGCGCGGCGGGGATGCCGCTCACGCCCAGCCCGGCGACGGTGACGCGCTTGCCCTGCCAGTCCAGCTCAGTCACTTGTCGGCCGCCCAGCCCGCGTAGAAGATGCCCAGTCCCACGATGACGCACATGCCCTGAATGATCCAGAAACGGACGACGACCAGGACCTCGGACCACCCCTTGAGCTCGAAGTGGTGCTGCAGCGGGGCCATGCGGAAGACGCGCTTGCCGGTGAGCCTGAAGGAGCCGACCTGGATCACCACGGACATGGTGATCAGCACGAACAGACCGCCGAGCAGCGCGAGCAGCAGCTCCGTACGGGAGCAGATCGCGAGGCCGGCGAGCGCGCCGCCGAGGGCGAGCGAGCCGGTGTCACCCATGAAGATCTTGGCCGGCGAGGTGTTCCACCACAGGAAGCCGAAGCAGGCACCCATCAGTGCGGAGGCGACGACCGCGAGGTCGAGCGGGTCGCGCACCTCGAAGCAGGCGTTGGGGTTGGTCAGCGTCATCGCGTTGGCGCAGGACTCCTGGAACTGCCAGAGCCCGATGAAGGTGTACGCGCCGAAGACCATCACGGACGCACCGGTGGCCAGGCCGTCCAGACCGTCGGTGAGGTTCACGCCGTTCGACATGGCGAGGATCATGAACAGCGCCCAGATCACGAACAGCACCGGACCGATGGACCAGCCGAAGTCGGTCACGAACGAAAGCTTCGTGGAGGCCGGGGTCTGACCGCGGATGTCGGCGAACTGCAGCGCCAGCACCGCGAAGGCGATACCGACGATCAGCTGTCCGGCCATCTTCGCCTTGGCCCGCAGGCCCAGCGACCGCTGCTTGACGATCTTGATGTAGTCGTCGAGGAAGCCGACCAGGCCCATGCCCGCCATCAGGAAGAGCACCAGCACACCCGAGAACGTCGGGTCCTCACCGGTGATCACCTTGGTGAGGGCGTACGCGATCAGCGTGGCCAGGATGAAGGCGATGCCGCCCATGGTGGGCGTGCCCTTCTTGCTGCCGTGGCTGCGCGGGCCGTCGTCGCGGATGAACTGCCCGTATCCCTTGCGGGCCAGCAGCTTGATCAGCAGCGGGGTGCCGATGAGGGTCAGGAAGAGCCCGATGGCCCCCGCGAAGAGGATCTGCCTCATCGACCGGTGACCTCACCCTCGGTGGTGTTCTCGAGCAGCGCCAGGGCGATCCGCTCGAGACCGACCGACCTGGACGCCTTCACCAGCACCACGTCTCCCGGGCGCAGCTCTCTGCGCAACAGGTCGATCGCCGCCTGCGCGTCGGACACGTGCACCGACTCCTCACCCCACGAACCCTCGTTATATGCGCCCAGTTGCAACCAGGACGCTTCCCTGCCCCCGACTGCCACGAGCTTGCTGACGTTGAGCCGGACGGCGAGCCGTCCGACCGCGTCGTGCTCGGCGAGCGACTCGTCCCCGAGCTCGGCCATCGGACCGAGCACCGCCCACGTGCGCCCCCCGCCGGCCTGAGCGGCCGTGCCCATGGCCACGAGCGCACGCAGTGCGGCTCGCATGGACTCGGGGTTCGCGTTGTAGGCGTCGTTGACGACCGTCACGCCGTCCGGACGCTCGGTGACCTCCATACGCCAGCGGGAGAGGGTGCCGGCCTCCGAGAGCGCGAGGGCGATCTCGTCGACGGACATGCCCAGCTCATGGGCGACGGCGGCCGCGGCGAGCGCGTTCGACACGTGGTGCTCACCGTACAGCCGCAAGGTCACGTCACTGCACCCGGAGGGTGTGCGAAGCAGGAATGCGGGCTGTCCGCTCGGCATGAGGCGGACGTTCTCTGCGCGTACGTCCGCTTCGCCCGCCTCTCCGAAGAGGACGACGCGTGCCTTCGTGCGGGAGGCCATCGCGCGGACGAGCGGATCGTCGGCGTTGAGGACGGCCACACCGTCCTCCGGAAGCGCCTCGACGAGTTCGCCCTTGGCCTGGGCGATCTGCTCGCGGCCGCCGAACTCGCCGATGTGGGCGGTGCCGACGTTCAGTACGAGGCCGATGCGCGGCGGGGTGAGGCCGGTGAGGTACGTGATGTGGCCGATACCGCGGGCGCCCATCTCCAGGACGAGATGGCGGGTTTCCTCGGTCGCGCGGAGCGCGGTGAGCGGCAGGCCGATCTCGTTGTTGAGGGAGCCGGGCGTCCAGACCGTGGGCGCGTGGCGCTGGAGAAGCTGGGCGATGAGGTCCTTGGTGGAGGTCTTGCCCGCGGAGCCGGTGAGGGCGACGACCTCGGTGCCGAGCTCCTCGACGACGGCCCGCGCGAGCGCGCCCAGCGCGGTCTGGACGTCGTCGACGACGATGGCGGGGACGCCGACCGGCCGGGCAGCCAGGACGGCTGCCGCGCCCGCCGCGACCGCGCGTTCCGCGTAGTCGTGGCCGTCGACGTTCTCACCGGTGAAGGCGGCGAAGAGACTGCCTGCCTCGACCTGGCGGGAGTCGATGACGACGGGTCCGGTGACCCGGACGGCCGGATCCGGTATGTCGTACGACTGCCCGCCGACGATTTCGGCGATCTCGGCGAGGGAGAGGGCGATCACTGCTTCATCCCTGACTGTTCGTGTAACGGAGTTCGATCGCTTCGCGGAGCACCTGGCGGTCGTCGAAGGGACGGACCACCCCGGCGATGTCCTGGCCCTGTTCGTGGCCCTTGCCGGCGACCAGCACGGTGTCGCCCGGCTCGGCGCGGGCCACGGCAGCGGCGATGGCGGCGGCCCGGTCCTCGAAGACCTGGACCTCGCCGCGCTCGTGCGCGGGCACCTCGGCGGCGCCCGCGAGCATCGCGGCGAGGATCGCGAGGGGATCCTCGGAGCGGGGGTTGTCGGAGGTCAGGACGGCGGTGTCGGCGAGGCGGGCGGCGGCGGCGCCCATGGGCCCGCGCTTCGTCCGGTCGCGGTCGCCGCCACAGCCCAGCACGATGTGCAACTTGCCCTTGGTGACCTTGCGCAGGGAGCGCAGCACCGATTCGACGGCGTCCGTCTTGTGCGCGTAGTCGACGACCGCGAGATACGGCTGGCCCGCGTCGACGCGCTCCAGCCGGCCGGGCACACCGGGCACCGCGGCGACGCCTTCGGCAGCGGTCCCCGGGTCGATGCCGGCGACGGCGAGGGTGACGATCGCGGCGAGGGTGTTGGCGACGTTGAACGGGCCGGGCAGCGGCGCCCTGGCCCTGATCCGCTCGCCCTCGGGGCCGACGACGGTGAAGACCGAGCCCACGGCGCCGAGTTCGACGCCCTCGGCGCGCCAGTCGGCGTCCGGGTGGCCTTCGGCGGAGAACGTGACGACGGGAATCGCCGACTCCGTGACGAGCCGCCGTCCGTACTCGTCGTCGAGGTTGACGACGCCGAGCCGCGCGCGGGCCGGGGTGAACAGCTGGGCCTTGGCCCCGAAGTAGTCCTCCATGCCGGAGTGGAACTCCATGTGCTCCGGGCTGAGGTTGTTGAAGACGGCGACGTCGAAGACACAGCCGTCGACCCGGCCGAGCACGAGGGCGTGGCTGGAGACCTCCATGGCGACCGAGTCGACGCCGCGCTCGCGCATCACCGCGAACAGCGCCTGCAGATCGGTGGCTTCGGGGGTCGTGCGCTCCGACTTGATGCGCTCCTCGTCGATGCGCATCTCGACGGTGCCGATCAGGCCGGTGCGGTGGCCGGCGCCGCGCAGCCCGCCCTCGACGAGATACGCCGTGGTGGTCTTGCCGGAGGTGCCGGTGATGCCGATCTGCAGCAGGCCTTCGCCGGGCAGCCCGTAGATGGCGGCGGCGAGCTCGCCCATCCGTCCGCGCGGGTTGTCGGTGACCAGGACCGGCAGGCCGGTCGCGGCGGCGCGCTCGGCGCCCGTCGGGTCGGTGAGGATCGCGGCCGCGCCGAGCTCCTTGGCCTGGGCGACGTAGTCGGCGCCGTGGAGACGGGCGCCGGGCAGCGCGGCGTACACGTCCCCGGGGCGCACCGCCCGCGAGTCGTGGGTGATGCCGGTGACCGCGCCGGAGCCCGGGGAATCGACACCCAGTCGGTCGGCCAGCTCTGCGAGGGGGATCGGGCGGAGCTCGGCCGGACGGGGCGGGGCGGTTCGGTACTGATCAGCGTGGGGCACGGCGGTGAGCGTACCGGGCGCACGGGGAGGGGTACCAAACGAGGTGGGCCTGCGCCCAGCGCAGTCGGCTGAGGGCGGTGGTGGTGGGGTCCCCCGCGCCGAAGCCCGGGGGAGGGTGGGCGAGGGGGTCCCCGGGCCGGGGTCGTCGGGACGGTTCCGGGGGTCGGGCGTGATCGTTGTCACTGGTGGTACCTCCCCGGGTCACTGGCCCGGTACGAACGTGACCGGCAGGCGTGCGGGTGCCTTGCCGGTCGGGGCGACCTGCTGGGTCTTGAGCGCGAACTCCATGACCTTCTTGTAGATGGGTCCGCAGATCTGGCCGCCGAAGTAGCTGCCCTTGGTCGGGTTCTGGATGGCGCAGTAGACCGTGATCTGCGGGTCGTCGGCGGGCGCGAAGCCCGCGAAGGAGGCGGTGTAGCCCTTGTAGCGGCCCAGTTCCGGGTCGACCCTGTTGGCCGTACCGGTCTTGCCGGCGACGCGGTAGCCGGGGATCTGGGCCTTGGTTCCGGTGCCCTCCACGTCGCCGACGACGGACTCCAGCATCGTGGCGAGGGTCCTGGCGGTCTTCTCGCTGACCACGCGGGTCCTCTCGGGCTCGGGGGCCTGGGTGAAGCGGCCGTCGGGGCCCTTGGTGCCGCGGACCAGCGTGGGCTCGATGCGTACGCCCCCGTTGGCGATGGTCGAGTAGACCGATGCGGCCTGCATGGCGTTGAGGGACAGGCCCTGGCCGAACGGAATCGTGTACTGCTGCGAGGTGGACCAGTCCGCGGGGGCGGCGAGAATGCCGGGCGACTCGCCGGGGTAGCCGAGCCCGGTCGGGCTGCCGAGGCCGAACTTCCGCAGATACGCGTGGAGGACCTTGTTGGCCTCCGTCTGGGTCCTGCCGAGCTGCCCGGTCGCCAGGATCGTGCCGATGTTGCTCGACTTGGCGAGGACGCCGTTGAGCGTCAGGTACCAGGTGGGGTGGTCGATGTCGTCCTTGAAGAGCCGGTCACCGCGGTGCAGCCGGTTGGGGACGGTGACATGGGTGCCGGGGACGGCGGCCCCCTCCTCCAGGACTGCGGCCATGGACATGACCTTGCTGGTGGAGCCCGGTTCGTACACGTCCTGGAGGGCGGCATTGCCCATGGCAGCGGAGTTGGCCTGGGAGATGTCGTTGGGGTCGAAGCCGGGGGCGTTGGCCATGGCGAGGACCTCACCGGTCCTGGCGTTCTGGACGATGACATAGCCGCGGTCGGCGCGGGACTTCGCGACCTGGTCGGCGATCGCCCGCTGAGCGGCCCACTGGATGTCGCGGTCGATGGTCAGCTCGACGTCGGAGCCGGGGACGGCGGGCTGCTCACGGGCCCCGGCGGTGGGGACGCGGTGGCCGCCGGACTGGGCGTAGGTGATCTGGCCGTCCTTGCCCGCGAGGTCCTTGTCGAGCATGGACTCGAGCCCGCCGGCGCCGCGGCCGTCGGCGTTGACGAAGCCCAGTATCCCGGCGGCGAGGTCTCCGTTGGGGTAGACGCGCTTGCTGCTGGTCTCCTGGAAGACGCCGGCGAGGACGTTGGCTCCGGGGCCGCCCGTGGCCTTGTCGGCCCTCGCCTTCTCGGCGAAGACGCTCTTGAGGTCCTTGATCTGGTTCCAGACCTGCGGGGTCTGTCGACGGGCCAGGACGGTGTAGCGGGACTTGGGGGTCTTCAGCCTGTTCGCCAGCTCCGACGCGTCCTTGCCGAGGATCGGCGCGAGGAGCGCAGCGGCCTGCTCGGGCGCGTCCGGTGTCTTGCTCTCCTCGGGCGTGAACATCTTCGGGTCGGCCGTGATGTCGTACGCGTCGACGCTGGTCGCGAGGGCGATACCGGACCGGTCGGTGATCTCGCCCCGCTCCGCGGCCAGCTTGTGGCTCATGTAGCGGTTCTTCTCGGCCATGGCGGCGTACGTGCTCGCGTCGACGGCCTGCACCTGGAGGAGGCGGACGACGAAGGCCAGCATGATGAGGCCGAGGGCGAGACTGACGAGCCGCAGCCGCGGGCGGGGGTTGCCGAGGCGGATCCGGTGGGGTCCCGCGGCGGGGGGCCGGCGCGGCGCGGGGCGGGGGCGGCTCGCGAAGCCTGCGGGGCGCGCGGGACCGGGCACCCGGCGGCGCGGAGGTTCCTGGGAGGGCACTGCGTCACCTGCCGGAGGTCGTGGAGGGCTGCTTCGGCGTCACGGACGTGCTGGATGGCGTGGTGGTGGATGGCGTGGGAGTGGTGGGCGTGGCGGATGGCGTGGGCGCCGCAGGACCGGCGTTGCCCGCCGTCCCGGCCGGGTCGGGGGTGGCGGGTGGCGGGGTGTACGGGGCTGCGGTGCTCTTTCCGGGCACTCCCCGGACCGTGCCGTCCGGACCCAGGAACGCGGGGTTGCCGCCGGGCACCATGCCGAGCTCGCGGGCCCGCTGCTCCAGCGCGTCGGGGGCGAAGTGGCTGTCCACGTCCCGCTGGAGCTCCTGCTCCTGGTCGGTGAGCTCGGTGGTCCTCTTCTTCAGCTCGCTCAGCTTGAAGGAGCCCTCGTTGAGGGACGAGTTGAGCAGCAGCAGGGTGATCAGGCCGCCGCCCAGCAGGAGGACGACGAGCAGGACGAACGGGGTGCGGGCGGCGGTGCTGGGCCCGGACGGCATCAGCCGCGCGAGCCGCGCGGTGCGTCCCTTGAGCTGTCCTGCGGCCGTCCTCACCACATGCCCTCCCTCACCCGGCTGCCGGTGCCGCCACGACCGCCGGCCTCGATGCGCCCGTCCTGGATACGCCCGTCCTTGACGCGGCGGTTCGCGACGAAGCCGGCGCCGATGCGGCCGTCACTGCTCGGCCCCCGTCACTGCTCGTCCTCGCGGATCCGCTGGGCGCCGCGCAGGCGTGCGGGCGCCGCACGGCGGTTCTCCGCGACCTCCTCCTCCGTGGGGAGCTCGGCGCCGCGGGTGAGCAGCTTCAGCCGCGGCTGGTAGCGCTCGGGCACGACGGGCAGCCCGGGCGGCGCCGTGCTGGCGGCGCCCGCCGCGAAGACCTGCTTGACCAGGCGGTCCTCGAGCGAGTGGTACGAGAGGACCGCGATCCGGCCGCCGACGGCGAGGGCCTTGACCGCGGCCGGGACGGCCCGTTCCAGGACCGTCAGCTCGCCGTTGACCTCGATGCGCAGGGCCTGGAAGGTGCGCTTCGCGGGATTGCCACCGGTGCGCTTGGCGGCCTGCGGCAGGGCGTCGCGGATCAGCTCGACGAGCCGGGCGCTGTTGGTGAAGGGCTCCTTCTCGCGCTCCCGGACGATCGCCGACACGATCCGCTTGGCCTGCTTCTCCTCGCCGTACGCGCGCAGGACCCGCACCAGCTCACCGGCGGGGTAGGTGTTCAGGACCTCCGCCGCGCTGATTCCCGTCGTCTGGTCCATGCGCATGTCGAGCGGGGCGTCCTGGGCGTAGGCGAAGCCGCGGTCGGCCTCGTCGAGCTGCATGGACGAGACGCCGAGGTCGAAGAGGATGCCCTGGACGCCGGCGATGCCGAGGCGCTCGAGGACGTCCGGCAGCTCGTCGTAGACGGCGTGCTCGAGGGTGGCGCGGTCCCCGAAACGGGCGAGCCGCTCGCCGGAGAGCCGCAGCGCCTCCTTGTCGCGGTCGAGCGCGACGAGGCGTACCCCGGGGAACCGGGTGAGCAGGGCCTCGCTGTGCCCGCCGAGGCCGAGGGTGCAGTCGACGACGACGGCCCCGGGCCGCTCCAGGGCGGGTGCCAGCAGATCCAGGCACCGCTGGAGCATCACCGGGACGTGTCGCTGGCTCAATGCGCCCTCTCAGGTCCGACGCGCGCGGGGGCCGGGGCGTACGTATGCCGCTGCCGCACACGCGGGAAAATCATGGAAATGTGCAGGATGTGTCCGTGAACTCCGCGTCACTCTAGTCCACTGACCGGGCCGGTCAATCAACCGGCTGGCGCGTCGCACGGGCCGTCGGACTCCGCGGTCACCATCAGGACATCTCACCCATATGGACCCGATCCGCTCACGCCTGTGGGTTACCTCACAACAAGCCTCATTGACGTTCTTTGTCCGCTCTCACAGCGAGACCGCGAGCGCTGTGGCCATTACCGTCATAGACATGTCGACCTCCGCACACCTCCCCGCAGACGCCGGCCTCGCGAGCGGCACGGTCACCGACCGGCTCGTCGAGGCGAACGCGCGCTACGCCGCCGGGTTCTCCGACCCCGGTATGGACGCGCGGCCCGTGCTGCGGGTCGCCGTGGTGGCGTGCATGGACGCCCGGCTCGACCTGCACGCTGCGCTCGGCCTGGAGCTGGGCGACTGCCACACCATCCGCAATGCAGGCGGCGTGGTGACGGACGATGTGATCCGCTCGCTCACGATCAGCCAGCGCGCGCTCGGGACCCGTAGCGTGATACTCATCCACCACACCGGCTGTGGTCTGGAGAGTCTGACCGAGGACTTCCGCCACGAACTGGAGGACGAGGTGGGGCAGCGGCCGGCCTGGGCCGTGGAGGCCTTCCGCGATGTCGACCAGGACGTGCGGCAGTCCATGCAGCGGGTGCGCACCTCGCCGTTCCTGCCGCACACCGACGACGTCCGTGGCTTCGTCTTCGACGTCACGAGCGGTCTGCTGCGGGAGATCGACCCCGCTGCGTGAGCGGCGAAAATGACCAACCGCTGACATATCGAGCCCAGTTGTCCACAGGCGAGTGACACGAAGCGGTAACGGCAACAAGAATGCGCGTGTGGCACCTCTGCGGAACCGACCGGAGGGGGTGTCCGTGTTTTGGGGTGGGCCGTGCCGTAAGCAGCGCATCGGCCCATGGAACGGGCCGAGGAGGGCCGGGTGACGACCTATGACGATCGAGCGAGCCTCACAGATCTGACCGCCACAGCGGAGCGTGTCCGCAGGTCGGTCGAGGGTGTGATCGAGGGCAAGCCTGAGGTCGTACGGCTTTCGCTGACCGTGCTGCTCGCCGAGGGACATCTGCTCATCGAGGATGTGCCGGGCGTGGGCAAGACGATGCTGGCCAAGGCGCTGGCGCGGTCCATCGACTGTTCGGTGCGGCGTATCCAGTTCACGCCGGACCTGCTGCCGTCGGACATCACGGGCGTGTCGATCTACGACCAGCAGCGGCGGGACTTCGAGTTCAAGCCGGGCGCGATCTTCGCGCAGATAGTGATCGGCGACGAGATCAACCGCGCGTCGCCGAAAACCCAGTCCGCACTGCTGGAGTCGATGGAGGAGCGCCAGGTCACGATCGACGGGCAGACCTACGAGCTGCCGAGCCCCTTCATGGTCGTGGCCACGCAGAACCCCGTGGAGATGGAGGGCACGTATCCGCTGCCCGAGGCGCAACGGGACCGCTTCATGGCCCGGGTGTCGATGGGGTATCCGACTCCCGAGGCCGAGTTGCAGATGCTCGACGTGCACGGCGGGGTCTCGCCGCTCGACGATCTTCAGCCCGTGGCGCACGCCCACGACATCGTGAAGCTGGTCGACGCGGTGCGCACCGTTCATGTCGCCGACTCCGTGCGGCGGTACGCGGTGGAGCTGGTCGCCGCGACCCGTAACCACACGGACCTCAGACTGGGCGCGTCGCCGCGCGCCACACTGCACCTGGTGCGCGCCGCGAAGGCCTCGGCGGCGCTCTCCGGCCGGGACTACGCCCTGCCGGACGATGTGCAGTCGCTCGCCGTGCCCGTGCTGGCGCACCGGCTGCTGCCGACCGCACAGGCCCAGCTGAACCGCCGCACGGCCGAGCAGGTCGTGCTGGAGATCCTCCAGCGCATTCCCGTGCCCACCTCGGGCAACGACGCCGGGTACGGCGGCGGCGCCCGGCACCCGTCCGGCGGCCCGGTCTACGGCCAGCAGCGGCCCGGCATCCGGCGGCTGTGATGGCGGCCGGGAGCCCTGCCGCCGGCAACGAGGACACAGGCGGACTCCGGACGGCTCTCGGCGGGCTGACCACACGGGGCCGCTCCTTTCTGGCGGCCGGCATGGCCGCGGCGGTGTGCGCATATGTGCTGGGGCAGGGCGATCTGCTCCGGGTCGGGCTGCTGCTCGCCGCGCTGCCGCTCCTCTGCGTGGCCGTGCTCTATCGCACGCGCTACCGGGTCGCGGGCAGCAGGCGGCTGTCCCCGTCCCGGGCGCCCGCCGGCTCCGAGGCCCGCGTGCATCTGCGGATGGACAACGTGTCGCGGATGCACACCGGCCTGTTGATGCTCCAGGACCATGTGCCGTACGTGCTGGGGCCGCGGCCCAGGTTCGTGCTCGACCGGGTGGAGCCCGGCGGCCGGCGTGAGGTGTCCTACCGGGTCCGATCGGATCTGCGCGGGCGCTATCCGCTCGGCCCGCTGCAGCTGCGCCTGAGCGACCCGTTCGGGATGTGCGAGCTGACCCGCTCCTTCAGCGCGTACGACACGCTCACGGTCGTTCCGCGGACCGTGCCGCTGCCGCCGGTGCGGCTGGCGGGCGAGGCCACCGGGTACGGCGACGGGCGGCAGCGCTCGCTGGCGCTGGCCGGCGAGGACGACGTCATTCCGCGTGAGTACCGGCACGGCGACGATCTGCGCCGGGTCCACTGGCGCTCCACCGCGCGCTACGGCGAGCTGATGGTGCGCCGCGAGGAGCAGCCCCAGCGGGCCAGGTGCACCGTGCTGCTGGACACCCGCCGCCTCGCCTACCAGGGCGCGGGTCCCGACTCGGCCTTCGAGTGGGCGGTGTCGGCGGCTGCCTCGGTGCTGGTGCACATGCTGGAGCGGGGCTTCGCCGTGCGACTGCTGACGGACAACGGGAGTTCGGTCCCCTCAGCGGGCGCGGAGGGCTTCGCCGGGTCGACGCAGGATTCCGCGGACTCCGCGGGGCTGATGATGGACACCCTCGCGGTCGTGGACCACTCGGACGGTGCGGGTCTGTCCCGCGCCTACGACGTGCTGCGCGGCGGGAACGAGGGGCTGCTGATCGCCTTCGTCGGTGATCTCGACGAGGAGCAGGCTGCGGTGGCGGCCCGGATGCGTCAGCGCAGCGGCGCCGCCGTGGCCTTCGTCCTGGACAGCGGCCAGTGGGTGACGAGCGGCGCGGTGGCGGGCGCGGTCGACGAGCGGCTGCGAGGGCTGCGCGAGGCCGGCTGGACGGCGGTGGCCGTGGCGCCCGGGGCTTCCCTGCCGGAGCTGTGGCGGCAGGCCTCCCGGGAGCGCAGCCACTCCACTGCCGCGGGCGGTACGGACGGTCTTTCCGGGGGATGGTCATGAGCGGACGCGGAAGGCTGGCTCTGTGCGCCTTCGCCGCCACGCTGATGGCGGCGGGCTCACTGCTGCCGCTGGTCGATCCGGTGACCTGGATCATGCAGGCCGGATTCCTGGTGGCGGTGCAGAGCGGGGTCGGCGCGCTGGCCCGGCGGGTGCCGCTGGCCAGGCCGCTGACGGTGGCCGTGCAGGCCCTCGTCGCGCTGCTGATGCTGACGCTCCTCTTCGCCCGGGAGGAGGCCCTGATCGGCCTGCTGCCGGGGCCGGACGCGTTCGTGCGCTTCGGTGAGCTGCTGTCCTCGGGCGGCGAGGACGTCGGCCGGTACGCGATACCGGCACCGGCCACGGACGGCATCCGGCTGATGCTGGTCGGCGGGGTGCTGCTGATCGGTCTGGCGGTGGACGCGCTCGCGGTGACATACCGAAGCGCGGCCCCGGCGGGCCTGCCGCTGCTTGCGCTGTACTCGGTGGCAGCGGGGCTCTCCGGCGGCGGTGCGAGCTGGCTCTGGTTCCTGCTGGCGGCGACGGGCTACCTGGTGCTTCTGCTGGCGGAGGGCCGGGACCGGCTGTCGCAGTGGGGCCGCGTGTTCGGCGGGGCGCCGCGTACGACGGGCCGGGGCGCGGGCGGGTTCGAGGCGGGCGGCAGCTCCGCTCAGGCCCCGGCGCGCACCGGCAGGCGCATCGGTGTGCTCGCCCTGGGCATCGCCCTGGCCGTTCCCGCGGCGCTGCCGGCACTGGACGGCGGGCTGCTCGGCGGCCCGGGCAACGGGCCGGGCGGGGGCGCGGGTGGCGGCGGCACGATCGACGCGGTGAACCCCGTCGTGACACTGCAGGACACGCTCAATCAGCCCGAGGCGCGTGAGTGGCTGAAGTACAAGACCAACGCGGACGACACGAGCGACATGTATCTGCGGATCATGGCGCTGGACCAGTTCGACGGCGGTTCCTGGAAGTTCTCGGTGCGCCCGGTCACGGGCATCCCGGATGAGCTCCCCCGGCCCGACGGTCTGGGCGACGGGATCGGCACGACCGTGGTCAGGACGAACATCTCGGCCGCCGGCTCGTACCGGCAGGGCTGGCTGCCGATGCCGTACCCGGCGACGAAGCTGGACATCGAGGGCAGGTGGCGCTTCGACCCGGCCCGGCGGACGGTGATCGGCGACGGCCGCCAGACGACGAGCGGTGTGCAGTACTCGGTCACCAGCCTCCAGGTGAACCCGACCCGCGAGCAGCTCGCCCAGGCGCCCGAGGCTCCTGCTTCGCTGCTGGACGAGTACACGCGGGTGCCGGATTCGCTCCCGGCCGAAGTCCGGGCCGCGGCGGCCCAGGTGACGAAGGGCGCGGCGAACGACTACGAGCGGGCGGTCAAGCTCCAGGACTGGTTCGCCGTGAAGGGCGGCTTCACGTACAGCACCCAGGTGGAGTCGGGCGGGGGTGTGGAGGGCATCTCCCGGTTCCTGAAGGCCAAGGAGGGCTTCTGCGTCCACTTCTCGTTCTCGATGGCCGCGATGGCCAGGACGCTGGGGATTCCGGCGCGGGTCGCCGTGGGCTTCACCCCCGGTTCACCGGTGGCGGGCGGGGCGATGTCGGTGAGCAACCGTGACGCGCACGCGTGGCCCGAGCTGTACTTCGAGGGCGCCGGGTGGACCCGGTTCGAGCCGACGCCGACCCGGGGCAGCGCTCCGGACTACACGCAGGCGCAGGCGCCGTCCGGCGCGCCGACCGGCGCCGTGCAGCCCGACGCGAGCGCTTCGGCCGAGGCACCGGCCGCCCCGTCGCACTCTTCCACCTGCCCGCCGCAGGAGCAGGCGCTCGGGGAGTGCGGGGCCGAGGCTCCGCAGGACGTGCTCCAGACCGCGGACCGGGGTCCGTCCTTCGGGACGATCCTGCTGTGGACGCTCACAGGCCTCGGCCTGCTGCTCGTCCCGCTGCTGCCGATGCTGTTGAGGCTGCGGGTACGGACAAAGCGGCTGAGCTCGGACGCGCATGTGCGCGGGAAGCGGGCGGCCGCGCGGGAGAAGGCGGCTGCCCGCCGGGGCGGGGACGCCCCTGACGGTGAGTTCGTGGAGGGCGGCGGCGCGTGGGCGCCCGCCGACGCCGAGGGGTACGCGCGGGGCGAGACGTCCGCGCTCACTCTGGCCGCGTGGCACGAGATCTCCGATTCGGCCTGGGATCACGGCATCCCGCCGGACGAGTCGCAGACGCCGCGCAAGGCCGCGGCCCGGATCGTGCGGCTCGGGCGGCTGGAGGGTGCTCCCGCCGACTCGGTGCACCGGGTGGCCCAGGCACTGGAACAGGTGCTGTACGCACCGGAGCCACGGCCCGGCGCGGGGCTCGCCGAGGACGCGCGAAGGGTCCGTGCGGGCCTGTCCGCGCAGGCGAGCCGGGGCACGCGGCTGCGGGCGCTGCTGTTGCCGCCCTCGTCCGTGCGGGTCGTGTGGGCTCTCGCGGCGCGGTGGAACGCTGCCACGGACCGCTGGGCCACCGCTCGTGACCGGGCACTGGCCCTGGCGGCCGCGCAGCTGCGCAGGCTGTCGCGGCAGCGCGGTCAGGGATGACGGAGCGGGCCGGGCCGGGCCGCCGAGCGCGCGGCCCGGCACCGGTCCACCAGCACACTTCGTCGGCACACGCGCCGCCGATTACGCCGAACGGGTGATTTCGTCGAACAGAGGGCGAGCGACGGCCGATCATACGGGTGAGGGGTTGACCGCGTTTCAGCGATCAACCCCTCACCCGTATGTGCATGCCGTGCGGCACGCTTTCGCGCCCGCACGGCGAAGAATCGGAGAAGTTCAGTACGTCCGGCGGCTCACTGGCCACCCTGCTCGTCGCGGCGGCGCTGCCACCGCTGTTCGATCCGGTCCATCATCGACCGGCGCTGTTTGGGCTGTCGGCGCGCGGTCTGAGCCCCGGGGGGCTGCTCACCCGGTTTGGGTGCCTTGCGCCACCCGGTGACCGCGAGGACCGCACAACCGAGCATGACGAGAAAGCCCACCACGCTGATCCAGATCACCGTGGTGACCATTCCGGCCATGAGGAGCGCGATACCCACCAGGAAGCCCGCGACCGCCTGGTAGACCCGTCGCCGGGTGTACGTACGCAGCCCGCTTCCCTCGAGCGCTGTCGCGAACTTGGGATCTTCGGCGTACAGCGCTCGCTCCATCTGCTCGAGCATTCGCTGCTCGTGCTCCGAGAGCGGCACGGAGTCCTCCTAGTCGTCGGTCGCTGGGGGCGACCGGTATGCGGCCCTTTCAGGATAGGCAGGGAATCGCCCCCGTGAAACCCGCCCTCTGCGCCCATTCGCTGTTCGGGGCCGCCATGCCGGCTCGACTGCTGAAGCGTTGATTCCCCAACCGCCGATCCGTCATGCCGGATGATGTCCCCCGATCATACGGGGCGAACGCCCCGTTCGGGTGGCCTGCGGCGTACTCCGTTTGCGGCTGCGCCCCTGATCAGCGACGGGGTCAGCCGCGCTTCTCGCCCAGAACGTGGAGCTGGGTCGCGACCGAGTGGAACGAGGGCAGTTCGGCGGCGGCCGCCTCCAGCTTGAGGAGAGCGTCCAGCGCACCCGGCTCGGTGTCCACGAGGACGCCCGGGACGAGGTCGGCGAAGACCCGCACACCGTGCACGGAACCGACCTCCATGCCCGCCGCCTCGACGAGCTCGGTGAGCTGCTCGGCCGTGAAGCGACGCGGCACGGGGTCGCCCGCGCCCCAGCGGCCGGCCGGGTCGTCGAGCGCGTGGCGGGCCTCGGTGAAGTGCCCGGCCAGGGCCCTGGCGAGGACGGCACCGCCGAGCCCTGCGGCGAGCAGGCTGAGCGATCCGCCGGGGTGCAGCGCCTCCGCGGCGTTCCGCACACCCTCGGCGGGGTCGTCGACGTACTCCAGCACGCCGTGGCAGAGCACGATGTCGAAGGCGCCGCGCCCGACCACGTCGAAGAGGCCGTGGACATCGCCCTGGACGCCGCTCACCCGGTCCGCCACGCCGGCCTCGGCGGCCCGGCGCTCCAGCGCGAACAGGGCGTTGGGACTGGGGTCGACCACGGTGACGCGGTGGCCCAGACGGGCGGCGGGCACCGCGAAGTTGCCCGAGCCGCCGCCGGTGTCGAGGACGTCCAGGGCGTCCCTGCCGGTCGCCTTGATCCGGCGGTCGAGGGTTTCCCGCAGGACGTCCCAGACCACGGCGGTACGGAGGGAGGCCCGGGAGGGGGTCCCCCCGGGGCGAGGCCCTCGGGGGAGCGTCTGGTCCGGCACGGCAGTTGACTCCTCGGCGCGGTGCCGCCCCGGTGGCGGGGCGTGAACGGTGCAAGCTCGCTCCACCCTATTGCCTCGGCCCGGCCTCCCGGTCATCCCACGGCGCCTCCCGCCCCCGGCTGTTCCCACCCGGACCCGGGGCCGGGCCGGGGACCCGACTGCAGCCGGGGCTCCGGGCCGGACTCCGGGCCGGACTCCGACCCGGGCCGGGGCCTGGGCTGGGGCAGCACCGGCTGGAGCACGAGCATCCGCTCGACCAGGCGCAGGAACATGGCCGCGTCGCGCAGCAGATCGTCTGCGTCGCGGCTGGTGGCGGCCCCCTGGATGCCCGCCTCCGCGCGCGCCCTGCGCCGGGCTCCGGAGGCGAAGAGCGCGCTCCACTCCGTGAGCTCGGGAGCTATCTCGGGAAGCACTTCCCAGGCGGACCTTATGCGGGCCCGGCGGCGGGGACTGGTCTCGGGACGGCCACGGACGGCGAGAACGGCCGCCGCGGTCCGCAGCGCGGAGAGATGGGCGGTGGCATACCGCTCGTTGGGCGTGTCCAGGGTGGCGGCCTCTTCGAGGCCGGCGCGGGCCTGGGTGAGCAGGTCGAGGGCTGCGGGCGGGGCCGATGAACGCCGGAGCACGGGGTGGACATCGCTCGCGGGACCGCCCTGCGAGGAACCGGGCAGTGAGGGTGCAGGGCCGCCTGCGCGGAGCCGGCGTGCGGCAGCGGCGTACGAGCTGGCCATGACGAACCTCCTGTCGTCGTGTGACGGCGCTGTGGCCGTATGTGTCCATCGTGAGGGGCACCACTGACAACCGGCTCTGACCTGCTGATTCGCCTGTGGAGGTGGCAGGTGTGACCGACGGCTAAGGTGAGGTCAGGAGTCCACGGGAACACCCGGAGCGGTCATGCGTGAACATCGCGCCGACCCGCCGCCCGACAGTGCGCAGCAGCTTCTGACCACCCTCGGGCGTCTCGTCGACCAGGCCCTGGAGCGGATCCGGCTCCAGCGGGCCCGGGTGGAGCTGGCCATGGCCCTGCAACGCCACATGCTCCCGCCCGAACTGCCACATCTCCCCGGCGTGCATGTCGCGGCGCGGTACGCACCCGCCCGGGACGGGCTGGAGGTCGGCGGTGACTGGTACGACGCCTTCCTGATGGCGGACGAATCGCTCGGGCTCGCGATCGGTGACGTCCAGGGACACGACGTGGAGGCCGTCGCCTTCATGGGGCAGGTCCGCACCAGCCTGCGGGCGCTCGCCGAGACGACGAGCGACACCAGTCAGGTGCTGAGCCGCGCCAACGAGCTGCTGATCTCCATGGGTTTCGGCCTCTTCGCGACCTGCTGCCTCCTGCGTTTCGACCCGGTCAGCCGTGATCTCACCGTGTCGCGGGCCGGCCATGTGCCGATGATCTGGGCGACGGCCGACGGATTCTCGGGCGTCGCCCTCGACCCCGGCGGCCCGCCGCTGGGCATCGTGCGGGGCGAGCGCTATCCGGTCACCCGCCGACGACTGACGGAGGCCGGGGTCCTGGTCCTTCTCACCGACGGGGTCGTCGAGGGACCGGAGTACCCGATGGAGGCCGGTCTGGCCGAGGTGCTCCGTCTGGTACGCGCGGGATTCGACGCCGACCCCGACGTGCTGGCCTCCGCCGTCATCAAGGTGGCCGATCTGACCGGTCACCGCGACGATGCCGCCGTGCTCGTCAGCCGCTACGACGGGCCCCCTGCCGCCGGGCGCGCCTGACACCGCGACCTGCCCGATGCGACACCTGCCCGACGTACGACGCACCCGGTGTCGCCGCGGGCCATTCATCCCTGCTCAGCGACCGCCGGCCCGCCGCGCGGCCACCGCACGGCCGATTCACCGCTGACTCACCGCTCACTCACCGCTGACTCGCCGCTGACTCGCCGTGCTCCCGTCGGCGGCGCACACTGCTGTGGTGCGCGACGAGGAGATCCGGGGTCAGGGCTTCGCGGCGCTGCGGATCCTCGGTGTCGCCGCCGTCTACTACGGGTCAGCCGAGCTGGGACTGCTCCAGCAGCTGGTGGGCGGCCAGGTCACGCCGTTGTGGCCGCCGACCGGAGTGGCCGTGGCCGCGTTGGTGGTGTTCGGGCTGCGGATCTGGCCGGGGATCGCGCTCGGCGCCTTCCTGGTCAATGTGTTGATCGGCCCGTCGCTCCCGGCCGTCCTGGGCATCGCGGCTGGGAACACAGTCGCTCCGGTCTGCGCGTATCTGATGCTTCGCCGGGCGGAGTTCCGCCCCGAGCTGGACCGGCTGCGCGACGGCCTGCTCCTGGTCTTCCTCGGCGCACTGGCCGGGATGCTGATCAGCTCGACCATCGGCACCGGTGTGCTGGTGCTCGCCGGGGCGCTGGGTGCGGGCGAGTTCTGGCCGACGTGGTCGGTGTGGTGGACGGGTGACGCGATGGGTGTCCTCGTGGTCACCCCGTTCCTGCTCGTCCTCCGAAGGGCCCACTGGCCCCGGAACGTTTCGCTCCCCCGCTGGGCCGAGGCCGTGGCCCTGGCGGTGGCCACGTTCCTCGTGACGATTCTGGCGACGCGTACCTCCAATTCGACCCTGCTCTTCCTGGTCTTCCCGCTCCTGATCTGGGCGGCGTTCCGCTTCCAGCTGCCCGGGGCAGCGCCGTGTGCCCTGGCGGTGTCCACGCTCACGATCGTCGCCGCGGCCCGGCAGGTCGGCCCGTTCGCCGGCCAGGACCTGTTCTCCAACATGGTCACGCTGCAGGCCTTCAACGGCTGCGCCGCACTGACGGCCCTGCTGCTGGCCGCGGTGATCACCGAGCGGAACGCGACCCACGAGGAGATCAAGCGGGTCTGCGCCCGGCTGGAGGAGATCGTGGCCGACGTCGATCCGCGCGAGCGCGGCGGCTGACGTACCCCGTTTGGCACCGGCCATCGACGCACGATAGTTTTTGCACTGACCAGTCAGTGCAAAAACGGGAGGGTGTGCGTGGACAGCACGCACGGGGCGGCCGTCACCGCCGAGGACTTCGGGCTCAAGGGCCCGCGCGGCTGGGCGTTCCGGGGGATGAACGTCGACGCGGGACCCGGCTCGCTCATCGCGGTCGAGGGGCCCTCAGGCTCGGGCCGCACCTGTCTGCTGCTCGCGCTCACCGGCCGGATGAAGCCCACGGAGGGCCACGCCGAGGTCGCCGGAATGCGGCTGCCGCGCAAGATGGCGGCCGTACGGCGGGTCAGCGCGCTCGGCCCGGTCCCCGGCGTCAGCGATCTCGACCCGTCGTTCACCGTCGACGAGCACCTGCGCGAGCGGGCCCTGCTCCAGCGACGGTTCGACGGCTCGCTGCGGGCTCTGCTGCGGCCGGGGGGCGAACGGGCGGCGGCGTCGGCCCGAAGCCGTGTCGAGGAGGCGCTGGAGACCGCGGGCCTCGACCTCGACTCACTGCCCAAGGCAGGGCGAACGACCGTGAGGGACCTGGAGCGGCTGGAGGCCCTGCGCCTGTCGGTCGCGCTCGCCCTGATCGGACGCCCACGGCTCCTCGCGCTCGACGACACCGACCTCAAGCTCTCCGACGCGGACCGGGCGCAGGCCTGGGCCCTGCTGCGTGCCGTGGCCGAGCAGGGCACGACCGTGCTGGCGGTGTGCAGCGAGGCCCCGGAGGACGCTGTCCTGGTCTCGACGGCGCCCAGCGCCACCACGGACACGGTGGCCGGGAAGGAAGCCGCGCCCGAGCCCGAGGCCGACGCCGAACCCGAGCCCAAGGCCCAACCCGAGCCCACGCCGGAGCCCGACGCCGAACCAGACGCCGACGCCGGCGCCAAACCCGAGCCCGAGCCCAAGGCCCAACCCGAGCCCACGCCGGAGCCCGACGCCGAACCAGACGCCGACGCCGACGCCGACGCCAAACCCGAGCCCGAGCCCGACAAGACCACGACCGAGGAGGAGCCGGCCGATGCGATCGCCGAGACTGGCCGCGCTTGAGCTGAAGCGCTTCGGCAGGGGAAAGCTGCCGCGCGCCGCGCTCGTCGCGATCCTGCTGCTGCCGCTGCTCTACGGCGCCCTGTATCTGTGGTCGTTCTGGGACCCGTACAGCCGCCTCGACCGGATCCCCGTCGCGCTCGTCAACGACGACAAGGGGGCCACGGCCGTCGGCAAGAAGATCGCCGCCGGTGACGAGATCACCAAGGGCCTGCGCGACAGCGAGGTCTTCGAGTGGCACGAGGTGAGCGCCGAGGACGCCCGCGCGGGCGTCGAGGACGGCACGTACTACCTCTCCCTCACCATGCCCGCCGACTTCAGCAAGCGCATCGCGTCGAGTTCCGGCGACTCGCCGGAGACCGGCGCGCTCGAAGTACGGACGAACGACGCGAACAACTACATCGTCGGGCAGATCTCCCGCACGGTCTTCTCCGAGGTGCGGAACGCCGCCTCCAAGGACGCCTCCCGGTCCTTCCTCGACAAGATCTTCATCTCCTTCTCCGACATCCACGACGCCACGGAGAAGGCCGCAGAGGGTGCCGACAGGCTCAAGGGCGGCATCGGCAAGGCCAAGAAGGGTTCGAAGGACCTCGCCGACGGCCTCAAGGACGCCAAGGACGGCAGTGGGAAGCTGGCCGGCGGCATCAACAGGCTCGACAAGGCCGCGGGCGACCTCGAGACGGGCGCGGGCAAGGTGGCCTCCGGCACCCAGGAGCTGGCCGACAAGGTCAACGGCATCGCCGCCGACGTCCGTCCGTACCTCAAGGACAACGGCAAGACGATCGGCGACACCGCCCGCTTCGTCGAGGACTCCTCCCGGGCGGCCCGCCACAACCTGGACCTGCTCGTGACGCACGCGCCCGGAGCGGCGACCAAGGCGCGCGAGGCGGCCGACGATCTGGCCGAGATCCACAAGGACCGCTGCGAGGACGCGCTCCTCGCCGACCCGGCGTACTGTCCCGCCCTGAAGCGGGCCGTGACCAGCGCGGCCGACGCCGCCGAGATCGCCGAGGACGTCAACACGCTCGTGAAGGACAACAGCGGCGACCTGAAGAAGCTCGACTCGCACCTCAAGACCCTGCAGGAGCAGGCGAAGAAGCTCGCCGACCGCTCCCCGACTCTCGACGACGACGTGGAGAAGGCCGTCGCCGACATCAACCGGCTGAACACCGGCGCCCACAGGGTCGCCAAGGGCGCGGACCAGATCCACACCGGACTGACCAGCGCCAAGACCGGCTCCTCCGACCTCGACTCGGGTGTCGGCCGGCTGGAGACCGGCGCGACGGACCTCGACGGAGGCATGTTCAAGCTGGTCGACGGCTCCGGCGAGCTGGCCGGGGGCCTCAACGAGGGCGTCGGCAAGATCCCCGACTACGACAAGCAGGACCGGGACCGGCGTACGGACGTCATGGCCGACCCCGTCCAGCTCGCCTCCCAGTCGCTGCACAAGGCGCCCAACTACGGCACCGGCTTCGCCCCGTACTTCATCCCGCTCTCCCTCTGGGTGGGCGCGATGGTGGCGTACATGCTGATCCAGCCGCTCAACCGGCGTGCCCTCGCCGCCGGTGCCTCCGCCTGGCGGATCGCGCTCGCGGGCTTCCTTCCGGTGGCCGCGATCGGGCTGCTCCAGGTCGCCGCTCTGATGTCCGTCCTCCACTGGGGGCTCGGCCTCCGGATGGCCCGCGCGGCCGGGACCGTCGGCTTCCTGGTCCTGGTGGTGTGCTGCTTCGCCGCGATCATCCAGTGGCTCAACGCCCGCTTCGGCGCGGCGGGCCGGATCCTGGTCCTGGCGGTGCTGATGCTCCAGCTGACCTCCGCGGGCGGCACCTATCCCGTGCAGACCAGCCCCGGGTTCTTCAACGCCATCCACCCCTTCCTGCCGATGACGTACGTCGTCGAGGCGCTGCGCCGGCTGATCACGGGCGGAGGCATCGGCCCGGTCTGGCAGGGAACGGCGGTCCTGCTCGCCTTCACCGCGGGGGCGCTCGCGCTGACCGCCGTGTCCGCGCGGCGCAAGCAGGTGTGGACGTTCGACCGTCTCCACCCGGAGCTGAGCCTGTGAGAATCGACCCCATGAACAGCAGCAGCACCCGGAGACAGGCGACGCGGGCCAAGCTCTACGAGGCGGCCGTGACCCTCATAGCCGAGCAGGGTTTCTCCGCAACGACGGTCGACGAGATCGCCGAACGGGCCGGAGTCGCCAAGGGCACGGTCTACTACAACTTCACGAGCAAGACCGAGCTCTTCGAGGAGCTGTTGCGGTACGGGGTCGGTCTGCTCACCGCATCGCTGCAGGCCGCCGCCGACGAGACGGAGGAGCGCGGCGGCACCAAGGTCGAGGCGCTGGACGCGATGATCAAGGCAGGGCTGGGCTTCATCGACCGCTACCCGGCCTTCACCCAGCTGTACGTCGCCGAGCTCTGGCGCACCAACCGGGCCTGGCAGTCCACGCTGCTGGTGGTCCGTCAGCAGGCGGTCGCCGTCGTCGAAACGGTCCTGAGGGAGGGTGTCGAGCGGGGCGAGCTGAGCGACGAGATCGACATTCCGCTCACCGCGGCGGCGCTCGTCGGCATGGTGCTGGTGGCGGCACTCGACTGGCAGGCGTTCCAGCCGGAGCGGTCGATCGACGATGTGCACGCGGCGCTGTCCCGGCTGCTGCACGGGCGGGTCAGCGGGCGGTAGCCCGCACGGAGGACAGAAGAGTGCCGGTCCGGTGAAGCTCGATCCCCCCGAGCTCACCGGACCGGCGTTTCCCCCGATTCCCCGTTACCCCCGTTGCCCTGTACCGCTGTTCCCCCTGGTCCGGGCAACCCCCGTTCGGTCGGTGCGCCGCGCCGTTCCGCCGCCCCGTGCCGGCGGTGCCGGCGCCGCGCCCTTCCGTGGCCTCCAGTCTCCCGTCTGCGCAGGTGGGAGCCCATCCGCACAGGTACTCATCTCCTCACCTAGGTACAGGTACTCAGACGCCCGCGCTCATCCCCACCCGGATCCGGCGCTCGCTGGTTACGATCGCGTCCGTGTCCGTACTGCCCCTCGTCTTCACGAGCGGCTGGGCCAGCGGAATCAACGCGTACGCGGTGGTCCTGCTGCTCGGCCTGTTCGGCGCGACCGGCATCAGCGACGAGGTGCCCGAGTCTCTCCAGCGCACGGATGTGCTGGTCGCCGCGGGTGTGCTCTTCCTGTGCGAGGCGGTGGCGGACAAGATCCCGTATGTCGACTCGGCGTGGGACTCCGTCCACACGGTGATCCGGCCGGTGGCGGGCGCGGTCGTGGCCGCGCTGCTGGCCGGGGAGAGCGGTTCGCTGCCGGAGCTCGCGGCCGGTGCGGTCGGCGGGTCGACGGCGCTGATGAGCCATCTGGTGAAGGCCGGGACGAGGATGGCGATCAACACGTCCCCGGAGCCGTTCAGCAACATCGCCATGAGCACGACCGAGGACCTCGGTGTCGCCGGGATCGTCACCTTCGCGATGTTCCATCCGCTGCCTGCGGCGATCATCGCGGCGACACTGCTCGTGCTGGGCCTCGTGACACTGGTCTTCCTCGCCTCGCGGATCCGCCGTTTTCTGCGCCGGATGGCGCAGCGGCGCGAGGAGAAACGGCTGGCGGCCGCGGCCGGCCTGCCCGACCGCCCGCCACGCTGACGCCTCCGGCGAAAGCCTCGTTCTGAGCCCGTCCGGCGATCGCGGACGGACACCCGGGCCGACGGGACGGTACCGGGCGTGCCCCGGGCCCGGCATGCCCCTCACGCCACGGAGCTGCACATCGACACAGCCGGGAAAGGGCGGGCCTGTGGGGAACGGACCGGCCGCAGGCCCACCCGTGTCGGTACCCGGGCCGCGGCGACGGGCTGTCGGTGGGGGTCGATAAAGTCGCTGGCATGGGACGGATTGCGGTGATCGGCGCCGGGATGGGCGCCATGGCGGCGGCGGCGCGGCTGGCCGTGGCGGGGCACCGGGTGACGGTGTTCGAACGCTCGGCGACGTTCGGCGGCGCCGTGGGCGGGTTCGATCGCGACGGGTTCGCGTTCGACACCGGCCCCGGTCTGCTGCATCTGCCCGCCGTCTACCGGGATCTGTTCGTCAAGACCGGCAAGGAGCCGCTGGAGAGCCGGGTCGAGCTCGCCCAGGTCGACCCCGCGAGCCGGCACGTCTTCGGGGACGGCACGACCGTCTCGCTGCCCAATGCCTCGCGCGGGGGCGTCGTGTCCGCGCTGGACGCGGCGCTGGGGGCCGGGGCCGGCGGGCGCTGGGGCGAGTTCCTCGGGCGCGCCGGGGACGCCTGGGACCGTACGCGGCGGCCGCTGCTGGAGGAGCCGCTGTGGTCCGACTGGCAGGTGCTGGGCCGCGATCCGTATCCGGCGCGGCGTCAGCGCCGCATGCTGCGTACGCGCCAGGCGCGCACGCTCGCCGAGGTCGGTGCCTGGGAGCTGGCCGATCCCCGTCTCGGCGCGTTGCTCGACGCGTGTGCGCTGTCGTACGGACTGGATCCGCGGCACACCCCGGCGAGCGCCGCCCTGCTGTCGTACATGGAGCAGACGTTCGGGAGTTGGTACGTCCAGGGCGGGATGCGGGCGCTGGCGCGTGCGGTGTACGAGCGATGCCTGGAGCGCAGGGTGGAGTTCGTCTTCGGCGCCGAGGTGACGGGCGTCGTCGAGAAGGACGGCCGGGCGGCGGGCCTGCAGCTTGCCGGGGGTCCCTCCCAGGCCGGAGGCCCTGGGGGAAGCCGGGCCGTGGACGCCGACCATGTGGTGGCGGGCGCCGGTGCGTCCGGCCTCGGCGGTCTCCTGCCCTGGCAGGAAGGCGACGTACGGCCCGAGGCGGCGGAGGGCGCTCCGGGCAGGTTCACGGTCCTGCTGGCGCTGCGCGGCGCCCGTCCCGAGGGCACCGTCCACCGGACGGTGGTGCACTCCCCCGATCCGGCCGCGGAGGCCGCGGCGGTCTTCGGCGGCACGCTCGCCGAGCGTCCGACGGTCACCGTGCTGCGACCGGACGATCCGACCGCCCGCCCCGACGACTCCCATGAGGCGGTCACGCTCACCGCGACGGTCGCCCCGGGCGGTGGGCCATCCGGCGTCGACTGGACGGACGAGGCCCTGCGCGAGCGTTACGCGGAGACGCTCATCGCCGCGGCACGACCGGCAATTGCGGACATACGCGAGCGGCTGCTGTGGCGCGAGGTCCTCACCCCGGCCGAGACCGGGCGCGTGCGGCCGCCGGCGCTCGCCGGGGACGGGGGCCGGTGTCTGCGTCCGTCGAACAGCACCCGGCTGCCGGGCCTGTATCTCGCGGGCGGCTGGGCACACCCGGGCGGCGGACTGGCGCATGCGGGCATGTCGGGCGCGCTGGTGGCGGGGCTGATCGTGGAGGGCGAGGGCTTCCGCGGCTCGCAGTGAGCGCCGATTCCAGTCGTAGCGGACCTCAGTAGCGGTACGCCTGGCCGTTGTAGCCGCTCTCGTAGCCGTTCTGGTCGTAGCCGCTCCGGTCGTAGCCGTTCTGGTCGTAGCCGTTCTGGTCGTAGCCGTTCTGGTCGTAGCCGTACGGCGAGGGCTGCTGCGGCGGCATGGGGGGCACCGGCGGGACGTGCTGGTCACTGTCGCGCTGCTGCGGCACCCAGACCCCGCCGGGCGGTGTCTCGTTGAAGCCCTGCTGTGCGGTGTAGGGGTCGGAGTACTGCTGCCGGCCGCCGTGGCTGTCGTACGAGCCGTAGCCCTGGCTGCCGATGTACGGGTCGGAGTAGGCGGCGTACTGCTGCTGGCCCGTGCCGTGGTCGTACTGCGCGGCGTAGGCGTCCTGGGCCTGGGCCGCGGTCGGCTGCTCGTAGGGCGAGGAGTACGTGTCGTACCCGCCGTACAGATACTGGTCCTGGGCCTGCCCCTGACCGCCGCTCTCGCCCTGGCTCGCCGCGTACGCGGTGTCCCTGTAGATGCCGTACTGGCCGGTGTCCTCGGGCAGCGGCATCGGCTCGTAGACCGCCGTCCGCTCCGCCGCGGACGGCTCCTCGTCCGCCTCGTGCGGCTCGTAGGACTCGTGCGGCTCGTACGAGAGGTCCGACACCTCGAGCGTGGGCTCGCGCAGGGCGGCGCCGGACTTGCGCCGGCGGCTCGAGCCCGGACTGCCGCCGATCGCCCAGCCCGTGGAGAAGCCACGCCGGAAGGAGAGCGTGACGTACGTCTGTCCGATCGCGAAGGCGACCGCACCGACGGCGATCACGATCACGTTCGGCATCAGCACGCCGAGGACGACACCGAGGAATCCGACGAACGCGAGCAGCCGCCAGCGCAGCCGCGCCTTGTACTGCAGCAGCACCTCGCCGAGCAGCCACAGCGCGACAATGCCGAACGCGATGTAGAGCACCGTCCAGCCCATGCCCGCCCCTCTCATCGGCCGCCGCCGGGGGTAGTGGCGGGTGTGGCCGGTTACGACTGCTCGTGCAGTCCGAGATTCTCGTAGATTTCGAGCGTTGCCGTGGAGTTGTTGAGCGTAATGAAGTGCAACCCGGGGACACCCTCGGAGAGCAGCCGTGCGCAGAACTCCGTCGCGAACTCGATGCCCATGGAGCGTACAGCGGCGGGGTCGTCGCTCACCGCGCGGATCCGCTCTTCCATCGCTGCCGGGAAGGAGGCGTTGCTGAGCTGGCTGAAGCGCTCGATCTGCTTCACGCTGGTGACGGGCATGATCTCGGGGATGATCGGGGTTTCGCAACCGGCCTCGGCGACCCGGTCACGAAGCCGCAGATAGTCCTCAGGACGGAAGAACATCTGGGTGATCGCATAGTCGGCACCGGCTCGGCATTTGTCCACGAAGTACTCGATGTCCGTGTCCCAGTCGGTCGACCGGGGGTGCATCTCGGGGAAGGCCGCGACACCGACGCAGAAGTCCCCGGAGTCCTTGATCAGCCGGACCAGGTCGGCGGCGTACGTCACCCCTTCCGGGTGTCTGACCCACTCGCCCATCGGGTCGCCGGGCGGGTCGCCGCGCAGCGCCAGGATGTTCCGGATCCCGGCGTCGGCGAACTGGCCGACCATGTTGCGCAGTTCGGCGACGGAGTGGTCGACCGCGGTGAGGTGCGCGACCGGCGTCAGAGTGGTGTCCGCGGCGATCTTCTGGGTGGCCTTGACCGTGCCCGCCCGGGTGGAGCCGCCCGCGCCGTACGTCACGGAGACGAAGCTCGGCCCCACGGCCTCGACCCGGCGCAGTGCGTTCCAGAGGTTCCGCTCGCCCTTCTCGGTCTTGGGCGCCCAGAACTCGAAGGAGTACGACGTCTTGCCGGTCGCAAGCATCTCGCGCACGGTGCGTGCGCGATCCGTCCTGGTGGAAGCTGTGCCGAGGGCCATGCTCGCAGATTATCCAGGGCATCTGGGGTGCCCAACCGTTGTCCACCCATCGGACACCCGGTGTTCGCCGTCAGCCCTTCCGTCCGTATGCCCGTATCCGCTTGCTGAGATCGGCGGTCGCGGCGGCCGGGTCGTCGGCCTCCGTGATCGCCCGGACGACGACGACACGGCGGGCTCCGGCGTCCAGCACCTGGTCGAGATTGCCCGCGTCGATCCCCCCGATGGCGAACCAGGGGCGCTCCTGCGACAGCGAGGCCGCGTACCGCACGAGGTCGAGGCCCGGGGCGCGGCGGCCCGGCTTGGTGGGCGTGGGCCAGCAGGGCCCGGTGCAGTAGTAGTCCACTCCGGGCTCGACGGCGGCCGCGGCGGCCTCGGCCTCCGCGTGTGTGGAGCGGCCGATGAGCACGTCGTCGCCGAGGATCGCCCGCGCGGCGGGCACGGGCAGGTCGCCCTGGCCCAGGTGCAGCACGTCGGAGCCGATGGCGTGGGCGACATCGGCCCGGTCGTTCACCGCGAGGAGCTTTCCGTGGCGGCGGCAGGCGTCGGCGAACACGGCGAGGTGCTCCAGCTCCTCGCCGGCCTCCATGCCCTTGTCGCGCAGCTGCACGATGTCCACACCGGAGGAGAGCACGGCGTCCAGGAACTCGGGGAGGTCCTTCTGGTGCTTGCGGGCGTCCGTGCACAGATAGAGCCGGGCGTCGGACAGGCGCTCGCGCAGCGTGGACATGAGGTGCTCCCCCCGTTGGGACCGGCCGTCGGTCGGCAGGTCGGGACTGGTTCCGCCGGCGTACGGGACCCGGGGCAGGGCTGCGGAAGCGTACCCCGCCCCGGTCCGTACACCACGCTTCCCGTGGTGCGGTGCGGTGCGATGTGGTGTGGTCTCGTCAGGACCTCAGACGGCGAGCGCCTGGGCCCGGCGCTTCACCTCCGTGCCACGATTCTCGCTGAGGGCCTCCGCGGGGGTACCCGGGAGGGTCGGGTCCGGCGTGAAGAGCCACTCCAGCATCTCTTCGTCACTGAAGCCGTCGTCCCTCAGGAGCGTCAGGGTCCCGCTGAGACCCTTGATCACCTTGCCGCCCTTGATGAAGGCGGCAGGCACCTGAAGCGTCCGGTTCTCACCGCGCCGCACGGCGATCAGCTGGCCCTCCTTGACCAGCTGCCGTACACGCGTCACCTCGACATCGAGCTTTTCCGCGATGTCCGGCAGGTGGAGCCAGGCGGGGACGAGAGCATCGATCTTTGCGTCAATCTCGGTCACGGGACAAGCGTGCCATCCCGGACCGACAGTCGGTAGCCGGACCCTAGAGAGCTGCCGCCTTCAGAGGGACACCGGGGTCCCCCGCACGCACCAGGTCGAGCCGCGCGCCGGCCTCGATGAGCCTGCGTCCCTGGGCCAGGTCCCGGGGCCTGCCGACCGCGAGCACGGCGACCAGCGCGCCGTCCCGCAGCCACAGCACCGACCAGGCGGAACCGGCCGCCGGGTCGCCCCGCCATACGAGCGTCCCTGCGCCCTCGTGGTGACCCGCGTACTGCACGAACCGGCCGAACTGCTCGGACCAGAAGTACGGCACCGGGTCGTAGATCTGCGGCGCGGCATCCTCGCCCTCGGCCATGACGTTCGCGGCGACCGTGCGCGGGCCCTGCAGCGCGTTGTCCCAGTGGTGGACGAGGAGCCGCTTCCCGTAGCGGCCGGACGGGAAGGACGCACAGTCGCCGACGGCGTACACATCGGGCAGCGAGGTGCGCAGCCGCTCGTCCGCGGTGATCGAGCCGTCCGCGCCGATGGCGATGCCCGAGCCCGCGAGCCAGCCGGTGGCGGGGCGTGCGCCGATGCCGACGACGACGGCCCCGGCCGGGAGCCGCCGGCCGTCAGCGAGGACGACCGCACCCGGCTCGATGCCCGCTACGCGCACGCCGGTGAGGAGCTCCGTGCCGCTCTCCGCGTACCAGCCGGCCATCGGCGCGGCGACCTCGGCGGGCAGGGCGCCCGCGAGCGGGCGGTCGGCGGCCTCGACGACGGTCACGGCGCAGCCCGCCTCGCGGGCGGCGGTGGCGAACTCGGCGCCGATCCAGCCGGCGCCGACGACCACGATGTCGTGCTGCCGCTCCAGCACAGGACGCAGCCGTTCCGCGTCGTCGAGCGTGCGCAGCAGATGGACGCCGGGGACTCCCTCGGTGCCGGGCAGGGTGATGGGCTCGGCGCCGGTGGCGATGACGAGGGTGTCGTACGGGACGGGCCCCGACGGGGTGTCGAGCTCATGGTCGTCCGCGCGCAGGCCGTCGACCTCGCGGCCCAGCTGGAGATCGACCCGGAGTGCGTCGAAGTCGATGTCGAGGGCGGAGCCCTCCGCCTTGCCGAGGAGGACGGCCTTGGAGAGCGGGGGGCGGTCGTACGGCTGGTGCGGCTCGGCGCCGATGAGGGTGATGGTGCCGGAGAAGCCCTGATCGCGGAGGGCCACGGCGGTCTGGACGCCGGCCATGCCGGCCCCGACGATCACGACACGGCGACTCTGCGTTGTCTGCTCGCTCACCAGGCCACCCTAGCCACTTGACGGATCGTCAGGAAGCCGGTTGTTCGACGACGCTCGTGCCGCCGCCTTCCTGGGACTCCCATTCCCAGGTCTCCTCCAGCCGCACCCGCCCGTCGGGCAGCTCCAGGACCGTCGCGACACAGTGCCCGGAAGACGTCGTTCCGTCCTGCTTCAGCTGGACGTAGCGGAAGTCCAGCCGGTCGCCCTCGCGCGTGCCGACGAGATGGCCGCGAACCACGTCACCGCCCGCGTAGTCGGCCCAGATCCGGCCCTGCTCCTCGTGGTAGGCGAACCGGGTCCGCGTACCGACCTGGCCCGGCGCCTGGTCGGCGACCGGGACGAGCACGAGTCCGTCGAGCGAGCGGGCCACAGTGCGGGCTCCCTTACTGAGAGTTGGGGGCGGGGGTTAGGCTGGCCACCGTACTGCTACTCGCGGGAGCCCGGAGCACCGGGCTGAGAGGGAGGCTGAGGCGGCCTCCGACCGTACGAACCTGATCCGGGTCATGCCGGCGAAGGGAGGGTCCGGACGCCATGCATCCACCTGTCCAGCCGTCACGTACTGGACGCGCACCGACAGCACATGCACCAACGGGGCATTCACCGACAGGGCCTTCGGCGACGACGACGGACGTCCTTGTCATCGGGGGCGGAATCATCGGCCTCGTCACCGCTTGGCGGGCGGCACAGCGCGGCCTGAGCACCGCGGTCGCCGACCCCGAACCGGGCGGCGGGGCCGCACAGGTCGCGGCCGGCATGCTCGCGGCCGTCACTGAGCTCCACTACGGCGAGGAGATGCTCCTCGGCCTCAATCTCGCCTCCGCGCGTCGCTATCCGGAGTTCGTCGCGGAGCTGGAGGAGGCGAGCGGGCAGGACACCGGATACCGCAGGTGCGGGACGCTCGCCGTCGCGCTCGACACGGACGACCGGGCGCATCTGCGCGAACTGCACGCGTTGCAGCACCGCTCCGGGCTGGAGTCGGAGTGGCTCACCGGCCGGGAGTGCCGGCGCCTCGAACCGATGCTCGCACCCGGCGTGCGCGGCGGGCTGCGGGTGGACGGCGACCACCAGATCGATCCGCGGCGGCTGGCGAAGGCCCTCGTCGCGGCGTGCGAGCGGGCGGGCGTGACGTTCCACCGCGCCTGGGTCGAGCGGCTGTCGGTGGTACGGGACCGGGCGGCCGGAGCCGTGCTCGACGGGGGCCGCGAGGTGGCCGCCGAGCAGGTGGTGCTGGCCGCGGGCAGTCTGAGCGGCCGGCTGGAGGGCGTGCCGGAGGAGGTGCTGCCGCCGGTCAGGCCGGTGAAGGGGCAGGTGCTGCGGCTGACGGTGCCGCGCCCGTACGCGCCGTTCCTGTCACGGACGGTGCGGGCCCTGGTGCGCGGCAGCCACGTCTATCTCGTGCCGCGCGAGAACGGCGAGCTGGTGGTGGGCGCGACGAGCGAGGAACTCGGCTGGGACACGACGGTCACGGCGGGCGGGGTGTACCAGCTGCTGCGCGACGCGCACGAGCTGGTGCCGGGCCTCACCGAGCTGCCGCTCACCGAGACGCGCGCCGGTCTGCGACCGGGGTCCCCGGACAACGCGCCACTGCTCGGGCCGACGGAACTGCCCGGGCTGCTGCTGGCGACCGGGCACTACCGCAACGGTGTGCTGCTCACGCCGGTGACGGGCGACGTGATGGCACATGCGCTGGTCGCCGGGGAACTGCCGGAAGAGGCGGAGCCCTTCACCCCCCGCCGCTTCTCTCCCGTACGTCAGGAGGTATCCGCATGACCGGGTCCACCGGGTCCACCGGGTCCACCGGGTCCACGATCGTGTCCGTGTCCGTGTCCGTGAACGGAGAACCGCGGGACATCACGGCAGGCACCACGCTGGACGCGCTGGTCGCGACGCTGACGGCGGCGCCGTCCGGGGTCGCGGCGGCCGTGAACGAGACCGTCGTCCCGCGGGGCGAGTGGTCCGGGACGCTGCTGTGCGAGGGCGACCGGGTCGAGGTCCTCACCGCGGTGCAGGGAGGCTGATCGACGCCATGGCCGATGACCGTTTTGTGTTGGGCGGGGTGGAGTTCTCGTCCCGGCTGATCATGGGTACGGGCGGGGCGCCGAGCCTCGACGTACTGGAGCGCGCGCTGGTCGCGAGCGGTACGGAGCTCACGACCGTGGCGATGCGCCGGCTCGACCCGACCGTGCAGGGGTCCGTCCTGTCCGTGCTGAAGCGGCTGGGCATCCAGGTCCTGCCGAACACGGCGGGCTGCTTCACGGCGGGCGAGGCCGTGCTGACCGCGCGGCTCGCACGCGAGGCGCTCGGGACGCACTGGATCAAGCTGGAGGTCGTGGCGGACGAGCGCACACTCCTGCCCGACCCGATCGAGCTCCTGGACGCGGCGGAGGTGCTGGTCGACGACGGCTTCACCGTGCTGCCGTACACGAACGACGACCCGGTGCTGGCGCGGAAGCTGGAGGAGGTGGGCTGCGCGGCGATCATGCCGCTGGGCTCGCCGATCGGGTCCGGGCTGGGGATCCGCAACCCGCACAACTTCCAGCTCATCGTCGAGCAGGCGAGCGTCCCGGTGATCCTGGACGCGGGCGCGGGCACGGCGTCGGACGCGGTGCTCGCGATGGAGCTGGGGTGTGCCGGGGTGATGCTGGCGTCGGCGGTCACGCGGGCGCAGGAGCCCGCGCTCATGGCCGAGGCGATGCGCCACGCGGTCGAGGCGGGCCGCCTCGCCCACCGCGCGGGCCGTATCCCGCGTCGGCACTTCGCGGAGGCGTCGTCGCCGGTGGAGGGCCGAGCGGCCCTGGACCCGGAACGCCCGGCGTTCTAGCGGGCGACGCCCGCTCGGCGCGGGCAGGGCCGGCTCCGAGCCCGTCCGGGCCCGTGCACCGGTGCCGGGCGCAATTCCAGCCTGTCCGCGATCGAGTACGGACACCCGGGCCGCCGGACTGTGCCGGGACACACATCAGCCCGTCCGGCGATCGAGGATGGACACCCCGGCCCGTCCACGGTGTGCCGGGGCACACCCGGGGTCCGAGGGGGACGGGCCGGGCAGGGGAATGCCCCGGTGGGTCACAGGTGCGCTGCAGTACGGGCCCGGGCAGTGCCCGAGGGGGCGGGAAGGCGTGGCGCGGCTCGTAGACTCGCTGCGTGGATACGACGCTTCAGGACCCCCTCGTCGGGCAGCTGCTCGACGGCCGCTACCGCGTCGACGCGCGCATCGCCGTCGGCGGGATGGCCACGGTCTACCGGGCCGTGGACACCCGTCTCGACCGTGTGCTCGCCCTCAAGGTGATGCATCCCGCACTCGCGACGGACGCGTCGTTCGTTGAGCGGTTCATCCGGGAGGCGAAATCCGTGGCGCGGCTGTCGCACCCCAATGTGGTGGGGGTGTACGACCAGGGCGCACAGGGCGCGTACGTCTATCTCGCGATGGAGTACGTCGCCGGGTGCACCCTCCGTGACGTGCTGCGCGAGCGCGGCGCGCTCCAGCCGCGGGCCGCGCTCGACATCCTGGAGCCGGTGCTGGCCGCGCTCGGCGCCGCGCACCGCGCCGGGTTCGTGCACCGGGACATGAAGCCGGAGAACGTCCTGATCGGCGACGACGGCCGGGTCAAGGTCGCCGACTTCGGGCTGGTCCGCGCCGTGGGAGCCGTGACGAACACCACGGGCTCGGTCCTCGGGACCGTGTCGTACCTCGCACCCGAGCAGATCGAGTCCGGCACCGCCGACACCCGCGCCGACGTCTACGCCTGCGGTGTCGTCCTGTACGAGATGCTCACCGGCGCCAAGCCGTACGCGGGCGACACTCCCGCCCAGGTCCTCTACCAGCACCTCAACGAGGACGTGCCGGCCCCGTCCGCCGCCGTGCCCGGGCTCGCGAGGGAGCTGGACGAGCTCGTCGCGAGCGCGACCGCCCGCAACCCGGACCTCCGGCCGTACGACGCCGTCGCGCTGCTCGCGCAGACCCGTGAGGCGCGCGCCGCCCTCACGGACGACCAGCTCGACGCCGTACCGCCGCAGGCGCGGACGGCGGACCCCGACGGCGCTGCCGGGTCCGACGACCGTACGAGCGTGATCCCCGGGGCCGCGGTCCACCGGACCAGCCGTCTGGAGATGCCGCCCCCGCAGCCCCCGCAGACTTCGGCGCGCCGCACCCCGGCACCCCGGCGCGGCGTCATCGCCGCGGTCGTGGCTGCCCTGCTGCTCCTCGGCGTGGGCGGCGTCTGGTACATCAACTCCGGACAGTTCACCCGCGTGCCTCCCGTCCTCGGGCAGACGGAGGCCGCCGCCAAGAAGCGCCTCACGGACGCCGGGCTCGAGGTCGAGCGGACCACGCAGGGCTTCAGCGACGTCTACCGGCGCGGCACGGTCATGGACATCGACCCCGACCCGGGTCAGCGCATCCGTGACAACGGCTCGGTCTCCCTCGTCGTCTCCCGCGGCCCCGAGATCGTCGAGGTCCCGGACCTCGAGGGAATGACGCTCGCCGAGGCGAAGAACGCCCTGCGCAAGGTGGGGCTCGCCCCGGGCGTGATCACCAAGGAGTTCAGCGTGGAGGCCGCGCAGGGGACCGTCACCGGCTCGGACCCGGCCGCAGGCACCGAACGCCGCCCCGACTCCGCGGTCGCGCTCGTCGTCAGCAAGGGCGCCCCCATCGACGTACCGGATGTGGTCGGCGAGTCCGTCGAGGACGCGACGAACGCCCTGCGGGAGGAAGGGCTGGAGGTCGAGGTCGCCCCTGCGCGGGTGCACTCCCCCGAGGACGCCGGCACCGTCGCCGTGCAGTCCCCGGCGGAGGGCGGGCAGGCCGCGAAGGGCGACACGGTCACCCTCACCGTCTCCAAGGGCCCGCGCATGATCGACGTACCGGACGTCACCGGCATGGAGGTCGCCGCCGCGCGCCAGGAGCTGGAGAAGGCGGGATTCGAGGTCAAGGTCGAGCGCAACTTCCCCTTCCTCGGCAACAAGGTCGAGAGCCAGTCCGTGGAGGGCGGCGAGCAGGCGCCCGAGGGCAGCACGATCACCATCAAGACCAAGGGAATCTAGAGCGGATGCGCAACGCTGTCGGCGCCCATGTTCCGGTGGCCGGCGGACTCGCCAGGACCGGTCTGACGTACGCACGGGAGATCGGTGCGGAGACCGTCCAGGTCTTCGTCGCCAATCCGCGCGGCTGGGCGACGCCCGCCGGGAACCCGGCGCAGGACGAGCAGTTCCGGGCGGAGTGCGCGGCCGAGGGGATCGCGGCGTACGTCCACGCCCCGTACCTGATCAACTTCGGCTCGCACACCGAGGCGACCGCCGAGAGGTCCGTGGAGTCGCTGCGGCACTCGCTGCGCCGGGGCCGCGAGATCGGCGCGCTGGGTGTGGTGGTGCACACCGGCTCGGCCACCGGCGGCCGCACGCGCGAGGTGGCACTTGCGCAGGCACGGGAGCTGATGCTGCCGCTGCTCGACGAGCTGACCCACGACGACGACCCCTTCCTGCTGCTGGAGTCGACAGCCGGGCAGGGCTTCTCGCTCTGCTCCAGGACATGGGACTTCGGCCCGTACTTCGAGGCCCTGGACGCCCACCCCAAGCTGGGCATCTGCCTGGACACCTGCCATGTCTTCGCGGCCGGGCACGATCTGGCGGCGCCGGGCGGGGCGAAGGAGACCCTGGATCTGCTGGTGGACACCGTCGGGGAAGGGCGGCTGAAGCTGATCCACGCGAACGACTCCAAGGACGTGGTGGGCGCGCGCAAGGACCGTCACGCGAACATCGGTGCAGGTCAGATCGGTGAGGAACCGTTCCGGGCGCTGATGGCGCATCCGGCGGCCGCAGGCGTGCCACTGATCATCGAGACTCCGGGACCCAAGGATGCGTATACGGCGGACGTGGCGCGGCTGAAGGGACTTCGGCCGACGAACCTCTCTTGAGGAATACCCCCCAGGGGTATACCGTTCCTGTTGTGGACAGGACCGGTCACCTTGCTATGGGGGTTCTCTCATGGAGCACGAGGCACACGCGCACCACCACACCGGACACGACGCTCACACCGAGCACGGACCTCACGCCGGGCTCGACGCCCACACCGACCACGGTCACACCGGACACGGCGACGGCGGAGCCAGTTGGTCCATGGCCGCCAGGGCCACCCTCCACTGCCTCACCGGCTGCGCCATCGGCGAGGTCCTCGGCATGATCATCGGTACCGCCCTCGGCTGGGGCAACACCCCGACGATGGCCCTCGCGATCGTCCTGGCATTCGTCTTCGGCTACTCGCTGACCATCTCGCCGGTCCTGCGCGCGGGGCTCCCGCTGAAGGCCGCCATCGGCGTCGCCCTGGCCGCGGACACCGTCTCCATCCTGGTGATGGAGATCGTCGACAACGGCGTCCTGCTGATCGTTCCGGGCGCCATGGACGCACACGTCACCGACGCGCTGTTCTGGGGCGCCCTGGCCTTCGCCTTTCTCGTCGCCTTCCTCGTCACCACTCCGGTCAACAAGTGGATGATCGGCCGCGGCAAGGGCCATGCGGTGGTCCACCAGTACCACCGCTGAGGGCCGGCACCACCCGAGGGAGGGCGACCGGCCCTAGAACTCGGGACCGTCCCCCGGCTCCTCCTGGTAGGAGTAGCGCTGCTCCCGCCAGGGATCGCCCAGGTTGTGGTACCCCCGCTCCTCCCAGAAGCCCCGGCGGTCGGCGGTCATGTACTCCACGCCCCGCACCCACTTCGGGCCCTTCCACGCGTACAGATGCGGGACGACCAGCCGCAGCGGGAAACCGTGCTCGGCGGTGAGCAGCTCGCCGTCCTTGTGGGTGGCGAAGATCGCGCGCTCGGAGAGGAAGTCCGAGAGCCGCATATTGGCGCTGAAGCCGTACTCGGCCCAGACCATGACATGGCTGACGGACGGCGCCGGAGGGGCCAGCTCGACGATCGTACGGGCGGGCACCCCGCCCCATTCGGCCCCCAGCATGCTGAATTTCGTCACGCAGTGCAGATCGGCCACGACCGTCGCGAACGGCAGGGCCGAGAACTCCTCGTGGTTCCAGCAGCGCTTGTCACCGTCGGCCGTCGCGCCGAAGACACGGAACTCCCAGCGGTCCGGCTTGAACTTGGGGACGGGCCCGTAGTGGGTGACGGGCCAGCCACGCTGCAGTCGCTGCCCCGGAGGAAGCTCGGACTGCTCTGACTCGCGAAATTCCCGGCTCTCCGGCTGACCCATGCCTTCAATGGTGACAGACCAGGAGGGGTGGTCATGACCAGGTCTGAGCCGATTCGGGCAACTCCCACTAAGTATGCACTTACTGGACGCTCCTCGATCACGGTGCGAGGATGCGCGCATCCAGCCACAGTCACACGCGCGGAAGGAGCCTCTGCGATGCAGGGCGACCCCGAGGTCATCGAGTTCCTCAATGAGCAGCTGACTGCTGAATTGACCGCGATCAACCAGTACTTCCTGCACGCGAAGATGCAGGAGAACTTCGGCTGGACAAAGCTCGCGAAGTACACCCGGGCGGAGTCCTTCGACGAGATGAAGCACGCGGAGGTCCTGACCGACCGGATCCTCTTCCTCGAGGGCCTGCCGAACTACCAGCGGCTCTTCCATGTCCGGATCGGGCAGACGGTCACCGAGATGTTCCAGGCCGACCGGCAGATCGAGGTCGAGGCGATCGACCGGCTGAGGCGCGGGATCGAGGTCATGCGGAACAAGGGCGACATCACGTCCGCGAACATCTTCGAGTCGATCCTGGCGGACGAGGAGCACCACATCGACTATCTCGACACCCAGCTGGAGCTGGTCGAGAAGCTCGGTGAGCCGCTCTACATCGCCCAGGTCATCGAACAGCCCGACAGCTGACACCCGGGGCATCCAGGGCGCTCAGGACGCACGCGAGGACGCGGCCAGGGGGCTAGGCGGCTTCGCCCAGGGTGACTTCAGCCAGTGCGCCGACTTCGCTCAGCGCGGGATCCTGCTCGGCCTCGACCGCGAGGGCGTTCACACCCTGCTCGATCATCTCGCGGCGGGGGCAGGTGCCCCGACCGAGGATTCCCTGGATACGACGCACGCACGAACCGCAGTCCGTGCCGGCCTTGGAGACCGAGGCAATCTGGCGGGGGGTGCAGGCACCCGACTCCGCGTGCTCCTTGACCTGCTTCTCCGTGATGCCGAAGCACGAGCAGACGTACACGCGGTTCACCTCCCGGCGGGATCGATAAGTAGTGCCCGTCCCGATTGATCGGTGAGGCTAACCTAACCTTACCCGGCGTTCCGGGGTCATAAAAGCCCCCCATACGACCGTGGGGCGCGGATCACATGGATCCGCGCCCCATCGGCGCATGTCAGCCGCTCATCGACGAGCTCACTGGTCGCGGTACATCTCCGCCACCAGGAACGCCAGGTCCAGCGACTGGCTGCGGTTCAGCCGGGGGTCGCAGGCCGTCTCGTAGCGCTGGTGGAGATCGTCGACGAAGATCTCGTCGCCGCCGCCCACGCACTCGGTGACATCGTCGCCGGTCAGCTCCACGTGGATGCCGCCCGGGTGGGTGCCGAGCTCCTTGTGGACCTCGAAGAAGCCCTTGACCTCGTCGAGCACGTCGTCGAAGCGCCGCGTCTTGTGGCCGGAGGCCGCCTCGAAGGTGTTGCCGTGCATCGGGTCCGTCACCCAGGCCACCGTCGCGCCGGACGCCGTGACCTTCTCGACCAGCTCCGGGAGCCTGTCCCGGACCTTGTCGGCGCCCATGCGGACGATGAAGGTCAGCCGGCCGGGCTCGCGCTCCGGGTCCAGCTTCTCGATGTACTGCAGCGCCTCGTCGACCGTCGTCGTCGGGCCGAGCTTCACACCGAGGGGGTTGCGGATCCTCGACGCGAACTCGATGTGTGCGCCGTCCATCTGACGAGTGCGCTCACCGACCCAGACCATGTGGCCCGACGTGTCGTACAGCTGCCCGGAGCGCGAGTCCACGCGGGTCAGCGCCGACTCGTAGTCCAGCAGCAGGGCCTCGTGCGAGGCGTAGAACTCGACCGTGCGGAACTCGGCCGGGTCGGTGCCACAGGCCTTCATGAAGTTCAGCGCGTTGTCGATCTCGCGCGCGAGCTGCTCGTAGCGCTGTCCCGACGGGGACGACTTCACGAAGTCCTGGTTCCAGGCGTGCACTTGGCGCAGGTCGGCGTAGCCACCGGTGGTGAAGGCGCGCACCAGGTTGAGCGTCGACGCGGACGCGTTGTACATCCGCTTCAGCCGCTCGGGGTCCGGGACGCGGGCCTCTTCGGTGAAGTCGAAGCCGTTGACGGAGTCGCCCCGGTAGGTCGGGAGTGTCACGCCGTCGCGGGTCTCGGTCGGCTTGGAGCGCGGCTTCGAGTACTGGCCGGCGATCCGGCCGACCTTCACGACCGGCACGGACGCGGCGTACGTCAGCACCGCACCCATCTGGAGCAGGGTCTTGAGCTTGTTACGGATGTGGTCGGCGGACACGGCGTCGAAGGCCTCGGCGCAGTCGCCGCCCTGCAGCAGGAACGCCTCGCCCTTGGCGACGGCTCCCATCCGGGCGCGCAGCTGGTCGCACTCGCCCGCGAAGACGAGCGGCGGATACGACTCGAGGTCCGCGATCACATCGCGCAGAGCCTCGGCATCGGGGTACTCGGGCTGCTGCGCCGCGGGCAGGTTTCGCCAGGTGTTGCCACCGCTTGCGGTGGTCTTAGCGTTCACGGTCACGAACACCACATTACGGGGTCGGCCGAGCACTCCCGGCCGATGCCCAGTGACTGAGACACCGCCCGGAATGTCCGGTCGCTCTGTACGTGTCATCCGCAGCTGCTACCCTCGCGCCGCCTTCGTCAAGAGTTAAACAATCCCAGGGGTGGGGCGTTGAGTCGGGCACACCGGAAAGACCGCAAGAAGAAAGCGCTGCTGTGGGGAGGCACCGCGGCGATCGTCGCCACCGCGGTGATCGGGACGGTGGCCGTGGCCTCGCCCGAGTTCCTGGGCTCGTCGGACGGCACGCCGACGCCTCCGGGCGCACAGCTGCAGGCCGAGTTCGAGGCCGCGGCGAGCGAGTTCGACGTGCCGAAGAGCGTGCTGATGGCCGTGTCGTTCCGGCAGACCCGCTGGGAGAGCCACGACGGGATGCCCAGCACCACCGGCGCGTACAACGTCATGGGCCTCACGCAGGTGAACCCGGACGACCTCGAGAAGGACCACAAGGCCCACGAGGACGCCGACGAGCACCGGCTCGAGCACATGAACCGCAGCGGCGACCCGGCCGTCGAGAAGCACTTCGACGCCGAGAAGGCGCTGCGGACCACACCGAAGGAGGCCGTCGACACGGACGACCCCCGGCTGCACACGCTCGACGAGGCCGCCGGACTGATCGACGCGTCCGCGGACTCGCTGAAGAGTGACACCGGGGACAGCATCCGCGCCGGTGCCGCCCTGCTCGCCGAGTACCAGCGCGAGGCCGCGGGCGATCTTTCGGACGACCCGGGCCAGTGGTATCCGGCGGTCGCCCGCTTCAGCCAGTCTCCGGACAAGAAGGGCGCCGAGCTGTTCGCGAAGCGCGTCTTCGAGTCGATCAGGACGGGCGAGCAGCGCACGACCACGGAGGGGCAGCACGTCTCCCTCCCGGCCGACCCGTCGGTCGAGCCGGACAAGCCGGCGGCCGTGCCCCTGGCGGCGACGTACGCGTCGACCACCGCGGTCCCGGCCCCGGACTGCCCGTCCGGACTGAACTGCGACTTCCGCCCGGCCGCGTACAAGCAGAACACCACCCCGGACGACTGGGGCAACTACAACATCGCCAGCCGTCCCGACAACGGCTACGACATCCGCTACATCGCCGTCCACGACACGGAGGGCAGCTACGACGGATCGCTCGCGGTCTTCCAGAACCCGAACTCGTACGCCAGCGCGCACTACATGATCCGCGCCTCGGACGGTCTGGTCACCCAGATGGTCGAGAACAAGAACGAGGCCTGGCACGCGGGCAACAAGACCGTCAACATGCACTCGATCGGCGTCGAGCACGAGGGCTACGCGCTCAAGAACGGCACGGGCTGGTACACCGAGCCCCAGTACGAGTCCTCGGCCGCCCTGGTGAAGCACCTGGCGGCGAAGTACGGGATCCCGCTGGACCGTGAGCACATCATCGGCCACGACGAGGTCCCCGGCGTGCTGAACGACAAGGTCCGCGCCCAGCACTGGGACCCGGGCCCGTTCTGGGACTGGAACCACTTCATGTCGCTGATGGGCGCCCCCACCGGAGCCGGCGGCGCGGGCGGTCCGGTCAAGGTGGGCCAGCTGGTCCGCTACGTACCGCCGTTCACCTCGGAGAACCAGCCGAAGCTGACGTACGGAGGCACCGCCGTCGCCGCGCAGCCGGCGAACTTCGGCTACGTCTACACGGAGCCGTCGACCACGTCGGCCACCATCGGCGATCCCTACCTCGGCACCCAGACCTGGACCGAGGGCTCGAACTGGGCGAACAAGATCCCGGCCGGTGGCGAATGGGTCGTCGCCGATGTCCGCACCGACTGGACCGCGGTCTGGTACGGCGGCAGGAAGGCCTGGTTCCACAACCCCGGCGGCCGCTACACGGAGCCGGCCCGGCCGACGGCCACGGACCCGCAGAAACTGGTGACCCCGAAGGCCGGACTGGCCTCGGTCAAGGTCTACGGGCGCGCCTACCCGGACGATGCGGCGTATGCCGGAACCGGGGTCGATGTCCAGGACAGGAACTCGGAGTCGCTGACGCAGTACAGCGTCCTCGCCGGGCAGAAGTACTCGAAGGCCGGCGGCTACGCCTACGGCGACTACTACTACAGCGGCACGATCGACGGCGTCACGGACCCCGCCTCGCGCACGCTGGTGAAGGGCACCACACAGTTCATCCCGATCCGCTTCAACCACCGCCTGGCGTGGGTGCGGGCCGAGGACGTCCAGGAGGTCGACGGCGTGGCCCCCGACGCGGGCACCGACCGGTTCGACCTGCTCGGCCGCGACTCCTCCGGTGTGCTGTGGCAGTACCAGGGGACGGGCAGCGCGGCGGCGCCGTTCCACCCCCGGTACCGCGTCGGCGGCGGCTGGCAGGCGTACAACCTGGTGACCAAGCTGGACACCCTGCGCGCCGACGCCAAGGGTGACATCGTGGCCCGCGAGCCGAGCGGCACGCTCTGGTACTACGCGGCGAGCGGCAACCCGGACCAGCCGTTCAAGGCCCGTCTGAAGGTCGGCACCGGCTGGCAGATCTACAACCGCATCCTCGGCGTCTCGGACGTCACCAAGGACGGCAGGTCCGACCTGGTCGCCCGCGACTCCGCCGGGGTCCTCTGGCTCTACGTGGGCACGGGCGACCCGTCGGTGCCGTTCGAGGCGCGCAAGAAGGTCGGCACCGGGTGGAACCTGTACAACACCCTGACCGCCACCACGGACCTCAACGGTGACGGCCTCGGCGACATGGTCGCCCGGGAGTCCTCCGGCGCCCTGTGGCTGTACAAGGGCACCGGCAACGCGGCGGCGCCCTTTTCCGCCCGAACCAAGATCGGCACCGGCTGGCAGATCTACAGCAACCTCACCGGCACCGGGGACCTCGACCGCGACGGCAAGGCCGACCTGGTCGCCCGGGACACGTCCGGAACCCTGTGGTTCTACAAGGGCACGGGCAACACCGCTGCGCCCTTCGCGGCCCGCACCAAGATCGGCACCGGCTGGAACATCTTCAACCTGCTGATCTGACCGCTCCTCTCCCGGCCCCCCGCCCGCGGCGCCGCGGCCGTCCCGCTCCACGGGACGTGCTGCGGCTCCGCGGGCGGATGCGTTAGGGTTCACGGCATGTTCGCGCAGACGACCCAGAACTGGTGGTGGACCGCTCATCCGGCGGCCCACTGACTGCGCGTACACGGAAGTCCGCGAAGGCCGCCCGAGGGGCGGCCTTTTTCGTACCTGCTGCGGGCCGTTCCTCCCACCACGGAAGGAACACCACGGATGGACATCATCAGCAGACTGCTGGACGCCGACGACACCGGCTGTCCTGCCTTCGCCCTGCTGCGCCGCCGCACCCCGGGCCGCGACCACGACACGGTCGAGGTGCTGGTGGGCCGCGTCCACGAAGCGGAACGGCTCGCCGACATCCCGGTCGGCGACCTTCCCTCGCTCGCGCTCGTGCCGTTCCGCCAGATCAGGGAGCGCGGCTTCGACGTACGGGACGACGGGACACCGCTCTCGGTGCTCGTCGCCGACGAGACGCACGAGGTGCCGCTCTCCGAGGCGCTCGACCTGCTGCCAGCCCATGACGTACGGGTCGAGGGCGGGGGCTTCGACATCGGTGACGACGTCTACGCGGAGACCGTCCGGCGGGTCGTCGAGGACGAGATCGGCCGTGGCGAAGGCGCGAACTTCGTCATCAGACGCACCTTCACCGGCGAGATCCCCGGCTTCGGACGGGCCGACGCCCTCGCCCTCTTCCGGCGGCTGCTCGCGGGCGAGCGCGGGGCGTACTGGACGTTCGTCGTCCACACCGGAAACGAGACAGGGCCCGGAGGGCCTTCCTCGCACGGGCGGGGGCGGGAGACGGGCGGGCGCACGCTGGTCGGGGCCAGCCCGGAGGCGCACGTCCGGATGTCGGGAGGCACCGTCGTGATGAACCCGATCAGCGGCACGTACCGGTATCCGGCGGCCGGGCCGTCGCCGGAGCATCTGCTGGACTTCCTCGCCGACCGCAAGGAGACGGACGAGCTCTCCATGGTCGTCGACGAGGAGCTGAAGATGATGTGCACGGTCGGCGACATGGGCGGGGTGGTGATCGGGCCCCGGCTCAAGGAGATGGCCCATCTCGCCCACACCGAGTACGAGCTGCGGGGCAAGTCCTCGCTCGACGTCCGGGACGTGCTGCGCGAGACGATGTTCGCGGCCACCGTCACCGGCTCGCCGGTGCAGAACGCCTGCCGGGTGATCGAGCGGTACGAGGCGAACGGGCGCGGCTACTACGCGGGCGCGCTGGCACTGCTCGGGCGCGATGCGGGCGGTGCGCAGACGCTGGACTCGCCGATTCTGATCCGTACGGCCGACATCTCGGCGAGCGGTGAGGTGCGCGTCCCGGTCGGCGCCACGCTCGTCCGCCACTCGGACCCGCGGTCCGAGGTCGCCGAGACGCACGCCAAGGCTGCGGGGGTGCTGGCCGCGCTGGGGGTCCGTCCCGGGCGCCCGCGCGACGAGTCCGTACGGCCACCGCACCTGGCCGACGATCCCCGGGTGCGGGCGGCGCTGGACGCGCGGCGGGCGGATCTGGCGCCGTTCTGGCTGAAGATGCAGTCCCGGCCGGCGGAGGTGGTGGGCCACGCCCTGGTGGTGGACGCCGAGGACACCTTCACGGCGATGCTCGCCCATCTGCTGCGCGGGGCCGGGCTGGACGTGAGCGTACGCCGCTACGACGAGCCGGGAGTGCGGGAGGCGGTGCTCGCCCACGAGGGCCCGGTCGTCCTGGGGCCGGGGCCGGGCGATCCCTCGGATGCGGCCGACCCGAAGATGCGCTTCCTGCGGTCGCTGACGGCGGAGCTGGTGCGTGGCCACCGGGGCGGTCTGCTCGGGGTCTGCCTCGGCCATGAGCTGATCGCGGCGGAACTGGGCCTGGGGCTCGCCCGCAAGGAGGCCCCGTTCCAGGGGGCGCAGGTGGGAATCGACCTCTTCGGCCGTGAGGAGACGGTCGGCTTCTACAACAGCTTCACGGCGGTGTGCGGTGAGCAGGGGCTGGCACAGATGGCCGCGCGCGGGGTCGAGGTGGCCCGGGACGCGGCGACGGACGAGGTCCATGCGCTGCGTGGCCCGGGCTTCGCAGGGATCCAGTTCCACCCCGAGTCCGTGCTCACGCTGCGCGGGCCGGAGATCGTGCGGTCGCTGCTCGGGGGGCTGGTCCGGCAGCCGTCGGCGTAGGCCCGGGCGGGTGGGGCGGCGGCGCACTGCGGCGGGCCCACGCGGCGACGCCGCATACCGGACGCCGCCCCCGCCCCGCCCCTTCCCGGGCCGGAGATCGTGCGGTCGCTGCTCGGGGAGCTGGTCCGGCAGCCGTCGGCGTAGGCCCGGGCGGGTGGGGCGGCGGCGCACTGCGGCGGGCCCACGCGGCGACGCCGCATACCGGACGCCGCCC
>NZ_JBSFDW010000003.1:0-24883 GCF_053594115.1 Streptomyces sp. NPDC001970 | reverse complement strand
CCCGCCCTGCCCCTTCCCGGACTGGGGGCGAGCCCCGCCCCCAGCCTCAGCCCCAGCCCCAGCCCCAGCCCCCGGGGACATGCCCAGTACCGTCCGGGCGGCCCGAGTGTCCGTCCCTCAATCGCCGGAGGACGGGCTCCGAAGGAGCCCGCCGCAGGCGCGCCGCGCAGGCCCCCGGCGTCAGCCGAAGAAGACGCCGACCTCCTCGTACAGCGACGGGTCCACGGTCTTCAGCTTGGACGTCGCCTCGGCGATCGGCACGCGCACGATGTCCGTGCCGCGCAGCGCGACCATCTTCCCGTAGTCGCCGTCCCGCACTGCGTCGATCGCGTGGAGGCCGAAGCGCGTGGCCAGCCAGCGGTCGAAGGCGCTGGGCGTGCCGCCGCGCTGGACGTGGCCGAGGACCGTCGTCCTCGCCTCCTTGCCGGTGCGCCTCTCGATCTCCTTTGCCAGCCACTCGCCGACGCCGGAGAGCCGCACATGGCCGAAGGAGTCGAGCGATCCGTCCTTCAGCACCGCGTCGCCGTCCTTGGGCATCGCGCCCTCCGCGACGACGACGATCGGCGCGTACGAGGCGCGGAACCGCGAGGTGACCCAGGCGCACACCTGGTCCACGTCGAAGCGCTGCTCCGGGATGAGGATGACGTTCGCCCCGCCCGCCAGGCCCGAGTGCAGGGCGATCCAGCCTGCGTGACGGCCCATCACCTCGACGACGAGGACGCGCATGTGGGACTCGGCGGTGGTGTGCAGCCGGTCGATCGCCTCGGTCGCGATGCCGACGGCGGTGTCGAAGCCGAAGGTGTAGTCCGTGGCGGACAGGTCGTTGTCGATGGTCTTCGGCACGCCCACGCAGTTGACGCCGTATTCGTCGGCGAGGCGGGCCGCGACACCGAGGGTGTCCTCGCCGCCGATCGCGATCAGCGCCTCCACGTCGTGCTTGGCGAGGTTCTCCTTGATGCGGCGGATGCCGTCCTCCTGCTTGAGGGGGTTGGTGCGCGAGGAGCCCAGGATGGTGCCGCCGCGGGGCAGGATGCCGCGGACGGCGGGAATGTCCAGCTGCACGATGTCGCCCTCGAGCGGCCCGCGCCAGCCGTCCCGGAAGCCGGTGAACTCATATCCGTACTCCTGGACACCCTTGCGGACGATGCCGCGGATGACCGCATTGAGCCCGGGGCAGTCGCCGCCCCCGGTCAGTACTCCGACCCGCATGGAAGTTCCCTTCGCCGTCGGTGATGGCATAGGGAAGCCACGCTAGTAGTGACCCAGGTCACTCCGGCACGGTACGAAAGGTGAATTCCGGTACGGCGAGCGTCTGTTGGCCTCCGGCGATTCACTCCAACGAGTGGAGCGGGTGCCGGGTCAGGCGTCGTCGAGGCCGCGCTCTATCGCGTACCGCACGAGCTCCACGCGGTTGTGCAGCTGGAGTTTGCCGAGCGTGTTCTGCACATGGTTCTGCACGGTGCGGTGCGAGATGACGAGACGCTCGGCGATCTGCTTGTACGAGAGCCCTTTGGCGACGAGCCGCAGCACCTCCGTCTCCCGCTCGGTGAGCTGCGGGGCCTTCGGCTCGTCGGGTCCGGCGGACGGCGCGGGGTCGGTGGCCAGTCGGCGGTACTCCCCGAGGACCAGCCCGGCCAGGCCGGGCGTGAACACCGGGTCGCCGACGGCGGTCCGCCGCACGGCCTCGATGAGCTCCTCGGTGCTGGCCGACTTCAGCAGATAGCCGGTCGCTCCCGACTTCACCGCCTCCAGCACGTCGGCGTGCTCGCCGCTCGCCGAGAGCACCAGGACCCGCAGCGCCGGGTTGGCCCCGACCAGCTCCTTGCACACCTGAACGCCTGGCTTGGCGGGCAGGTTGAGGTCGAGGACGAGCACATCCGGCCCGGCGGCCCGGGCGCGGCGCACCGCCTGCTCGCCGTCGCCCGCCGTGGCGACCACGTCGAAGCCGGACTCGGCGAGGTCGCGCGCGACGGCGTCCCGCCACATCGGGTGGTCGTCGACCACCATCACCTTGATCGGCCGCTCGCTCATCTATCCGCCCGCCTCCCCCGTGGAACCTTCAACTCGACTTCCGTGCCCTGGCCCGGGACCGAGATCAGCTCGGCCGTGCCCCCGATGTCCCGCAGCCGGCCGCGGATCGAGAGCGCGACACCGAGCCGCCCCTCCCCCTCGGCCTGGGCGAGCCGCCCCTCCGGGATACCGGGTCCGTCGTCCCGCACCGTCACGATCACCTCGTCCGGCCAGTCCTCGACCAGGATCCACGCCCGCGCCTCGTCACCGGCATGTCGCCGGACATTGTCCAGGGCCGCACCGACAGCCGCCGCGAGCTCCTTCGCCGCCTGCGGCGCAAGCAGCACCGGGGCGCCCGGCTCGGACAGGGTGACCCGCGACCCGGCGTGCGGCGCGAGCAGCGTGCGCAGATCGCACGGAGCGGCGACGGCCGGTTCATCCGGTTCATCCGGTTCGTCCACGATCCGTACGACCGCGCCCTGCGTCTCGTCCTCGGAGACGCGCGAGGCGGGCACCAGACCGCCGGCGACCAGGGTGCGCAGGGCGACCTCCTGTTCGCCCGCCATCCTGCCCAGATCCGCGGCCTCGCCGCCGAGTGCGGTGCCGCGGCGCTGCACCATCGCCAGCACCTGCAGCACTCCGTCGTGGATGTCGCGGGCCAGCCGCTCACGCTCCCGGGTGGCCGCCTCGATCTCCAGGGCTCGGGCCAGGGTGCGCTCTGAGGCGCGGGCGACCTCGACGACGTAGCCGATGGCGATGGAGGCGACCCAGACCAGCAGGACGTTGTGGAAGGTGTCCCGGCTGGGCTCGCCGCGCTCGATGATGTTGGCGACGGCAACGAGGGACGACGCGAAGCCCGCCCAGCGCCAGCCGCCCTTGATCGCGTACGCGAGGACCGAGCCCGCGGTCCATATCGACGGAAGGGTCGTGCCGTCCATCTGCTGGGCGTGGGCGTCGGCGAGGGGCGTGAGGAGAATGCCGACGAGGGCGACGGTGAGGTCGGCGACGAGGAAGCGCTTCGTGCAGCTGGCCGCGTTCGCCACCTTGGGGAGCGTGGCCAGGGTCCAGACGGCCAGGAACGCGAGGAAGGCGACGGCCACCCAGAGGCGTTCGAACCTGTCCCACCCGAAGGCACAGAGCAGGACCGCGTAGCCCATCGTCAGCACGCGGTAGGCGGTCAGCGCACGCCACAGCGGCAGCTCGACCGACATGCGCACGACACGCTCGCGCTTGGCCATCTTCCCCCCACCCCGTACTGCCCCGACGGGCGGCGCTACTGGGCGCCGTGCTCCGTCTTCCTCGCCGCTTCCCCGGCCGCGTCCTTGGCGGCCTGCCTGGCCGCCTTCTCCGCATCGGCGATCTGGCGCTTGGCCGCCGTCGCGTAGACGTCCACGTACTCCTGCCCGGACAGCTTCATGATCTCGTACATGACCTCGTCGGTCACCGAGCGCAGGATGAAGCGGTCGTGCTCCATGCCGCGGTAGCGGCTGAAGTCGAGCGGCTTGCCGATCCGGATCCCCGGGCGCATCAGCTTGGGGATGACCTTGCCGGGCGGCTGGATCTTCTCGGTGTCGATCATCGCCACCGGTATCACGGGCGCGCCCGTCGCGAGCGCCACGCGCGCGAGGCCGCCCGGCTTGCCGCGGTAGAGCCGGCCGTCGGGCGACCGGGTGCCCTCCGGATAGATACCGAACAGTTCACCGCGCTCGATGACCTCGATACCGCTCCTGATGGCGGCCTCGCCGGCGCCGCGGGCGCCCGAGCGGTCCACCGGAAGCTGCCCCACACCCTTGAAGAAGGCGGCCGTGAGCTTGCCCTTCACTCCGGGCGAGGTGAAGTACTCGGCCTTGGCGATGAAGGTGACCTTGCGGTCCAGGATCGCGGGCAGGAAGAAGGAGTCCGAGAACGACAGGTGGTTGCTCGCGAGGATCGCCGGCCCCTCGGCGGGAATGTTCTCGAGGCCCTCCACCCAGGGCCTGAAGGCGAGCTTCAGTGACCCTCCGATGGAGAACTTCATTGCGCCGTAGATCAACTCGAGTGCCTTCCCTGTGTCCGTCGGAAAGACCTTAACCCGTGCGGGTCCTGCCCTCCCTCCCCCGGTGCCACGGCCGGTGCGCATCAAGGGCCGAGCCGGTGCACCGTCGGCCCTGGTCGGTGTCAGTCCGGTCGCGTACGGTGAAGGCACCTTCCGAGCACTTCCTTTCCGCACTTCCGATCCTCACGAACAGGAGACCCCGGTGCCGGTCCTTCCTGGAGCCGAGCCGTACCGCCACGAGGGCGGCGAGATCGGCGTCCTTCTCTGTCATGGATTCACCGGTTCCCCGCAGTCGCTGCGTCCCTGGGCGGAGTATCTGGCCCAGCGCGGTCTGACCGTGTCGCTGCCGCTGCTGCCCGGCCACGGCACCCGCTGGCAGGACATGCAGCTGACCGGCTGGCAGGACTGGTACGCGGAGGTGGACAGGGAGCTGCGGACGCTGCAGGAGCGGTGCAGCCAGGTGTTCGTCTTCGGGCTCTCCATGGGCGGTGCGCTCACGCTGCGCCTCGCCGCCAAGCACGGCGACGCCGTGCAGGGCGTCGTCCTCGTCAACCCGGCGAACAAGGTGCACGGCCTCACGGCGTACGCCCTTCCGGTCGCCCGCCACTTCGTCCCCTCGACGAAGGGTCTCGTCAACGACATCGCCAAGGAAGGCGCCGACGAGGTCGGCTACGACCGGGTGCCACTGCACGCCGCGAACTCGGTGCGGAATTTCTTCCGGCTCGTCGACGGCGAGCTCCCGCAGGTCACCCAGCCGCTGCTGCTCCTGCACAGCCCGCAGGACCATGTGGTCCCGCCCGCCGACTCGGCCCGGATCCTCAGCCGCGTCTCGTCGACGGACGTCCGGGAGATCCTGCTGGAACAGAGCTACCACGTGGCGACGTTGGACCACGACGCGGAGCGGATTTTCGAGGAGAGTTACGCGTTCATCGGCCGCCTCGCTCCGAGTGTCGCGAAGAAGGGAAGCACGTCCGGTGGCTGAGCAGCACGACGCGGACCGGGACGACAGGGACCGGGACCCACAGCCGATCGACGAGGAGGCTGCTTGGGCTGCGATCGTCGCGGCGTACGGCGATGAGCCGGCCGACCCGCCGGGGGCCAGGCCGTTCAAGTCGGTCGAGGACCTGGCGGGCCTGAACAAGCTGGTGAAGAACGACGCCGCGTCGCCGCAGGCCGGGGACGGGGACGACGACGAGGACGAGGACGACCGGCGCCCCGGGCCGGACCGGCCGCTGGGCAGCTCGATCGTCTTCGCCCCCGGTGTCGGCGTGGGCGGTGGCGGCCCGCGGGACTACGAGGTCGCCGAAGCGAGCGACGACGACCTCGAGGAGACGGACGAGGGCCATTTCGTGCCGCCGGAGCCGCCGCCGCTGCCGGAGGCCGACACGACCGCGAAGTTCGCCTGGCTCGCGGTGATCGGCGGCCCGGTGCTGCTGCTGCTCGCCGTGCTCCTCCAGTGGGACATGACGTGGTGGCTCACCACGCTCGGCGTCGGCGGCTTCCTCGGTGGCTTCGCCACGCTGGTGGCCCGGATGTCGCACGGCGACGACGAGGACGACGACGATCCGGGGCGCGGCGCGGTCGTCTAGCGCGGAGCAGTCGTCCGACGGGGCGGTCGTCCGGCGGGGCGTTCGGTCAGCCTGACGCGGGGATCCGGAGCGCGGCCAGGACCGGAAGGTGGTCCGTGGCCGCCTTCAGGTCCGCGTCCATCAGGCCCGGAAGGCCGAGCGGCACCCCGCAGCCGAAGACCTCGACGCCCTTGGTCACGAAGATCGCGTCGATGCGCTGGTGCGGGTCGGTGGCCGTCGAGGTGTACTCGCCGCCCCAGGGGCCGGCCGTCCAGCAGTCCTGCAGCTCGGCCGCGAGCCGCCGGAAGCTCCGGCCCGTCGGCCGCTCGTTGATGTCGCCCGCGACGATCGCGTGCGGCACGTCCATGGCCTCGACGCGGTCGAGCAGCATGCCGGCCTGGGCGTGGCGCTCGTCGCTCTGCAGGCTCAGATGACAGCTGAGCAACCCGATCCTGGCGCCCCCGATGCGTACGACGGCCGTCGCGAAGCCACGGCGGTGCAGACCGGGCGTGAGCGGCAGCAGTACGTCCTCGGTGTGCTCCACGGTCGCCCGCAGCGAGCACAGCAGCAGCGGCCCTGCGGCGGTCGCGCCGCCGCTCAGCACGACCAGCTCGCTCCTGGCGGCGAGCCGCGCCGCATGCTTGCGCCACCGGAAGAAGCGAGGGGCTTCCTGGACGAAGACGACGTCCGGCCTGCAGGCGCGGATCACGCGCGCGAGTGCGTCCTCGTCGTCGCGCAGGGAGCGGATGTTGTAGCTGAGCACGCGGATGACGGCCGAACCGTCGGGTTCGGTGCGGGAGTTGGGCAGCGGGTGCGTCGCGGGCGTCGCCATGCGGTTCAAGATAGCGGGGCGCGCCCTCCGCGCCCCGGCCGCGCGGACCGGGCGCGCCGCGTGCGGTGGCACCGCATGCCGAGGTGGCGTGCCGAGGGCGTGCTGAGGCTCCGCCCCGGACCCCCTCGTCCTCGATCGCCGGACGGGCTCGTGGTGAGCCCGTCCGGCGTGGGAGGACGGACACCCCGGTCCACCGGGCGCTACGGAGCAGGCCCCCAAGCCCGGCACGGGGTGCGGCAGGGCGTCAGCCCTGCCGGGCCAGGTCTGCCGCGCCGACGAGGCCCGCCTTGTTGCCGAGCTGAGCGGCGAGGACCTGGGCGTGGGGGCGCCACTGACCGCCGATCAGCCAGCGGCGGAAGGACGTGCGGATGGGGTCGAGGACGAGCTCGCCCTCGTCCGAGACCCCGCCGCCCACGATGAACGCGGACGGGTCGAAGAGCGACGCGAGGTCGGCCAGGCCCGCGCCCGCCCAGCGGGCCAGCTCGCGGAAGGAGTCGATGGCGACCTTGTCGCCCTGCCGGGCGGCGGCGCTGACGTGCTTGCCCTCGATGCCGGCGGGGGTGCCGTCGCCGAGGCCGAGAAGGATCTCCGCGTTCTCCGGGGTCGCCATCGCGCGCTGGCGGGCGTACCGGACGAGGGCGCGGCCCGATGCGTACTGCTCCCAGCAGCCCTGGCTGCCGCAGCCGCACAGCAGACCGTCGGGGACGACCCGGATGTGCCCGAACTCGGCGGCCACGCCGAAGCGTCCACGCCGGAGCTTGTTGCCGATGATGATGCCGCCGCCCAGGCCGGTGCCGAGCGTGATGCAGATGACGTCCTCGTGGCCCTGGCCCGCGCCGAAGCGGTACTCCCCCCACGCCGCCGCGTTCGCGTCGTTCTCCACGACGACGGGAAGGCCGACGCGCTGTTCGACCTTGTCCTTCAGCGGTTCGTGCCGCCAGTCGATGTTGGGCGCGAAGAGGACGGTGGAGCGCTTCTCGTCGACGTAGCCGGCGGCGCCGATGCCGACAGCTTCGATGTCGTGCCCCTTACCGGCTCCGGTGACGGCCGCGCAGATCGCATCCACGATGGCCTCGGCGGTCGGCGGAGTGGGCACCGTGTGCGTCTCGAGAATGGTGCCCGCTTCGTCGACCACGCCGGCCGCGATCTTGGTGCCGCCGATGTCGACGCCGATGGTGAGTCCCATGTGTCCCTCAGTTTTCGGTCGAGCCCCGCTAAGGCCAACCGTACCCGAGGGAGTCACGGCCTCAGTCCAGGTCGATCTTCTCGCTCGGACCCTCGTCGCGTCCGTCGGGGCCCTCTCGGCCGTCGCGCGCCTCGCGGGCCGTGGGCTCTCCGCGGGTCCAGCGCCGCTCCTGGCCCTCGACGGCCGAGCGGTACGCGGCCAGCAGCTCGTTGCCCGCTGCCGCGAGGTGGTCGAAGACCTGCGGGTTGCGCTCGATGACCGGCTCGACGGCCGCCTTGGCCTGGCTGATGAGCTGCTGCACGGTCCCCTGCGCGGCCATGCCGAACAGCGGGTTCTGCAGCGAGGACATCTTGTCGGCGACCGCGTCCATCAGCTTGCGCAGCTCCTCGGCCGCGGAGCCGGGCTGCGACCCGTACCGCTGGCGGCGGCGGGCCCGCTCGGCCTCCAGGTCCTCGGCACACGCCTCGGCCCAGGCGTCGGCATCGACGGCGGGACGTTCGGTGGCATCGCTCATGACGCACTCCTGGAGAACGTGACTTCGTACTGCCGACGGTACCCGAACGGGGCGTGCCGGTTCAGCGTCCCCGGGGCCAGAGGGCGGGGTCCGGCGTGAACCGGATCCCCAGCACCCCGTCCACGAGCCCCGCACCGGAGACGGTGCAGCGGCGCAGCACGGAGGGGAGCGGAACGATCCGCCGGAACGGGCCCACGGTGAGGAGGAGTTCGTCGCCGCGGCGGACCAGGTCCAGCTCCTCCTTCACGGCCCCGGGCAGAGCCAGCCGCCAGAGGAGAATGCCGTCGTCGCCGGCCGGGCCCTCGATGCTGCCCCACGGCTCCTGCCGCCCCGGCCCCGAGGGCTGGTCCCAGGCCTCCGAGGGCTCCGAAGACGTACCGGGCTCCAAAGGCCCGCCCAGTACGGTCAGGTCGTCGCGTCCCCGCGGGTCCCGGCCCAGGTGCTGCACCTCGCGGACCGGGCACGCCGGCTCCCACTCCTCGTACCACCGCCGCAGCACCTTGTCCTGCTGCGCCTGGAGCCCCGCGAGCCAGGGGTCGGGGGACTTCGGCGGCAGGACCCGGTTCGCCACGAGCGCGTCGACGGCCGTCCCGTACAGCGCGAGGCCGAGCCGGGCGGTGCGCAGCGCGTCCTCGCCCGCGGGTCCCGGCTCGGCGACGAGCCGGACCATCGTGTTCCGGTCCTCGAACAGCTCCTGTACGGCGGAGAGCTCCCGTTCCCAGCGCGCCGCCATCTCGTACAGCCACTGTGCGGGCATGGGCACCCCCGCGAGCTGGGCCAGCACGGGCCGCAGGGCGCGCGCGGCCTGCCGCTCGGGCGGGAGGAGGCGGCGCAGATAGCGGCGGAGCTGTTCGGGGAGGGCGATCAGGCCGAGTGTGCCGAGGACCGGGGGCATGTCGACGACGAGGACGTCCCAGTCGCCGGCCGCGGCGTCGCGCAGGGCCCGCAGCATCGCGAACTGCTCGCTGCCGGGGAGCTCCGTCAGCTCCTCGTCCTCCAGCCTGTGCGCGCCCAGCAGGTCGAGCGCGGCGGTGCTGCGCTCCTGGAAGGCGAGGAGTTCGCCGCGGAAGTGCGCGCCGGAGTCGACCCGCACGGCCCACAGGTCGCCGGTCACCCGCTCCGGCTCGGTCCCCACGGCGATTCCGAGGGCGCCGTCGGCCTCGCCCGAGAGCAGCAGGGTCCGCTTCCCGCTCCGCGCCGAAGCGAGCGCGGTCGCCGCGGCGACCGTCGTACGGCCCGAGCCTCCGGGCCCGGTGACAAGGAGGGTGCGCATCGGGGAAGGAGTCAGACCTTCGGTCCGGCGCCGGACTCGACGCGCTTCTTCAGCCCGGCGAGGGCGCGGTCGATGATGACCTTCTCCGCCTTGCGCTTGATCATCCCGAGCATGGGGATCTTGACGTCGACGGTGAGCTGGTACGTGACCTCCGTGCGCTCACCGCCGGCGAGCGGCGCCAGCGTGTAGGAGCCGTCCAGGGCGCGCAGCATCTGCGACTTCACCAGCGTCCAGGAGACCTGGTTCTCACCCGTCCAGGTGTAGGCGAGCGTGTGGTCGTCCTTGATCGCACCGGCGTCGAGCACCAGTCGGACCTGCACCGCACGCCCCTGGTCGTCCTTCTCCAGGACCTCGGTCTCCTGCACCTCGCCGGTCCACTCCGGGTAGCGCGCGAAGTCGGAGATGACCCCCATCACGTCGGCGGGCGCCGCGTCGATGGTGATGCTCGAGCTGGTGTGTTCCGCCATCGCCGTGGCTCCTCTTCTGCGCTCCGGAGGCTTGCGCTGTGCAATCTATCGCGACCGGACCCGTCACCATTCCAGGGCCCACGGCCTGCCCGTCGCCGCGAAGTGCCCGACGTTCACGCACTCGGTCGAGCCGATCCGCATGCGCCGGGCGAGCGGCTGGTGGACGTGCCCGAAGAGGGCGTACCGAGGCCGGGTGAGCCGGATGGCGTCGAGCAGGGCGCGGCTGCCGCGCTCGAAGCGGCGGGCGACGGTGTCGTACGTCAGTTCCGGTACGTCGGGCGGGATGTGCGAGCACAGCACGTCGACCTCGCCGAGCGCCTCGACCTTGGCGGCGTACTCCTCGTCGGAGATCTCGTAGGGCGTGCGCATCGGACTGCGCAGTCCGCCGCCGACGAAGCCGAAGACCCGTCCGTCCAGCTCGATGCGCTCACCGTCGAGAACGGTGGTGCCGGGGCGCGCGTACTCGGGCCAGAGGGACGGAATGTCGACATTGCCGTAGGTGGCGTAGGTCGGCGTGGGGAAAGCGGCGAACATCTCGGCATACTGCTTGCGCACGGCGGAGACGATCGCGGCGTCCCGGTCCAGTCCCGCCCACAGCCGCTGCCCGAAGGCGCGGGCCTCGTCGTAGCGGCGGGCGGTGCGCAGCTCCACGATCCGGTCGGCGTTCTCGACGCCGAAGAGATCGGGGAAGATACCGCGCGAGTGGTCGGCGTAGTCGAGGAAGAGCACCAGGTCACCGAGGCAGACCAGGGCGTCGGCGCCGTCGCCGGCCCTGGCCAGGTCCCTGGTGTTCCCGTGTACGTCGCTGACCACATGAACTCGCATGTCGATCACCCTAGAGTCGTCGACGGCCAGTGGGTAGAGGGGTCCGGACCTGCGGTTACTTCCGCGTCGTCCGGCGAGTGGAATAGGGTGCGCGGTGCAGCGACACACAGGTGTGACGCAGAGAACATCTGGCCGGGACCCCCTATCCGGAACCGAGTACTGATAGGTAACGTCCGGGCAGTCCCCGGTGCGTTCACACAGAGCCGTGGCGCCGGCGCCCGATGAGGAGCAGCAGTCTTGCGCGAGTTCAGCCTTCCGGCCCTTTACGAGGTCCCCACGGACGGCAATCTGACGGATCTCATCCGCCGCAATGCCACGCAGCATCCGGATGTGGCAGTGATGGGCAGAAAGGTCGCGGGCGTCTGGACGGACGTGACCGCCACCCGGTTCCTGTCCGAAGTGCGGGCCGCCGCCAAGGGGCTGATCGCGGCCGGGGTGCGACCGGGTGACCGGGTCGGCCTGATGTCCCGCACCCGCTACGAGTGGGTGCTGCTGGACTTCGCGATCTGGAGCGCCGGCGCGGTCACCGTGCCGGTCTACGAGACCAGCTCCGCCGAGCAGGTGCAGTGGATCCTCGGCGACTCCGGCGCGGTCGCGGTGATCGTCGAGGGCGACGCGCACGCCGCCGCCGTCGAGTCCGTACGGGACGGGCTGCCGGCCCTCCGGCAGGTCTGGCAGATCGAGAAGGGCGCGCTCGAGCAGCTGACCGCGGCCGGAACCGAGGTCTCCGACGAGACGGTCGACGAGCGCAGCGCGGTCGCCAAGGCCGACGACCCGGCGACGATCGTCTACACGTCGGGCACGACCGGCCGCCCCAAGGGCTGTGTGCTCACGCACCGTGCGTTCTTCGCGGAGTGCGGCAACCTGGTCGAGCGCCTGAAGCCGCTGTTCCGCACGGGCGAGAGCTCGGTGCTGCTCTTCCTCCCGGCCGCGCATGTCTTCGGCCGGATGGTCGAGATCGCGTCCGTGATGGCGCCGATCAGGCTCGGTTGCGTCCCGGACATCAAGAACCTCACCGATGAACTGGCCTCCTTCCGGCCCACCCTGATCCTCGGTGTGCCGCGCGTCTTCGAGAAGGTCTACAACTCGGCGCGGGCGAAGGCCCAGGCGGACGGCAAGGGCAAGATCTTCGACAAGGCCGCGAACACGGCGATCGCATACAGCCGCGCCATCGGTACCCCGGAGGGTGCGCCGCTCGGGCTGAAGCTCAAGCACAAGGTCTTCGACCGTCTCGTCTACAGCAAGCTGCGTGCCGTGCTGGGCGGACGCGGTGAGTTCGCGGTCTCCGGCGGTGCCCCGCTGGGCGAACGGCTCGGTCACTTCTTCCGCGGCATCGGCTTCACGGTGCTGGAGGGTTACGGCCTCACGGAGTCGTGCGCGGCCACCGCGTTCAACCCGTGGGACCGGCAGAAGATCGGTACGGTCGGGCAGCCGCTGCCGGGCTCGGTGGTGCGGATCGCCGACGACGGCGAGGTGCTGCTGCACGGCGAGCACATCTTCACGGGCTACTGGAACAACGAGGCCGCGACGGCCGAGGCGCTGGCCGACGGCTGGTTCCACACCGGTGACATCGGCACGCTCGACGAGGACGGCTACCTCGCGATCACGGGCCGGAAGAAGGAGATCCTGGTGACGGCGGGCGGCAAGAACGTCGCCCCCGCGGTCATCGAGGACCGGATCCGGGCGCATGCACTGGTCGCCGAGTGCATGGTCGTGGGTGACGGGCGGCCGTTCGTGGGCGCGCTGGTCACGATCGACGACGAGTTCCTGGCCCGCTGGGCCGCCGACCACGGCAAGCCGGCCGGTTCGACGGCGGCGTCGCTGCGCGAGGACGCGGACCTGCTGGCGGAGGTCCAGCGGGCGGTGGACGAGGGCAATGCCGCGGTTTCCAAGGCGGAATCGGTGCGGAAATTCCGCATCCTCACCTCCCAGTTCACGGAAGAGTCCGGCCACATCACGCCGTCGCTGAAGCTGAAGCGGAATGTGGTGGCGAAGGACTTCGCCGACGAGATCGAGGCGATCTACCGGGCGTAGTACACGCACCGGACGTGGCTCACGGGACGAAGTCCTCGGTCAGGACTCGCTCGATGTTGCGCTCGGCGAGCGCGGTGATGGTGACGAACGGATTGACACCGATGGAGCCCGGGACGAGGGCTCCATCGGTGACGTACACGCCCGGGGCGCCCCTGACGCGCCCGTAGTCGTCGGTGGCCCGGCCCAGGACGCAGCCGCCGAGCGGGTGGTACGTGAAGTCGTCGGCGAAGGTCTTGTTGCCGCCGAAGAGGTCGTACCGGTAGATCGTGGCGTTCTTCAGGTTGATGCGGTCGAAGAGCTTCTTCGCCGCGGCGACGGAGACCTGACTCTGTGCCCGCGTCCAGTCGAGCCTCGCGGAGTCGGTGGCGGCGTCGTACGAGAAGGTGCCGCGCTCGGGGTTCCTCGTGATCGCCAGGTAGAGGCTGATCCAGTGCTCGAAGCCCATCGGCAGCGGGGCGATCTCGGCGAAGACGGGGTTGGCGGCGTTGGACCAGTCGTCGATGCCCATGACGGGCATGGTCGACTGGTGGGCGCCGACGGTGTCCCACACATGGTTGGCGCGGGCCGTCATGACGTTGCCGTTGGTGCCCCAGCCGGTGCCGACCTGGTCGCTGAGGTCGGGCAGCGCTCCCGTCTCCCGGGCGCGCAGCAGCAGTTCGGTGGTGCCGAGGCTGCCCGCACCGAGGAAGAGCCGGTCGCAGCCGATCTCGCGGGTGGCGACGACGTTGCCGGCCAGGTCGATCCGGTCGGCGGTGACGACGTACGTCCCGTCGGGCTGTCTGCGGAGCGCGCGGGCCCGGTGCAGGGTCTCGACGGTGACGTTCCCGGTGCCGAGTGCGGCGGCGAGATAGGTCTTGTCGAGGCTGCGCTTGCCGTGGTTGTTGCCGTAGATGACCTCCCCGGCGAGGGCGGACCTGACGGCCTGTCCGGCGGCTTCGCGCTCCATGTGCCCGAAGTCGTACACGTTGGGTACGAAGGTGGTCCTCAGGCCGGCGTTGGCGGCGTGCTTGCGGGAGATCCGGGTGAAGCGGTACCACTCGGTGGCCTCGAACCAGGCCGGGTCGACGGTGTTGACGCCCAGCATCCGGCGGGCGCGGGGGAAGTACGTGCCGTACATGGCGGTGGCGTCGACGGACGGCAGCATCTCGGCGAAGTAGGCGGGCTGCGGGGTGACCGCCATGCCGCCGTTGACGAGGGATCCGCCGCCGACGCCGCGCCCCACGTACACGGACATGTCGGCGAAGCGGACGCGGTCGAGGACTCCGGGGTACGGGCTGATGTCCTTGTTGACGACGTCCAGCCACAGGAACTGGGCGAGCGGCGCCTCGGTGCGGGTGCGGAACCACATGGAGCGCCGGTCGGGGGCGCCGGTGGCGCAGAAGACCTTGCCGTCGGGGCCGGGGGTGTCGGTGCCCCAGAGGCGGCCCATTTCGAGGACGAGGGTGCGGATGCCGGCCTCGCCGAGGCGGAGGGCGGTGACGGCGGCGCCGTAGCCGGAGCCGATGACGAGGGCGGGGGTGTGGTCGGTTCCGGCCGATCGGGCCGGTGCGGCAGCGTGCGCTGGGCCGATGCGGGTGAGGCCCAGGGCGGCGGCGGTCTGGAGGGCGCCGAGACCCAGGAGGTGACGGCGCGTCAGATTTGGTGTCATGCGCGCAGCATGGGCGGATTTTGGGGTTCCGCCTATGTGCTCCGCGCGTGATTTTTTGGCGGTCGGCAAGAGTGCCGTTTCCGCCAGGCGCGGGCGGGGCGCCCGTCCTCGAACCCACCGGACAGGCCGAGTCAGCGCCGTCAGCGTGTGAAGCGCCCCCCATGCCCGCAGGGTGTGGGGGATCCGGGGCTCCGCCCCGGATGGGGGCCGGGGGCTTGCCCCGGTTCGGGAAGGGGCCGGGAGGTGGCAGAGCCCGCCACAGGCGCCTCCGCCCCCGTGCACGCCCTACAGCAGCGTCTTGAGCGTGTCCGCCAGGAGGTCCCAGCGCCACTTCTCCTCGACCCACTCCCGACCGCGCTCGCCCATGCGCCGGCGCAGTTCCGGGTCCTGGAGCAGGGTCACGATGCGGTCCGCGGAGTCCTCGGGAACCTCACCGCGGACCACCCAGCCCGTCTCACCGTCGAGGACGGCGTCCGGCGCGCCGCCCGAGTCGCCCGCGACGACCGGGAGGCCGGTCGCCGAGGCCTCCAGGTAGACGATGCCGAGCCCTTCGACGTCCAGGCCGCCCCGCCGCGTACGGCACGGCATGGCGAAGACGTCACCGGCGCCGTAGTGCGCGGGCAGCTCCTCCCAGGGGACGGCGCCCGTGAAGCGCACGGACGCGGCCACGCCCGTCGTCTGCGCGAGCCTTCGCAGGTCGCTCTCGTACGGGCCGCCGCCGACGATCAGCAGCACCGCGTCCGGCACCTTCGCCAGGATCGCGGGCATGGCCCGGATCAGTGTGTCCTGGCCCTTGCGGGGCACGAGCCGGGAGACGCAGACGACCACCGGGCGGTCGGCGAGCCCCAGCCGCTCGCGCACGGCGTCGCCGCCCGAGCCCGGGTAGAAGGTCTTCTCGTCGACGCCGGGCGGCAGCTGCACCATCCGCCCCGCCGCCTCGGGCGTCAGCGCCGCGGCGATCCGTGAGCGGGTGTACTCGCCGAGATACGTGACCGTGTCCGTGCCCTCGCCGATCCGGCGCAGCAGCTGCCGGGACGCGGGCAGCTGCGCCCACCCCGCCTCGTGCCCGTGCGTCGTGGCGACGAGCCGCCGGGCACCCGCCCTGCGCAGGGCGGGCGCCATCAGCCCGAGCGGCGCCGCGGCGCCGAACCACACCGACGTACAGCCGTGCTCCCGCAGCAGGCCCACCGCGCGCCGGGTGACGCGCGGTGTCGGCAGCAGCATGGTCGTGCGGTCCCTGACGACCGTGAAGGGCTGCTCGGCGTCGAAATCGGCCGTCGCCTCGATGCCCTCGCGGCTGCGCTTCCATGTGGAGGCGTAGACGACGAGCTGCTCGGGGTCCAGGCGCAGCGCTATGTTGTGGAGGAACGCCTGGATGCCGCCGGGCCGCGGCGGGAAGTCGTTGGTCACGATCAGGGTCTTGTCCATCGCCGCCGACAGTACCAATGGCGGCCATGCCTCTTCGTCGGTGTGCGGTCGTACTGGCACCACGAGAGCTCTGAAGGGTACGAATCGGCATGAGGTGGTCATGAAGGGCGCGGCCCGCTCCGCTCTCCCCGTCGCGGTGTGGATTCTCACCAGGATCGTGCTGCTGCTCTGGGTCCTGAAGGTCCTCTACGTCGCCGGCCCCGATGTGACCAGCGATGTCAGCGGGATCTACCAGGGCTGGTACGAGGTGCTGAGGACCGGCACGTACCCGAGGAACGACGTCACCTGGCAGTACCCGCCGGCGGCCGCGCTCGCGATCCTCGCCCCCGCCCTGCTCCCCTTCCTGAGCTATGTCGAGGCCTTCTTCGTTCTCTCCCTCATCTGCGACGCCGTGGTGCTCGGGCTGCTCCTGTACGCGGGGAGGCGGCCCGGCAAGTCCCTGAAGGGCGTCTGGGTCTGGGTCGCGGGTGTGCCGCTGCTCGGCCCCACCGCGTACGCCCGCTACGACCTGATGGTGACCGCCGTCGCGGTGGCCGCCCTGCTCGCGCTCGCCCGCCGCCCGAGGCTGGCCGGCGCGCTGGCCGGGTTCGGCGCGATGCTGAAGGTGTGGCCGGTGCTGCTGCTGGCCGGGGTGTGGCGCGGCCGCGCCACCCGCCGATCGTCGGGTGCCGCGGTGGTGACGGCGGCCGCTCTGCTGGTGCTGTTCACCGCGGCCATGCCGGGGGCACTGGCGTTTCTCACCTTCCAGCGGGACCGGGGCACCGAGATCGAGTCCCTGGGGGCACTGGTCTTCCATCTGGCCCGGCACAAGGGGTGGGACGGGCAGGTGCTGCTGAACTACGGCTCGGTCGAGTTCCTCGGCCCGTACGTCCCGCTGGTCAGCTCGATCGCGCTGGCGCTGTCGCTGCTCGGGCTGGGCTGGCTCCTGGTCTGGCGGCTGCGGGCCCGGGAGTTCACGGCGAGCACGCCTGCGGACGCGGCGTTCGCGGCGGTGCTGCTGTTCACCACCACGAGCCGGGTGATCAGCCCTCAGTACATGATCTGGCTGGTCGGTCTGGCCGCCGTGTGTCTCGCGTTCCGGTCGAGCCGGATGACGCTGCCCGCGTGCCTGGTGCTGGTCGCCACCGGCGTCACGTACCTCGAGTTCCCCATCCATTTCGCGAACGTGGTGGCGAGCGATCCGCTCGGCATCACCCTGCTCGTCCTGCGCAACGGGCTGCTGGTCGCGGCGACGCTGCTGGCCTGCCGGCGGCTGTGGACGAGTACGGTGCCGGGACGCGGGCACCACCGGCGCACCCGGTCCCCTCAGCCGGATCCCGACAGGGCGCTCCTCGGGTCCTGACTGCGCCGGCGGACGGGGGCAGTCCGCCGGAACAGCCGGGCCGGTGCCGCCTGCTGCACCCCCATCGCGAGGGCCATCGCGAGGCAGATGCCGGGCAGCCCGAGGCCGGACAGCCCGTACGCGAGGGGAAGACGGACGACGGATCCGGCCACGGTGATGCGTGCGACCAGCGGGCTGCCTCCGCTGCCCTCGAAGACTCCGCCGAGCGCGATGAAGCAGGCGAGGAGGACGGGATACGGGCCGAGGCAGCGGAGGAACAGCGCTCCGGGGTCGGCCACACCGGGGTCCCTGCCGAAGGCCCGCACGATCCAAGGGGCGGTGCCGAGCAGGAGCACGGCGGCGGTCGTCCCCACGGCCCCGGAGACGAGGAGCGCCTGACGGCCGAGGGCCCGTCGCTCGTCCTGCCCCGCGCCGAGCAGATGTGCGGTGTGGATGGCTGCGGCCTGGCGTACCCGGGAACCCGGCAAGGGTGGGCTTCGGGGCTCCGCCCCAGCCCCCTCGGGCGCTCCGCCCCGGACCCCCGCTCCTCAGTCGCCGGTGAGGCTCCGAAGCAGCTCACCCAGCGGTACCGGGCCCGCTTCCAGCCCGTCCGGCGCTTGAGGACGGACGCCCGGGCCCACACGGGCGCCCTGGCCCACCCACCGGCTCCGGTCGCATCCTCAAGCCTGGGGCGGAGCCCCCGGAACCGGGGTCCGGGGCCGAGCCCCGGGGCTCACCGCAGTCGCGCTCGTACGTAGTCGCGCCACGCCCGCGTGAACGCCTCCGGGTTCGTGCCCAGGACCTTCCGTAGGGCCTGGTCCACGGCGCCCTCGTCGCGCGGCTGCGCGCCCACCGCACGGTAGAAGTCGGTCAGGACGTCCGCACCCCACCGCTCGGCGATCAGTTCGCACGCCAGCCAGCCGCCCTCGTAGGCGCGGGCGAGCGCGTCCGCCCCCGTGCCGAAGCGGAAGTCCTCGTCGGCCGGGAGGCCTCGGGGCACGTCGCCCGCGCGTACGGCACGCTGGAGTTCGGGGGCCGTCTGGCCGGCGGTGCGGCCCGTGCCGCGGTGGGCGACCCAGTCGGCGAAGCCCTCGGAGAGCCACATCGGGGTGGCCGCTGAGGTGTGCGCGCGGGTGGCGACGTGGGTCGTCTCATGGGTGAGCACGAACCGGCGGCCGAACCCGCCCAGTGCTCCGTACGCTTCGGGGTTCACGATCACGCGGTCCGCCGGAGCCGCCCCACTGCCCCCGGTCTCGCCCGTGGTGACCGCCGCGATCCCCCGGTACCCCGCGGCGGGTGCGCCGAGCAGCCTGCCCATCGCGTCCAGCGAGTCCGGGACGAGGACGACCACCCGGCCCGCCCACCGCCCCGGCCAGGCGGCCGAGACCGCGGGCACGGCACGGTCGGCGTCCGAGGCGATCTGCCGCAGCCGGGCGCGGTCCTGGCCGACGCCGAGGACCAGGCTGTGCTCGCCGCGCACGACGCCGACGTCGCCCTGCTGCCAGAGCTGCTGGGCGCCGTCACGGCCGGGGCGGTCGTCGGTGACGTACCAGCGGCCGTCGCGCTCGGCCAGCTCCAGGGTGCGGGCGGTGGTCACGGGCGCGGTGTCGTAGCCGTCGATGCGGTACCTGAGCTGGGCGTCGGCGGTGGCCCGGTCACCGGTGCGGCGCACCTCGGCCAGCCGGTACTCCCACGACCGCAGCGGCACGTCCGCGAGGTTCTCGAACTCCTCGCGCCCGGCCGCCCCGCCCGCGCCGGATGTCCGGAACGCCCCCGCGTCGTGATCCAGCACCGCCGCCGCCCGGGCGTCGAGCGTGCGCTGGATCTCCTGGCGCGTGGTGTCCTGCGGGGCCTGCCCGGCGGCGCAGCCGGACAGGGCGAGCAGTCCCGCGGCCACGAAACCGCAGGCCGCCTTCCGGACTCTTCCCTGACCAGCCACCCTGCCGATCGTACGGTCACATCGTCAGGGACGGGTCACCGCGGCGATCGGCATCATCCCCACGGGGTCGTAGCGGACCGAGGCCCCGGGGTAGGGCGCGTGCACGACCTGCCCGTTGCCGACGTACATCCCGACGTGGCTGGCGTCGGAGCGGTACGTCACGAGGTCGCCCGGCCTGGCCTCGGACAGGGGCACCTGCCGGCCGGCGTACCGCTGCGCCTGGGAGGTGCGCGGCAGCCCGACGCCCGCCTGCGCGTACGCCCACTGGGTGAGCCCGGAGCAGTCGAAGGCGCCCGGCCCGTTGGCACCCCAGATGTAGGGCTTGCCGACCACGCTCCGCGCGGCCATGAACGCGGCTGCGGCCCGCGGCGACGAGGGGCCGAGGCCGCCCGACAGGTCGGGCAGTGCGCCGTTGCGGCCGGAGCGGGAAGCGCGGGTGTAGGCCTCGCGCTCGTCGGCGGGAAGCGTGTTCAGCAGGCGCTGCGCCGCGGTCAGCTTCCCCTCGACGGTCCGCTTGTGCCGGGCGACGGCGAAGCGGGAGCTCTCCAACTCGGCGAGCTTGCGGGTGGCCTCCGCGCGCTGCTGGGCCATGGTGCGCTGGGCGCGCCGGAGGTCGCGCAGGGCGTCCGCCTGGCGTTCGCTGAGCCGGTCGAGGAGCTCGGCCTTCTCGAGATACGTGTCCGGGTCCTCGGACAGGAGCAGCACCAGGGCGGGGTCCACGCCGCCGGAGCGGTACTGGGCTCCCGCCACCGAACCGAGCGCTCCCCGCTTCCGGTTGATGACCTCCTGCCCGCGTGCCGCGCTGTCCCGAGCCGCGGCCACCTCCTCGCGCAGCCGGTCCGCCCGCTCGTCGGCCTTGTTGTACTGCTCCGTTGCCTTCTCGGCCTCTTCGTACAGCCGGTCGACCTCGGCCCGTGCAGTGCCGGGGGTGTCACGCGGTTCGGCCCCGGCCGGTGCCGCGCCGAGCGCGGCCGCCGTGGAGGCCGCCGCGGCCGACAGGAGGGTGACCCGGGCACCTCGCTGGAAACCGGGGATCCCGGATGACGGGGTGGGTCGGCGATGGGACGCCACAGGAGCCGTACTCCCTTCCGCTGGACACAACGGCCAGTCGGCCATTGCGCGGCAGAGAGTAGCCGTGCGACTACGGGGCGGCCAAGAGCCGTACGGAGCACGAACAGTGACGCCCCGCAGGAGACCTCAAGGTCACCGGCGGGGCGTACCGTCAGCGGATGGTGCGGCAATTCGCCCGATTGGGCGTCAGATGCGCATCCCGGACGCGGTCCGGACCCGGTCCGGACGCAGGGTCAGATCCGGACGCCGAACTGGAACGTGCCCATCCAGTCCATCGACTCGTAACGGACCGACGCACCCGGCTTCGGCGCGTGCAGGATCTGGTTGTTGCCCGCGTACAGACCCACGTGGGACAGGCCGTTGAAGAAGACCAGGTCGCCCGGCTTGAGCTGGCTGCGGCCGATCTTCACGCCGTCGTTCTGCTGGGTGTAGGTGGTGCGCGAGATGCCCACGCCCGCCTGGCGGTAGGCCCACTGCGTCAGGCCGGAGCAGTCGTACGAGTTGGGGCCTTCGGCGCCGGAGACGTACGGCTTGCCGATCTGCGTCGCGGCGGCGTTGAGGGCCGCGCCGCCGCGCTGGGAGGCCGGCACCTCGTTGCCGAGGTTCACACGGTCGCCGGCGGCACGGCTGGCGCGGAGCTCCTCCTCCTGCATCTTCGCGCGCTCTGCGGCGGTCAGGGTGTTGAGGAGCTTCTGGGCCTCGGCGAGCTTGCCCTGGAAGGCCTTCTTCTTCTCGCCGAGCGTCTTGCGCACGTCCTCGAGGTCGGCGAGCTTCTTCGCCGCCTCGGCGCGCTGCTGGGCGAGCGTGCGCTGCTTGGCCTGGATGTCCTGCAGGGCGTCGGTCTGCTTGGCGCCGAGCTGGTCGATCGCGGACGCCTTGTCGAGGTAGGTGTCCGGGTCGGAGGAGAGGAAGAGCTGGAGGGCCGGGTCTATACCGCCGGAGCGGTACTGGGCGCTGGCCACCGAACCCAGGCTGTCGCGCAGGGTGTTGACCTCGTCCTGGCCGCGGGCGACCTTGTCCTGGATCGCGTCGACCTGCTTCTGCAGCTCGGTCTGCTGCTCCTTGGCCCCGTTGTACTCCTCGGTGGCCTTCTCCGCCTCGTGGTAGAGGGCGTCGACCTTCGCCTTGACCTCATCCTTGCTGGGCTTGGCGGGGGCGGCCTGGGCACCCTGGGCGGACAGGGCGACGGCCGCGGCTGCGGTCGCGGTGAGCACGGTCACACGGGTGCGGCTCGGCTGCTTGGGACGACGGTGGGACGCCACGAAGGCGAGCTCCTTCTTCCTCGAGCCGCCTACCGGGCAGTGGGGGGCGATGCCCCGGCTCCGCACCTCTCAGCTCCCCCGATATGGGCTGAACTGGGCGAATTCGGCGGTTCCTTCGCTGTCATCCCGGATGGACGATCAACCGCGCGAAGGTTCGAGGCCTGACCCTAGTGACCTTCTTGTGATCAGTTCAAATCCTCATGAGAAAAAACTCTCGTGCGAAGCACATTCTTTACGCTCATCACACGCGTAGTAGCGGCCACTTGACCGTACGTTCCGTTAAATCGGGCATTAGGCCCAGTGGTTACGAGACGGACCACTCATCGCATGAGCGCACTAAACGCGCGAAAGCCTCTTGAGCAGCATGGCGGAGGCGACCGGCCTGGCGCCCGCCTTCGCCACCCCGTCGGCGACTTCGCGGTCGGTGGAGACCACGACGACGGGCCGGCCGGGCGGCTCGGCCCGCACGAGCTGACGGATGAGCTCGTCCGCGGTCACCCCCGGCTTGGAGAACAGCACCCGCACCCCACGCGGCGGCGCGAGCAGCACGGGTGCGGCCAGCTCCGCCCCGTCGAAGACACAGGTGATCTCGGCGCCCGTCTGCGCGGCGAGCATCGCCAGTCCGCCGAGCAGCCGCAGCCGCTGCTTCTCCAGCGGCATCGTCGGATAGCCGGTCTTGGTGACGTTGTAACCGTCCACGACGAGATGCGCCTGGGGCAGGGCGAGCAGCTGGTCGAGCAGCGCCGGGTCGGTCTCGGAGAGCGCTCGCGCCGCGATGTCCTTGGGGGTCATCCGGCCCGGTTCGACCGCGTCGACGGTGTCGGCGGGGTGCAGCAGTGCGGGTGGCAGGGCCAGTTCGCGGCGCAGCCCCTGGGCCGCGTCGAGCACGGTGTCGAGCAGCAGCCGGACCCGCATGTCCTCGATCGAGCGGCCCTCGCGGGCGGCCCTGCGGCTCACCTCGAGCGCCGACTCCACCTCGCCGAGCCGTGCCTTCAGCCGCCGGGTCTCGCTCTCCGCCGCGGACAACTGGGCCTGCACCTCGGCCCTCGCCGTCTCGTGCTCGGCGGCGGAGCGGCGCAGGGCCGCCTCGCCGCGCTTCACATCGCTCTGGGCGCTGCGCAGCTTGCGCTGAAGCGATTCGGCTTCCTTTCGGGCGGCCTCCAGTTCGGTGCGCAGCCGCTCGGTCTCGGACCTGGTCTGCACCCTGAGCCGGTCGACCTCCTCGCGGAGCCGCTCCAGCTCGCGCCGGGTCTCCTCGTCGACGCGCTCGGCGTCGGCGCGCTGGGCCTCCTCGCCCGCCGCGGCCACGAGCTTCACCCAGCCGCCCGGGCGCAGCACATAGGCGGCCGCTGCCACGTCGACGGGGTCGGCGGCCGCGGGCGGCGCGCCGGACTCCAGCGCCCCGGCCAGATCCGGCTGCGACTCGCGCAGCCGCTCGCCGATGCGCTGCCGGAACACCGGATCGGTCTCGAGGGCGGCGGCCATGGCGTTGCCCGCGAACTTGGCACGACGGGACGGGGTGAACCGGGCGTACTGCCGCAGCTGGGTGGGAAGATCGCTGACGGTCAGCCCACCGAACGCGTCGGACACGAGGGCGACGACCCGGTGCCGTACGCCCTCGGGCAGCGGGCGGTCGAGCGCCTCGGCGGCGCCACCGGCCGCACCGGCCGGTCCTGCGCCGCTGTCAGGCTGCTCCACAATTCGTCACCCCTACCGTCTCCGCCGCGACGGCTCCCGTCAGGAACCGGTACCCGGCCTGTCCACCAGTTCGATCTGATCCACCGCATTGCACCAGCGGCAGCGGACCGACTCGATGGTCTCACTGACCACCTCGCGCTCCTCCACCGTGGGTTCTCCTGCCAGGTCCAGATGGACGTACTCGACGACCTTGGACGAGCGGGTCACATCGAAGCGGGTGAGATTGCCACAGAGCGTGCACCGCCACCGCGTGGTGGCCGTCGGTGTGGGAACCGTCGTCATCATGCCGTCCTCGTCTCGTCGTGCCTACTGCCCGTAACCCTACGACCTCCGTGGCAGGCCGGGACACGGCGAGGCGGTCCGTCCCCGTCGCTCCCGGTACGCCATGCTCTGGGCATGATCGACCGGCGGACGGGACCCGTGGTGACCTACGGCGTGATCGGCCTGTGCTGTCTGCTGTTCCTCATCGGTCCGACTTCCGGGTTCAACCCGGCATACGGGACCGGGGACACGCTGCTCGCGTCGACGATGTCCTACTTCGAACGCTGGGGCGTCATCCCCAACGAGCTGATGCGCAGCTCCCCACGAGCCCTGCTCACCCCGCTGACCGCGCTGTTCCTGCACGGCAGCTGGCTGCATCTGCTGGGCAACATGCTGTTCCTCTATGTCTTCGGCGCGATGGCCGAGGAGCGCATGGGGCATGTGCAGTTCGCGCTCTTCTACGTCGGTTGCGGATATCTGGCCCTCCTCGCGTTCGCCGCGGCGAACGCCGAGTCCACGCAGACGCTGGTGGGGGCGTCCGGGGCGATCTCGGGGGTACTGGGTGCGTTCCTGTGCCTCTTCCCGAGAACCCGGGTGACCAGCCTCTACCCCTTTCTGTTCTTCCTGCCGCTGCGGTTCCCCGCATGGATCGTGCTGATCTTCTGGTTCGCCCTGCAGTGGCTGGCGGAGGCGCAGAGCACGTCGTCGGGGCCGGGGGTGGCGTATCTGGCGCATCTGGTGGGCTTCGGGATCGGCTTTCTCTACGCGTGGGGGCGTTTCCGGCAGGCCGCTAGAGTGAAAGCCCAAGCCACGGCCACCGAGGGAGACAGCCAGCCGTGATCACCGCGATCGTGCTCATCAAGACCAGCGTGGACCGCATCCCCGAGATCGCCGAGTCGATCAAGTCGGTGGAGAACGTCAGCGAGGTCTACTCCGTCACCGGTACGTACGACCTGATCGCGATGGTGCGCGTGACCCGGCACGAGGACCTGGCGGACATCATCCCGGGCCGCATCAGCAAGATCCCGGGCGTCGAGGCGACGGACACGCACGTCGCGTTCCGTACGTATTCGCAGCACGACCTGGAGGCGGCGTTCGCGATCGGGCTGGACGCGTAGGGTTTTCCGGCCGTGCGAAGTCCCCGCGCCTGAAGAAGCCTTCCCTCATCTTCGGCTCGTCCGGGGCCGGCGCAGGGCCCCGAGGATGGACGCACGGCCTACGCACACCGACTCGCCACGCTCGCCGCGGTCGTCGCGATTCCCCTCGGGATCGCGGCGACGGACGGCGGTGGAGGCGCGCTGCAGGCGCCCGGTGCGCGGCTGCTTTCGGGCCGGGTTGGGTGCGAACTGGGCGCCGGAGGGGCCGCGTTGGCCCGGCGAGTGCCGGCACCGGACGCCCGGCCGGCTTGACGCCGGCGTCGGTGCCGCTGTGCGAAGCGCTCGGCCGCGTCGGCATCGAGGCTACGGCAGCACCACGCGTGAGGTGCGATCCGTCCGTGTCCGTCCCGGACT